>NZ_JBKGUA010000013.1:0-186737 GCF_046543485.1 Paraburkholderia sp. EG304 | reverse complement strand
CCCACGCACACCGCTTGACCGGGTAGATCGAGATAGGTCGTGTCAACGACCATGCAAACAATCCACGCTCTCACATCATGCCCCACGCGCGCGCGGATCGGGGATCGGCCCTGCCGAGCCGCTTACCCTGAAATACCGCTAGCCGCGCGAGTTCAGGCGTGCTGCAGCGAGTTCATAGACCTAACGGTGTCCGCATGTCCTGAGTGACGGGGACGACAACTCTACCCATCTGCACTGGGTCATCCACGCATCCCATTTGCCCGACCTCAGCAAGCAACGCTTCGTCGCGCGCGATCACCTTGGGCAGATGCGAGCGCAAGAATTCGACCCACGTGCGAGTCTTTGCATCGATGAATTTGCGCGACGGATAGAGCGCATAAACAGTCGTCTTCTGCAGCGTATATTCCGGTAAAACACGCACCAACGTGCCATCGCGTAACCCGGAAATGGCTGCGTAGAGCGGCACCATGCCGATGCCCATGCCTTCGCGGATCGCCACAATCAGCGATTCGGCGATGTTCACATGCACGGGTCCATCGACTTCCATCAACTCACTGCCGTTCGGGCCGTCGAGCGTCCATTCATGTGGCGGGAACGCCGGCGTATGAAGGATCAGACATTCGTGATGCGCAAGGTCAGCCGGTTGTTGGGGCGCGCCGTGCGCGCGCACGTAAGCCGGCGATGCGCACAGGATGCTGAACGTCGTCCCCAGCGGAAACGACACGAGGTCCGAATTGGGCAGCATCGATGCGCCGATCACGGCCACATCGGCGCTGCCTTCGAACAGATCGGGCATGCGCTGTGACAGCGTCAACTCGACGGTCACATCAGGATAAAGCTCGCGATAACGCGAAATAGCCGGCAGTACGTAGTGCTGGCCGATGCTCGCAAAGCTATGCATGCGCAGCGCGCCGGTTGGTCGCTCGTGTGCGCAACTGGCTTCTTCTTCGGCAATATCGACATCCGCGAGGATCTGCTGCGATCGCTTCAGATAGCGCTCGCCGGCGGTGGTCAACGCAAGGCGACGCGTCGATCGATTCAGCAGGCGCGTGCGCAGATGTGCTTCAAGTTCCGACACCGCGCGAGACATCGCGCCGGTCGTTGAATTGAGCGATTGCGCGGCCGCGGTGAAGCTACCGGCTTCAACCACGCGCACGAACACTCGCATATTTTGTAGCGTGTCCATCAAATCTTCTGTTTCATGACCAAGGTCATATTTTCCGTCAGTCCCGAGGCACTATTGTTGTCCGTTCTAGAACAGATGTTTTGCACTCGTCGTCTTAATGCGTGCAACGGGGACTCCTACAATCGGCGCCTCGCCTGTCGGTGTCAGCGATTCTGCCCGGAGGCTCTCTCAGCGACCACGAGGGGTGCACTGTTTTCAGATGAAACCCGATCATGCGATCGAGCCGTCGTCGGATTTATTCGGTCCGCGCGGTGTCATGCGGCGACGACTCGGTCGAGCCAAACTCAATCGGGTCGTGCGCGACTGGGCCAGCAGCGACGGTCTGACCTGGCTTCATCTGCTGAAGACGGTAACCGCCGGTCTGCTGGCGCTGGGCATCGCGATGCTGCTCGATCTGCAGCAGCCTCGCATTGCGATGACCACGGTTTTCGTGTTGATGCAACCGTTCAGCGGCATGGTGCTCGCGAAGAGCTTCTACCGGATTCTCGGAACTGCGGGAGGGACCGTGGCCGCGCTCGTGCTCGGCGGGCTGTTCGCCCAGCAGCCCGAACTGTACATGCTCGGCATGGTCGCATGGGTGAGCGCCTGTATTGCTGCGGCGGTCCGGTATCGGCATTTCAGATGGTACGGTTTCGTGCTCGCGGGTTACACCGCCGCGCTGATCGGCATTCCGAACGTGATGACGCCCGAGGGACTGTTCCTCGCCGCACTCGCGCGCGCGGCGGAAGTGGCGGTTGGCATCGTGTGTTCGAGCGCGGTCAGCGCATTGCTGCTGCCGCAGCGCTCGAGCCTTGCGCTACGACGTAACCTTCAGGTCAGGTACGCGAATTTTACTGCCTTTGCTGTCGATGTGTTCGCGGGCGGGCTCGAGCGCCATCAGTTCGAACGGCGTTTCGCGGACTTCGTCGACGAAATCGCCGGCTTCGAAGCAACGCGTACGTTCGTCGCATTCGAAGACCCGGCGATGCGCTCGCGCAGTGCGCATCTGGCGCGTCTGAATAGCGAATTCATGGATGCATGCGCGCGTCTGCATGCGCTAAATCAGTTGCTCAAACGGTTGCGGGCGAGCGGCGCAGTGTCGATACTCGCGGCCATCGGTCCATACCTCGACGAACTGGGAGCCTTGTTCGAAGCACAAGCACAAGTTGAAGCAGGCGTCGCAGCCTCCCACGCAGCAGCCGATCTGCGGCTCTTTCGAGCGAACCTGCCACGCCGGGTACGTGAAACGAGGCGGCCACTCGAAGCCGCGTCCGCGGAATCGCTTGCGGACTTCGACACGGCAGCCGAATTGCTGTATCGATTCGTGGGCGAATGGATGAATTATTCCCAAACGTATGCAAGCTTGTGGCGCAAAACAGAAAGCCCGCAGCAAAGCCTGCGACGCAGCTCGAGCCCACAAAAGAGCCACTCTCCGAGCAGACCTGTCAGCCGCACAAACCACTTCGCCGTATTGTTTACGTTTCTGCGCTCGGCTGTCGTCATCGGGATCGCCGGCGCGTTCTGGATCGCGACCAACTGGCCGAGCGGCGGCCTTGCCGTGATCGGCGCAACGCTGGTCTGTGCGTTGACGTCCACCGCGCCAAGCGCTACCAGGATGGCCATGCAAATGGCGATCGGCGCGGTGCTCGCGACGCTGACAGGCTACGTGTTCATGTGCTACGTGTATCCCAACATCGATGGTTTCCCGCTGCTTTGCGCGGCACTCGCGCCGGTGCTCGCACTAGGCGCATTCATCGCGACACGTCGCGGCGCGTCGGGGTTCGGCATCGGCTTTTCGGTGTTCTTCTGTCTGCTGGCCGGGCCGGATAACATCGTCAGCTACGTGCCTGATCTGCTGATCAACAACGGCATCGCGCTGACCGCGTCGATGTTGCTCGCGGCAGTTGGATTCGCGGTGGTCTTTCCCGCCGATATGCGCTGGCTGATCGACCGGATCATGGGCGACCTGAGAGTGCAAACGGTATCGGCATGCAAGGAGGCCCTGCCGGGTCTGAACCGACGTTTCCAGGCGAGCACGCACGATCTGACTTCACAACTGCGCGTGCTGCTGACGCACCGTTCGCGACGACGGCGCGACGCGCTTCGCTGGATGCTCGCGACGATCGAAGTAGGTCACGCCGTCATCGACCTGCGCAACGAAGCCGCGCGCGCCGAATATGCCGACATGCTTCAGCCGCGCTGGCGCAGCGTGATCGAACACACCTGCGACGATCTCGCCCGGCTCTTCGAACGCCCCGATCCCGGTTCGCTCGAACGCGCACTGGTCGCCGTGCGCTCGGCAACCTGGCTCGCGCAGGACATGCTGCGGACCGTGCATGCCGAGCGCGACCGGCGTCACGACTTGCAGCGCATCCTGAGCTGTCTGCACTTTATTCGTAGCGCGTTGCTCGACAAGGAGGCGCCGTTCAATCGTCGCTGAGCCATGCTTCGTGGATCTTTCTGCCAGATGGAAAGATCCCTTCCAGGCGGCCCCGTTAATCCGCTTAGGTGACGGTCATATAGTTGCGTCACTGCTTCGCAGTAGTGGTCGCAGTAGCCGTAAGTCCTGGAGAGTGAGATGAAAGTGTTGAAGTTGGTCCTGATCGCCTGTTCTTTGTCCACCGCTGCCGCCGCCTATGCACAGACGGCGCCGGCCGCGCCGGACCAGCAGGTTGCGCAGGCGGATAGCCAGCGCGCCGATAAGGGTGCCGCGCGCAAGCATGCGGAAGCGCCGAAAGCGAAAGCCGACGAATGCGTTGGCCCGATGAGCTTCTGCAACATCTTCTTCGGCAGCTGAGTCCGGCTGCTTCGCGCGCAACAACCTGTCGCGGACCCTGTCACGCGACCCAACACCTGCTCGCGACGCCGTCCGATCGTGACGCCGCAGCGGGTGCGGCAACCGCCTATTGAGCGAAGCACACCGCAGACGTGCGCACCAGTAGACGGAGCTGGCGACTATGGAGAGACTCCCTTTCATGTACGAAGACCGAATTCGCTGCGCCGCGCTGCGCGAAAAAATCACCACGGCCGCCGACGCGGCGCTCCTGATTCACGACGGCATGCGCGTTGGCGCAAGCGGCTTCACGCGCGCGGGCGACGCGAAGGCGGTGCCGGTCGCGCTTGCCGAGCGTGCGCGCCAGTTGGGCGAGCCGCTGCGCATCACGCTGATGACGGGCGCCTCGCTCGGTCATGACGTCGACCGCATGCTGACCGAGGCGCACGTGCTCGCGCGCCGTCTGCCGTTTCAGGTGGACAAGACGCTGCGCGACGCAATCAATCGCGGCGAAGTGATGTTCGTCGACCAGCATCTGTCCGAGACCGTCGAGATGCTGCGCGCGAACCAGCTCGGCAAGCTCGATGTCGCGATCATCGAAGCCGCCGCGATCACGGAGAGCGGCGGTATCGTGCCGACAACTTCAGTCGGCAATTCGGCCAGCTTCGCGATTCTCGCGGACAAGGTCATCGTCGAGATCAATCTTGCGCAGCCGCTCGAGCTCGAAGGCTTGCACGACATCTGGATTCCGGGGCGCCGGCCTCATCGCGAGCCGCTGCCGATCGTGCGCGCGCAGGATCGCGTCGGCACTCCCGCTATCGAGATTCCGCCCGAGAAAATCGCGGCGATCGTGATCACGGACATGGCCGACAGCCCGTCCACGGTGCTCCCCGCGGATCGGGAAACCGCGTTGATCGCCGGACACCTGATCGAATTTTTCCAGCACGAAGTCACGCGTGGCCGTATGCCGAAGCAGTTGCCGCCGCTGCAGGCCGGTATCGGTACGATCGCCAACGCGGTGCTGGCGGGCTTCGTCGATTCGCCTTTCGATGTGTTCGAAATCTATTCAGAAGTCTTGCAGGATTCGACGTTCGATCTGATGGACGCCGGCAAGGTCGCGTTTGCGTCCGGCGCGTCGATCACGCTGTCGGCCGCGCGGCAGGCGCAGGTGTTCGGCGATATCGAGCGCTATCGCGACCGGCTCGTGCTGCGTCCGCAGGAAGTCAGCAACCATCCGGAGGTGATTCGGCGGCTCGGTCTGATCGCGCTCAATACCGCGCTCGAATTCGATATCTACGGTAACGTCAATTCGACGCATGTCGGCGGCACGCACATGATGAACGGCATTGGCGGCTCGGGCGACTTTGCGCGCAATGCGTCGTGCGCGGTGTTCGCGACCAAGTCGACCGCGAAAGGCGACCGCATTTCGAGCATCGTGCCGATGGTGCCGCATTGCGACCACAACGAACACGACGTCGACGTCGTCGTCACCGAGCAAGGTCTCGCCGATCTGCGCGGCCTCGCGCCGCGCGAACGTGCGACGCTGATCATCGAGCATTGCGTACACCCGCGGTATCGCGAACTGTTGCGCGACTACTACCGCGATGCGTTGCGTTGGGGAGGGCAGACGCCGCATTGCCTCGATCAGGCATTTGCATGGCATACGCGGCTGCGCGAGACGGGCTCGATGCTGCCGGGCTGATCTGCAACGCCCGCGGCACCCGCAATCGCTGCGATCAACACAGCAGAAACAGGCAACAAAAAAGCGCCAGCGGCACGAGCCCGCTGGCGCTTGATGAAATCGGACGCTGCGCTCAGGAGCCTCGTCGCACGAGCCGGATAATAAACAGCAGAATGACCGCGCCGATCACCGCGGTGATGATCGAGGCGATCCAGCCGCTGCCAATAGAGATATGCAGCACGCCCGCGAGCCAGCCGCCGATGAACGCCCCGATGATCCCGACGATGATGTCGACGATCAGGCCGAAGCCGCCACCCTTGACCAATACGCCCGCGAGCCAGCCAGCGATCGCGCCGATGATGAGCCATGCAATGATGCCGTGTTCCATATTCGAGACTCCCTGGTTGAGTGTGAACAAATCACGGTGACAGAGCTTAGTCGAAGGTTATGGGACGGTCCGCGTTCGGGACGCGGATTTGACACTATCTGAATCTGCTGCAAGCTAAGTGTAGACGATGCGCGCGAACAGAGGAGACTTGCGCACAGCGCTTCACTCGGGTGTCGGTTCCGCTTCCCGCGCGGTCCAACTGACGCTGGACACGCTCTTTTCCATGCTCAGGCGGCTCGCCATCTGTTCGAGCTTCGATTGATCTTTCGGATGCATCGTCAGCGTCGCCGTCACGCGAATGCGCGCCGGCTCGTCCTCGACATCCTCGCTCGTCAGGCTCTGGAACGACAGCGGCGCCGAGTACATCGAGTTGGAAATCGCGGTGCGAATGTGGATCTCGTCGGCTTCGCGGCAGACGATCGTCAGCACGTACTCGCGCACGAGGTCGGCGTTTGAAACCGGCGTCTGGTTGATCATCCGGCTCACTTCACGCAGTACGGTGTTGGCCAGCAGCACGACCGCGGTGCCGGCGAGCGCCGGTCCGTAATGTCCCGCGCCGCTCAATACACCCACGGCCGCCGAGCACCACAGCGTCGCCGCGGTGTTGATCCCCTGGATCGAGCCCTTGTCGCGCATGATGACGCCGCCGCCAAGAAAGCCGACGCCGGACACCACATAGGCCGCAATCTGCGTAATGCCGCTGACGCCGTTGCCGGTCAGCACGCCGAGCGTGACGAACAGGCACGCGCCGCTTGCCACGAGCGTGATCGTGCGCAGGCCGGCAGTGCGCTGGCGGATCTGTCGTTCGAGGCCGATCGCGACGCCGCAAGCAAAAGCGGTCATCAGACGCAGGAAGAATTCGAGTGTCATCGTTCAGAAAGGTTGGCGTGGGCGCTGTCGCAGTGTGAAGCCTACGCGTGAGAACATCAGATCGTCTACCTCGTGCAGGGCAAGTTCATGCGGGCGGGACGAAATACGCGCGCACACGCGTGCAGCGGCCGGAGCGTGCGGTATCGGCATGGCATCGCGCCACGCGGTGCTTTACCGGCAGTACGCGAATGACAATGAAATGAGAGCGACGTGCGCCATCGAGCCCGAGGGCAGGACGGCGACAGAAAAGACTGACGCGGAAATCCTGCGGCTCAGGCGAGCGGGCAAATCGATACTCGGCTCGTACAACTGCTACTGTCCAAGATCGTGATTCCGGTTAGAAGAATTGCGCGAATTTTAGGGGGCTGCGCAAAGATCAGTCAAGCCGCGAGCGGCACAGAGTGTGCATTTAGTGTTGCCATAGCCCTAATGCTGAAAGGCTGCAATTAATTGCTCCGGACTGCGAATGTTGAGTTCAATCGGGTTCGCCCGGTACGAGTCTCAAGCGTGTGATCTCCGAAGGCGCGCCGAGTCGTTTGGGCGGTCCCCAATAGCCCGTGCCGCGACTCGTATAAACCCATAGTCCGTCCAGACGCGCGAGGCCCGCCGTAAACGGCTGCTGCAGCCGCACGAAGAAATTCCACGGAAAGAACTGACCACCGTGCGTATGACCCGACAACTGCAGCGTGAAGCCGGCCGCCGCGGCCGCTTCGGCCGAGCGCGGCTGATGCGCGAGCAGC
Organism: Paraburkholderia sp. EG304; assembly: GCF_046543485.1. Lineage (NCBI taxonomy): Bacteria > Pseudomonadati > Pseudomonadota > Betaproteobacteria > Burkholderiales > Burkholderiaceae > Paraburkholderia > Paraburkholderia sp. EG304. Next base: position 179,120 of record NZ_JBKGUA010000013.1, on the reverse strand, counting down.
ACCCTGATCAGCACGTCCCCCGGCGCGCCGGCGAGCGCCGCAACCGGGTCGCTGCGGTGCGCGGGGTCATGATGACCGGCCGAGTAGTCGGTGACGCCGGCGATCACGGCGCGCGCGCCGTCATGATCGACGATCACGTGTTCGTTCAGCAGCACCCGCAAGCCGAGCCGGCGGAATTCGGCGATCCACGAGTTCGCGCCGGAGTAGTACTCGTGATTGCCGGTCACGAGAAACGCACCGTGCCGCGCGGCGAGCCGCGACAGCGGCTGCGTATGCCGGCTCAACTGCGGCACGCTGCCGTCGACGACATCGCCCGTCACCGCGATCAGATCCGGCTCGAGCCGGTTCACCGCGTCGACGATCGCGTCGACATAGCGGCCCTTGATCGTCGGGCCGACGTGGATGTCGCTGATCTGCACGATCGTGAAGCCGGCGAGTTCGGCAGGCAGATCGTCGATCGGTACTTCGATCGTGACGACGCGCGCGCGACGGCGCGCGTTGAACAGGCCGATCAGCGTCGACAGCAGCGCGAGCAGCGGCACGGCCGCCGCCGACCCGGTGCGCCAATGCGCGATCGCAAGCGTGTTCGGCCAGATCGCGTCGATCGTCAGCAGCGACGCCAGCATCAGGTCGCGCGCGAACGTCAGCACCAGCAGCGACGAGAAAAAGCCCATCGCGAGCAGGCCGACCCATGCGAGCCGGTCGCCGAGCGGCTGGCGCTTGAAGCCGCGCGCCATCATGCCGACCGGGATCAGGTAGATCGACAGCACGAGCCACAGCACGCACAGTCCGCGGCCGGCCGAGTCGGTCGGCATGTCTGGAATCAGGCGCAAACCAACGTAGATATGCAGCAGGATGCCAATCAGGATGATGCGCACAAGAAACGATGAACGTCGCATAAAGAGGATCAGGACGGGAAGGGGGCCAAAGGGCCGGCATCACAGCGACAGCGCGGCGGCGATCCATTGGCGGGCAGTGCTTGCGTGCGCGACGGTTAGCGAACGCGGCGAATCATTCTACCGACATGTTCGGTCCCTTGCCGTGGCTGCAAAATTCGTGCTCCGGCACCGCACGGCACGCCCGCCGGAAGGCGCCGGGACGAGCCACGACACGGCTTCGCCGGGGCAGGCGCGTTCCGTGCTCAGCAGATACTTACAAGAGCACGCGCGACGCATTTAATGCCTATGCAAACGAATTAAATGGGCTTTGAATTGTGTCCATGTGTGGAGTATGCTTGAAAGCAAACAGCTTGTTGCCGGGGCAGCGCAGGGCGCTTCGGCCATGACTGGTTCTGTCGCCGGGAGAGATCGGCGGGGGGAGGCACACCATGAAGCTGCTCAAATCGGGCCACCTGTGGCATCACGCGGACGACGTGCATCATGCTCATCATCCGCATCATGTCGGATACGAGGGTAGCCATGTCATGTTGCCGCTCGTCGGCATCTCGCTGATGGCGATTGCGCTTTACATCGCCGTGCGCGGCTTCGATTTTTCCGAGCTCGGCAAAAGCGCGTTGTTCGATGTCGTGATGGTGTGCGTCGCGCTCGGCATCGCGGGGCTGTTCGGCGCGGTCGGCGCGTGGCTGCGCTCGAATGGCGACGAAGCCGAAGAGGGCTTCTGCTTCGTCGGCGCGTTGATCGGCACCGTGGTGTTTTATATCGCGCTGCTAACCTGACGCGATTCGATTCAACGCGTGGCGCGACACCCGCCGCGCCATCCATCATCAACGCACCGTCACGCTATCCGCGCCGCTTCGTCGAACGAAAAACGCGGGCTGCGAGGAAACAGCTTTGACGGATCGCCATAGCCAAGATTGATCAGGAAGTTCGACTTCACCGTCGTACCTGCAAAGAACGCTGCGTCGACCTTGGCCTGATCGAAGCCCGACATCGGCCCGGTGTCGAGACCGAGCGCACGCGCCGCGAGAATCAGATAGCCGCCTTGCAGCGTCGAATTCCGAAACGCCGTGTCCGCGATCAACCGCTCGTTGCCGACGAACCAGCTGCGCGCATCCGCATGCGGAAACAGTTTCGGCAGATGCTCGTAGAAGGCCATGTCCATGGCGACGATCACCGTGACCGGCGCTGCCATCGTTTTCTCGAGATTGCCGGCCGACAGCGCCGGGCGCAGTTTCTCCTTGCCCTCCGGCGTCCTGACGAACACGAAGCGGCCCGGACTCGAATTGGCCGAGGTCGGGCCGAGCAGGACGAGTTCCATCAACTCGCGCAGCACGGCGTCGTCGATCGGTTTGTTCTGCCAGCCGTTGTGCGTACGCGCATCGCGAAAGAGCTGTGCGAGCGCCTGGTCGGAAAGTGTCATGGAAGTGATCCCTGCAAAAGAATGGAGGGAACGCGCGGAGCCGCGTCGAATGAAAGAGCAATGCGCGTGAATCAGCGCGTGAGCCGTCGTCGCCATAATAGCCAAGGTTTTTACTCGTCCGCTTGCATCCAGGCATTCCGATGAACACCGATCTTTTCAACGACCTGCCGACCCCCGACGTCGACTGGTATCCCGACTGGCTCGCAACGGCCGACGCCGAACGCCTGCTCGCCCGCCTGATCGACGAAGTGCAATGGCGCCAGGACATGATGGGCACGCCTGGGGGCCGTGTTGCACTGCCGCGTCTGACCGCCTGGCAGGGCGAGCCGGATGCGGTGTATGTCTACTCCGGTATCCGCAACGTGCCGCAAGCGTGGACGCCCGCCGTCGCTGAACTGAAGGCCGCCGCCGAGGCGACCAGCGGCGCGCGTTTTAACAGCGTGCTGCTGAATCGTTACCGCAGCGGCGCCGACAGCATGGGCTGGCATGCGGACCGCGAGCCCGAACTCGGCAAGCAACCGGTGATCGCGTCGGTGAGTCTCGGTGTCGCGCGCAGGTTCGATCTGCAGCACAACCGCAGCGGCGTCGTGCAATCGTTCTCGCTAAAGGGCGGCAGCCTGCTCGTGATGAAGGGCGACACCCAGGCGCAGTGGCGTCATCGGGTGCCGAAGGAGCCGCGCGTGAGCGGCGAGCGCATCAATCTGACGTTTCGCTGGGTCACCCCGAGAGTGACGCCGACCTGACTCAGCGAGCGGCAATGCTCTGATCGGCGCGCTATACCAAAATTGATATCGAGGGCGCGAATCATATGATTGGACGGTTAACGCGTCGCACAGTACGCTACATCACGATCCATGCGCCGTGAGGGCCACGAGGGCCGGGCTGACCGCTGGGTCGTCTACACAACAACGATTGGAGACTGTCATGGCGAATTCACGACGTGCCGCGTGTCGCGCTCTGGGCGCGCTCGCGCTTTCCGCGAGTCTCGGAGTGCTAACGCTGGCCACCCCAGGCGCGCATGCCGAGGACAAGAAAATAACGCTCGGTTTTGCGCAGGTCGGTGCGGAAAGTGCATGGCGCACCGCGAATACCGAATCGGTGAAGTCGGCGGCGGCGGATGCCGGTATCAACCTCAAATTCTCCGACGGGCAGCAGAAGCAGGAAAACCAGATCAAGGCGATCCGCTCGTATATCGCTCAGAAGGTCGACGTTATCGCGTTCTCGCCGGTCGTCGAATCGGGCTGGGAACCGGTGCTGCTCGAAGCCAAGGCCGCGAAGATTCCGGTGATCCTGACCGACCGCAACATCGACGTGAAGGACCCGTCGCTGTACGTGACGATGATCGGCTCGGACTTCCTCGAAGAAGGACGACGCGGCGGCAAGTGGCTCGCGGAGAACTACAAGAACGATAAAGGCCCGATCAACATCGCCGAGCTGCAAGGCACGGTCGGCTCCGCGCCGGCGAATGACCGCCACGCGGGTCTGGTCGAAGTGATCAAGAGCGATCCGAAGTTCAAGATCATCGCGTCGCAAAGCGGCGACTTCACGCTTGCCGGCGGCAAGCAGGTGATGGAAGCGTTCATCAAGACCTACGGCAACAAGATCAACGTTGTCTATGCTCATAACGACGACATGGCCCTCGGCGCGATCCAGGCGATGGAAGAAGCCGGCATGCATCCGGGCAAGGACGTCGTGGTGGTTTCGTTCGACGCAACCAAGGGCGGCTTCCAGGCGATGGCCGCTGGCAAGATCAACGTCGACGTCGAGTGCAGCCCGCTGCTCGGACCGCAGCTGATGACGGCGGTGAAAGACGTGGTGGCTGGCAAGCCGCTGCCGAAGCGCATCCTGACTCAGGAGACTGTCTTCCCGATGAGCGTCGCTGCGCAAACTTTGCCGTCGCGTAAGTACTGACGCGACGCGCAACATCGCCGCGGCATCGCTCGCGCGAGTGCCGCGGCGTGTGCGGTGTTCAGGCGCCTGGGCCGACGCGGCCCGCGGCGCGAAGGAGATGTGCAGTACGGACGCATCGAACAGGTTTCTCCAGTGGTGCCTGACCGCCCGGGCTGCTTCCTTCTGCAGCGGGCGGTCTCTTTTCAGGAGCCTGCGTCCGCGGGAGCATGCCGCTGGGGCCTGCCGAACCATGCATAGCCGATCGAGCGAGGTCCATGACCCAATCCGCTACCGAACCGACTCAGCCGGACCAGCCGCAGCGCGGCACGCCACCGGGTGCGCGAAGCCAACAGAATGACATGAGCGCGCGCGAACCGATCCTGGCGACTTCCGGCGTCAGCAAGACATTTCCGGGCGTGAAGGCGTTGCAACACGTCGACTTCCGCCTGTTTCCCGGCGAGGTCCATACGCTGATGGGCCAGAACGGCGCCGGCAAATCCACGTTGATCAACGTGCTCACCGGCGTGCTCGCACCCGATGCCGGCACGATCCGCCTCGGCGGCGAGGTGGTCGCATTCGCGTCGCCGCAGGAAGCCGAGGCGGCCGGCGTGCGCACGCTGTACCAGGAAGTGAACCTGTGCCCGAATCTGTCGGTCGCGGAGAACATCTTCGCGGGCCGGCAGCCGCGCCGCTTCGGCGCGATCGACTGGCCCGACATCAAGCGCCGCGCGCAGGAAGCGCTCGCGCGCCTCGACGTGTCGCTTGACGTCACGCGCTCGCTCGACGCCTATCCGATCGCCGTGCAGCAGATGGTCGCGATCGCGCGAGCGTTGTCCGTCGATGCGCGCGTGCTGATTCTCGACGAGCCGACTTCGAGCCTCGACGACAGCGAAGTCGCGCAGCTTTTCAAAATCCTTCGCCATCTCAAGCGATCGGGCATCGCGATCCTGTTCGTCACGCATTTCATCGAACAGACCTATGCGATCTCCGATCGCATCACGGTGATGCGCAACGGCGAGCGCGAAGGCGAATATCTGGCGCGCGATCTGTCCGCGGATCAGCTGGTCGCGAAGATGGTCGGCCACGAGCGCATGAGCGCGCGTCTGCGCGAAGCAGCCCACGAAGGGCAGGCCGCCGACGATCTGCAGGAAGTCGCGCACGATCACCCGGAAGAAGCAACGGCCACGCAGCCGTTCATCGAACTGCGCGGCGTCGGCCGTCGCGGCACGCTACAGCCGATCGATCTCGAAGTGCACGCCGGCAAGATACTCGGCCTCGCGGGACTGCTCGGCTCGGGGCGCACCGAAACCGCGCGTCTGCTGTTCGGCGCGGATCGCGCGGACAGCGGCACGATCCTCGTCGAAGGGCGTCCCGTGCGGCTGCGCACGCCGCACGACGCGGTGCGCCACGGCATCGGCTATTGCGCGGAAGACCGCAAGAAGGAAGGCATCGTCGCCGAGCTGTCGATCCGCGAAAACATCATGCTCGCGTTGCAGGCGCGGCGCGGCTGGTGGCGCAAGATCAGCCGGCAACGCGCGCGCGAACTCGCCGATATGTGGATCGAGCGGCTCGGCATCAAGGCGTCCGATGCCGAGCAGCCGATCGCGCTCCTGTCCGGCGGCAACCAGCAGAAGGCTCTGCTCGCGCGCTGGCTCGCAACCGATCCCAAACTGCTGATCCTCGACGAGCCGACCCGCGGTATCGACGTCGCCGCCAAGTTCGACATCATGGACCGGCTGCTCGCGTTGTGCGCGAACGGCCTGTCCATCCTGTTCATCTCGTCGGAGATCAGCGAGGTGCTGCGCGTCAGCCATCGCGTCGCGGTGCTGCGCGATCGCCGCAAGATCGCCGAGGTGGCCGGTAAGGCATCGAACGAAGACAACATCTACCGACTCATCGCAGGGAGCGGCGAATGAAGCTATCGAACTGGTTCGCGCGCGACGGCGTCGAACGTCCGCTGGTGTGGCCATGCGTGACGCTGGTATTGCTGTGCGGACTGAACCTGCTGGTCAATCCGCATTTTCTCGCGCTGCGCATGCTCGACGGTCACCTGTTCGGCGCGCCGATCGACATCCTCAATCGCGCGGCGCCGCTCGTGCTGGTCGCGATCGGCATGACGCTCGTGATCGCGACGCGCGGCATCGACATCTCGGTCGGTGCGGTGGTCGCGATCGCGGGCGCCGCGGCCGCGACGATACTCGCGACCCAGGCCGTGCCGAGCGGTGCGCTGATCGTGCAGGCGCTGTTGGCCGCGCTCGTCGTCGGCATTTTGAGCGGCATGTGGAACGGGGTGCTCGTCGCGTTCGTCGGCATGCAGCCGATCATCGCGACGCTGATCCTGATGGTCGCCGGCCGCGGCATCGCGCAACTGCTGACCGCCGGGCAGATCATTCCGATCGGCGCGCCCGGCTATCTGTTCGTCGGCGGCGGCTACTGGCTCGGCGTGCCGTGCTCGGTGTGGATCGCGACGGTAGCCGTGCTGGCGACCGCCGCTTTGGTGGAGGGCACGGCGCTTGGCCTGTTCATTCGCGCGATCGGCGTGAACCCGGTTGCGACGCGGCTCGTCGGCTTGCGCTCGAAGGCGATCGTGTTCGCGGTGTACAGCTTCTCCGGTTTGACCGCGGCGTTGGCCGGCATTCTGATCAGTTCGAACGTGCGCAGCGCGGACGGCAACAACGCGGGCCTGCTGCTCGAACTCGACGCGATTCTCGCGGTGACGCTCGGCGGCACGTCGCTGCTCGGCGGCCGCTTCAGCTTCGCGGGCACGGTGCTCGGTGCGCTGATCATCCAGACGCTCACGTACACGACCTATTCGATCGGCGTGCCGCCGGAAGCGACGCTCGTCGTCAAGGCGGCCGTCGTGCTCGCGGTCAGCGTGATCCAGTCGCCGGCGGCGCGCGCGCTCGCCGTGTCGTTCGGCGCGTCGCTGGTCAAATCGCGCGGGGTGGCACGATGACGCGCTTTCTCGAAGCACTCGCCCGCGTGGTCGATCCGCGCACGCTGCCGATCGCGGTGACGGTCCTGTTGTTCTGCGCGCTATTCGGCTTCGGTTCGGTGATGTACACCGGCTTCTTCTCATGGCAGGTGCTGCTCGATCTGCTCGTCGACAACGCGTTCCTGCTGATCGTCGCGATCGGCATGACGTTCGTGATCGTGTCGGGCGGCATCGATCTGTCGGTGGGCTCGATCGTCGCGCTGACGACGATCGTTGCAGCCGTGCTGTCCGAGCACATGCACGTGTCGGTGTGGCTGATCATTCCGCTCGTGCTATTGATGGGCACGGTGTTCGGCGCGGTGCAGGGCGCGCTGATCCACTACTTCCGCCTGCAGGCGTTCATCGTGACGCTGGCGGGGATGTTCTTCGCGCGTGGCCTGTGCTTTCTGATCACGACGCAGTCGATCACGATCACCGATCCGACGTTCAAGGCGATCTCCGCGTTCCGTCTCAACGTTGGCGTCGGTTCGGTATCGGCGAACGTGCTGATCGCGCTCGTGGCGCTGGCGGCCGCGATCTATGTCGCCCATTTCACGCGCTTCGGACGCAACGTGTATGCGGTCGGCGGCAATCCGCGCTCGGCGCTGCTGATGGGGCTGCCGGTCGCGCGCACGCGGGTCGGCGTGTATGCGCTGAGTGGCTTCTGTTCGGCGCTTGGCGGCGCGGTGTTCACGTTCTATGTGCTGTCGGGTTATGGGCTGCAAGGGCAAGGCATGGAGCTCGATGCGATTGCAGCGACGGTGATCGGCGGCACGCTGCTGACCGGTGGTGTCGGTTATGTGGTCGGCTCGCTGTTCGGCGTCGGCATTCTCGGCACCATCCAGACGCTGATTACGTTCGACGGCACGCTCAGTTCGTGGTGGACGCGGATCGTGATCGGCGCGCTGCTGTGCGCGTTCTGTTTGCTGCAACGGTTGATCGAGCGGCATGCGAAGTCCGTGCGTCGGCCCGGCGGCACCAATGCGGTCACGACGACGGGGCATGGGCACGGACATGACGAGCCGTCGACGGCGGCATCGTCGGATTCGCAGGTGTTGGGGCGGGCGCCGGGCTAAGGCGCTTCCTTCCAGCGTTTCAAACGGCGGCGCCCCGTTCTTCCGGGCGCCGCTTTTCCATCAGTCGATGCGACATTTGCGCGATCCGCGCGCTGCCGGGCTATGCGCATCAGGGAAGCGAATCGATCGGCGCGACGCCGGAATAGACGGCGCGCTTGACGACATCCGCGGATTTGCGCGTCGCCAGCAGGTGCATGCAGCCTTTGAGCGCTGCGATCGAAAGCGCACTGAGTAGCAGACCCGCAATCACATCGGCGAGATAGTGACCGCCTTGGGTCGGTGTCGACAGGATCATCGTCAGGTTGAGCGGAACCGCAAACAGCAATAACCGCGGGATGCGACGCAGCGCATAGATAAAGACAATACCGAGCGTCGTGTGAAATGACGGCATCGACACCATGCCTTGCGCCGGCACCATGATGAATGTCCGCAGCGTGCCATCGCGCAGTGGATAAAAGTCCGAGACGGTAGCCGACGTGTTGGGATCCGCAATGCCGAAATGCAGAAATGCGCTCGAGGCGGGAAGCGGAGTCGCAATCAGAAGCAGCAGAATGCCCGACAGCATGAAGAGCAGCACGAACTCCGACAGTTCGTCGCGTCGGCCTGCAAGCCCGAGAATGATGGGAATCGCAAGCCCTTGCGCGAGCATGCTTGCGTAAGCGATCTCAAGAATGTGTTGTAGCGTCGGATGTGAGCGCACCCATGAATAAACGCGCAGCCAGTGAAAGCCGAAGGCGCTGTCGAATGCCAGAAGACGCTCGTCGATGAGCGGCGCGTCGACGGTTGCGCACAGGTACTGCAGCAGGTCGAAAGCAGCGACGAAGGTCAGCAGCAGGGTGAGCCAGGCGAGTGTGACTGCCATTTCACGGCAGCGCAGCGTTCGGGTCAATGGCGCGTAGCGGCGCAGTTGTGCGAACGCGAGCAGTCCGATCACGATGAACATCGAGATTGCGGCGGCTTGCGCGAGATTGGCGACGCCGTCGCCCGGCACGGTGTAGCCGTTGCCGGCGACCCAGAACCCGTCGAGCGCGGTGACGAGAGCCACGACGGCCCAGCCGCTCAGGTATCGGATCAGGTAACGCTCGCTACCGCGCTGTTCCCCGTGTTCGTGTTCGTGTTCGTGTTCGTGGCTCGACATCGTGCTCGTCCGTTTTTTGTTGGTCCGCTCCGGTAAAGGACAAGCACAGGTAATGCCTACCGTCTGCCGGCCTTGTCGTGACTGGGGCCGACGGGACCGGCAGGGGGTGATCGACCGGCCCGGATGTCCGGAATGTTGCAGCATTAAGACGCGCGTTTTCCGTCGTGATGCAGATGCGCAGCGTCGTTGCGGATGAGCACGTTTCCGCTTGTGTGACCTATTATCAGAAAGAGTTGTGACCAGTACGACCGCGGTTGCGATGCAACTGATTGCAGATGTCGTGGGGAAACAAGCGATGGTTCGCACGGAAATACTCAACGCGCTGCGGGCATACACCGATCCGTTTCGCGTCACGAGCGGCAAAGATTTCTTCCTGAAGAATTTCGATCCCGGCGAGACGCTGGGACTCAAAATGCATAAGGAAGAGGCGCAGCAACTGCTCCAGCGCGGATCGAAATGGCTCGCGATGGAGCAGGAGATCCTCTACGCGCAGGATTCCTGGGCCGTGCTGCTGGTATTCCAGGCCATGGACGCCGCCGGAAAGGATGGGACGATCAAGCACGTGATGTCGCGCATCAATCCGCAAGGGTGCGATGTCATCTCGTTCAAGCAGCCGTCGGATGAGGAACTCTCGCACGACTTCCTTTGGCGCTATTCGAGGAAAGTGCCCGAGCGCGGGCACATCGGTATTTTCAACCGCTCGTACTATGAAGAGGCGCTGGTGGTGCGCGTGCATCAGCATCTGCTGCGTGCGCAGAAGATTCCGCCGGTACGGGTCGGCAACAACATATGGGACGAGCGGCTCGCCGACATCGCGCGCTTCGAAGACTATCTGACGCGCCAGGGCGTGGTCATAGTCAAGTTCTATCTGAACCTGTCGTACGGGGAGCAGAAGAAGCGATTCATGGAACGCCTCGACAATCCCGACAAGAACTGGAAGTTTTCCGCATCCGACGTTCGCGAGCGTCGCTACTGGAACGACTATATGCGCGCCTATGAAGAGGCCATCCGCGCGACGGCCTCCGAAGCGGCTCCGTGGTACGTCGTGCCCGCCGACAACAAGCCTTTCACGCGCCTCATCGTCGCGGCCGCGATCGTCGAGGCCGTCGAGAAGCTCGACCTCGCCTATCCGAAAGCGACGCCAGAGCAGATGAAGGATCTCGCCGCCGCGAGGGAGGAACTCGGCGCTGAAGTGGTGGACGAGACGAGACCCGATCAACCCGGGGACGATTCAGATCATTGAGAGCGGCCCCCTGACCCGAAATCACTGGAACCGGGAGACACGAGGATGAGCTCAGTTGAGAGTGCGACGCCGTGGCATGCGATGCCGGCCGGTGACATCGAACGGCAGTTCAACGTCGATCCCGCGCAGGGCCTGGATGCCGCGGAAGCGGCCGGGCGGCTCGCCACCTATGGGCCGAACCGCCTGCCGCAGGGCAAGAAGAGAGGGCCGGTCGTACGCTTCCTGATGCAGTTCCACAATATCCTGATCTACGTGCTGCTGGTGGCCGGTTTCATCAAGTTCATGATGGGCCTGTGGCTCGATGGCACGGTCATTCTGGCCGTCGTGATTCTCAACTCGCTGCTCGGCTTCATTCAGGAAGGACGCGCCGAGAAGGCGCTCGATTCGATTCGCAACATGCTGTCCGCCGAGGCGCGTGTGATGCGTGGCGGAGCGGTTCGCTTGATCCCCGCCGATGAACTTGTTCCTGGCGACATCGTGCTACTGGAATCGGGCGACAAAATCCCGGCGGACATGCGTCTCGTCGACGCGAGGAATCTGCACACGGAAGAAGCGGCTCTCACGGGCGAATCCCTCCCGGCCGAGAAGAGCACCGCGCCGGTACCGGCCAAAGCGACGGTCGGCGACCGCGAGAACATGGCGTTCTGCGGCACGATGGTCCTGTCGGGCCGGGCAACCGGCGTCGTGGTGACGACCGGCAGCCAGACGGAGCTCGGCCGGATCAACCAGATGCTCGCCGAAGTCAGCGCGCTCGAGACGCCGCTGCTGCGCCAGATCAAGAAATTCGGCTATGTGATCACGGCAGTGATCGCCGTTGTCAGCGTGCTGCTGTTCTCCTATGGGCATTGGCTCGGACACATGACGTTCGTCGAGCTGTTCCAGGCCATCGTGGGGATTGCGGTGTCGGTGATCCCGGAAGGCCTGCCGGCGCTGATCACCATCACGCTCGCCATCGGCGTGCAGCGGATGGCGCAGCGCAACGCCATTATTCGCCGCCTGCCGGCGGTCGAAACACTGGGCGCCGTGTCGCGCATCTGCTCGGACAAGACGGGCACGCTGACCCTGATGGAGATGATGGTGACCTCCGCCGTGACGGCGGAAGCGGGCTATTCCGTCACCGGCGACGGCTACGCCAGCGAAGGACAGGTCAGCGCCGATGGCAAGCCGCTCGGCGCCGCGCCGGACGTGCTGAAGCTGATGGGCCGCGTGTCGCTGTTGTGCAACGACGCGGAGCTTTTCGAGGAAGAAGGGAAATGGAAAGTGGAGGGTGACCCGACCGAGGGCGCGCTCTATCCGTTCGCCTCCAAGCTGGGGATGGACCGTGCGGCCGAGACCGCGGCCGCGCCGAGGGTCAACGTGATTCCCTTCGAGTCCGAGCACAAGTTCATGGCGACGCTGAACCGCTCGGCCGACGGCGAGATGCTGCTGGTCAAAGGCGCGCCGGAGGTGATCATTGATCATTGCGACCGGCAGCAGACGGCGCAAGGGCCGATGCCGCTCGATCGCGAGCATTTCGCAAGAGAGGGCGACCGGCTCGCCGCGCAAGGCGAGCGCGTGCTCGGGCTCGCGTGGCTGCCGGACCCGGGCCTGCGCACAGGAACTCTCGGGCCGCAGGACCTGCCGCGCACCCTCGTATTGCTCGGCCTCGTGGGCCTGATGGACCCGCCGCGCAAAGAGGCGATCGAGGCCGTGCGCGAATGCCACGGCGGGGGCATCCGCGTGACGATGATCACGGGCGACCACAAGATCACGGCGGCGGCAATCGCAAGAATGCTGGGCATCGGCGACGGCAAGACTGCGGTGTCGGGCACCGAGATCGAGGCGATGAACGACGCGGCGCTGCAGGAATGCGTGCGCAGCGTCGACGTGTTCGCGCGCGCGAGTCCCGAGCACAAGCTGCGGCTCGTCAAGGCGATCCAGGCGAATCGGCAGATCGTCGCGATGACGGGCGACGGCGTCAACGACGCGCCCGCGCTGAAGAAGGCAGACATCGGCGTCGCGATGGGGATCAAGGGTACCGAGGTGACGAAAGAGGCGGCGGGGATGATCCTCGCCGACGACAATTTCGCGTCGATTTCCGCGGCGGTGAAGGAGGGGCGCACGGTCTACAACAACATCGAGAAGGCGATGCTGTTCATGCTGCCGACCAACATCGCGCAAGGCGCGGTGATCGCGGTGGCAATCCTGTTTGCCTTCACGCTGCCAATCACGGCGCCGCAGATCCTGTGGGTCAACATGGTGACTTCGGTCGCGCTCGGCCTAACCATCTCGTTCGAGCCGCACGAGGCCGACGTGATGCGCCGCTCGCCGCGCGCAATCGACCGGCCGATCGTCACGCGTTTCGGCATCTGGCGCATCCTGTTCGTCGGCGCGGCGCTCGTGCTCTATACGCTATCGACCTTCTTCTGGATGAAGTCGCACGGCGCGTCGGATGATCTGGCGCGCACGGCCGCGGTCAACGCGATTACGCTGGGCCAGGTGTTCTATCTGCTCAACATCCGCTATCTGCTCGATTCGTCACTGACCGTGCGCGCGCATATGGGCAATCGCCATCTGTGGTACGGGATAGCCGGGGTCGTGGTGTTGCAGCTTCTGTTCACCTATACGTTCCCGTTCCAGGCCGTTTTCCACACCGAGGCTTTGCCGTTGTCGGCGTGGGGGTGGCTCTTTGCTGGTGGCGTCCTGTTCTTCCTCGTGGTGGAACTGGAGAAGCTCGTCTTCCGACTCACCCCCGCATTGAGAGGATTCGTGACTTCGCAACAGGAGGGCGGCGCGGCCTTGCGCAATGATCCGGCGGGGTAGGCCGCCTTGGCGGCCTACCGCTACATCTCATGAACGCGGCGGAGAATGAAAAACAGATTCGCTGAGACTGCATTCACGATCGGTATGCGCTCGAAAGGCCGGTTCAGCTTCATGCCGATATTGGCCAGTGCATTGAGCGCTCCGCCGCCCTTTATGCCTTTTGCGAACGTCGGAAAGACCTGATGATAGCCGCATTCTTCCAGTACGAATCCCGACCTGAGGAACAGGCGCTTCGCGTCGCTGAGACTGTACAGCCGATTATGGCCCGTGTACTTCTTCATCACTCTGCAGGCGTTTTCAGTTGCCGATAAACGGTTAGGCAAAAATGTGATTATCAGCAAACCGTTGTCTTTCAGCACGCGCCATAGCTCATCGATGCTCTTTTGTTCGCGAGCCACGTGCTCGAGTACACCGCTTCCAATCACTACATCGAATTGATTGTCTTCGTACGGCAGCAGAAATTCATGATCGAGCGCTGCGAAAGATAATCCGGCGTACTGATGGAATTCCGCGAATTGTCCATCGTTGCATAGGTCGCAGCCATATATCTCGATGTCCCGGTAGAGCGTACGAAGCATGCACGAATCTGGGGCGTGACGGCATCCCCAGTCGAGCACTTTCATTCCACGCTTGATATACGGTGCATAAATTTCGAACGCGCGCACATGGCGATCGAGACTGGCGTCGTTGGCAATAACCGATTGCACATAGTCCCGGTATTCACCATCGGCGCGATGTGCAAGGTAGTCCTGGCAAAGCTTGGCATAAGTCATCCTGACCTGCTGCAATTCATTGCTCGGAATCGTTTCAGTGTCGATGGGTCTATGCATATCTCCCTCATATCGGTGCGAAAGCGGAGTTCTGCGCAACTCGTTTCCAGACTGCCGGCTGTTGCTACATGTGTGACATCAGCTCGAAAAATTCGCGGGAAGTTGATCAGTCTGAATTTGAATCCCGATGGACCGCGTTTGCTGAGACCTGCTGCTCCAACCGCGTTGCGGTTCAGGTTTTGTGTAAAGCTTTGTGTAGCCGAACTATCGTTCGAGGGCGGTGCACGCGACATGTGTCGCAGGCAAACCGGCAAGGGAACCACGGAGAAAAAAATGCCGCGATAGTGCGGGACAACTCATGGATCCCTCTTTCCGAGTGCGCGCGCATGGGAGTGCGCTCGAGAACGGGTCGACTTCTTTCAAGGATAGCAGTTGGTCCCTCCGCAATTGGCCAGGAATCTCCACGTTTCGCGCCTTATTGTGATGGTTTTGCGCCCTCTGCGCCCGTTGATGCGGTCGAGACCCGTCCCGCCGGGTCTAAATGGGCTCTGCAAGGTATGCAAATGAAATATCCGGGCGGAAATATGGATTCACGCGCGGCGGCGTTGCGTTCGGGCAGACAGCGGGGCGAATCTTGTGTTGTTCAGCGGCCGACACATTCACGAGTCGACCGGAAGGTTGATGAGCAGCCGCATTAGCCACGCTCGAGGCGCCTGCGCACGGTCCCGACCAGTCTGTCGAACGGCAATGCACTGGCAGCCAGCGCGCTGGTCTCCGAAAAATGCTCCCTCACGATATCCGTCAACACTTGCCCCGGCGGCGCCTCGACCAGCACGTGCGTGCCCATTTCCTGCATCACGGTGAGCGCATCGAACCAGCGCACGGTGTAGCGCATGTTCGTCGCAAGGTCTTCGCGGATCGCGTCGGCCGTATACAACGGCCGTCCACCGCGATTGCCGATATAGATGCCGCGCGGTCTTTCAAAACGCAACTCGCGCGAGTACGCGAGCAGTTCGCCGCTCGCATGCGCGAGCAAGTCGCAATGCGAGGGCACGCTGACCGCGAGCCGGGTGGCCTTGCGCGCGCCGGCCGCAAGTGCGCGTTCGATGAACATATCGAGCGCATCGTTTGCGCCGGCCATCACGATCTGGCGCGGCGCATTGACGTTGCCGATATACACGCGTTGCCGCAGCTCTTGCGCCTGCTGCGCGACGAGCGTTTCCACCTGCTGCTCGTTCAAGCCGGATACGGCCGCCAGACCATAGCCCGACGGGTAAGCGGTTTCCATCAGTTCGGCGCGCCGCCGCACCATCATCAAGGCATCGCGAAACGGCACTGCGCCGCTACTGACCGCTGCCGGATAAGCGCCGACCGACAGCCCCGCGCTGATTTGCGCCACCAATCCTTCATCGGCGAGCGCGCGTGTGATCGCGACGCCCGCGATCGTCAGGCCCAGTTGCACGGCGACGGTCGAATCCAGAGCGTCGGGTGAGTCGAGCGTCAGTACGTCGATGCCGAGCGTGTCCGATGCTTCAGCGAACGTGTCCTGTACCGCACGAGGCCGCGGCAGTCGATTCAGAAAGCCTTCGCTTTGCGCACCCTGCCCGGGGAAGATAAGCGCGAGCATCAGATGGCGCCATCCTGCGCAACATCGGCCCACGGATTGGCGATCAAGCGGGGACCGCTCGCATGGCGGACCAGCACGCGCGCCTTGCCCGCAGCCCACTCCGCGAGCGCGACGCCGCCGGCGGGCGTTTCGAGTTGTGCATCGATGCGTACACCAAGACGCGCTGAGAGAGTTTGCAGTTGGTCCAGCAAAGCACCCGCGACATTCATCGCCAATGGTTCGGACACACGGATCAACAGATCGAGATCGCTGGCTTCGCTAACGGCGGGAACGTGCGTCGCGAGTTCGAATCCCGTGCTGCCAGAAGGACCCCAAACGAATCCAGAAAGCGGACCGCTGCGGTCACGTTGCAACGAATTCAGCGCAACGAAAGAAGGCAATGCATCACGTCCGGGATCAGGTCGCGCCTGCGCCAGGGACTCCGGCGATACGACGCCGACGATATCGTCCGCATGCACCCACGTGCCGTAACGCTGCGCTCGCTCCGCGCCGCGCACGCCGATCGCGACGAAACCTTCGGCGGCGAGCGCGCGTCGGACGACCGCGTACGGTGCGCGTTCGAATGCTTCGCGAAGCCACGCCGGTTCGTCATCGAGCGCATTGAGCCGTCGCAAGCGCAGCAGATCATGCGGCCGCCAGCGCGGGTCGCACGACGCGGCGCAAGCGGTCGGGAAGGGCGCAGCCGCGCACACGCGCATCAGACGGCGTCCCACTGTTCGGCAAGACGCCGCCGCACCTCGATCGACGCCGCGCGAGTCTGCCGCGCCGCCGCCGATTCCAGCCGACGCGCGAGCGTCCGATCGCCGTCGCGCGCGTTGCGGATCTGTTCGACCAGCACAGTGCGCACGCGCTCGATCTGCGCCGCGTCGGGCGCATCGGCGTCTACGCCGTCGATCAGCTGATCGAGCAGCCCCAGCTTCCCGAACGACGCCATCGAATACGACATCGGCACGATCGTCTCGCCGAGTTCGTCGAGTTCTTCGACAGTGCGGCGCGTGACGCGCGCGGCTGCTTCCTTGCCCATCGCATGGACCATCGTGCCGGGCACGTCGAGCGCGACGATGCGGTTCGCCTGATAGCCGTGCGCGAGGAACGCGCCCGACATCGCCGGACCGACGATCAGCGCGATCACCGGATGCCCGGCGTCGCGTGCGCTCGCGTAGGCATCGACGGCGGCCGCGCAGGCGAGGTGGATGCCGAGCATTTCCTCGCGATAGCCATACGCCTGGCTTTTCACGTCGACGATCGCGACGATCGGGCGGCGCGTGCCGGCGCCTCGATCGGCGTCCATGACTTCGCGCACCGCGCGCGCGAGTTGCCAGCCTTGTTCGAGCCCGACCACGTTGCTGGTCGCGCGCGGAAAGCGGTTCGCGGCATCGGGCACGACCGCGATGAAGCGCGCAGTGTCGCCGCCGAGCGGCGCATCGCCGCTCCAGACGGGCGCCGCACTCGACGATTCGCCGGCCAGTGCGTTGAACCAGCGCGCGCCGCGCGTGAGTGTCGTGTCGCTCATGGCTGCTCCTTGTTCGATATATCGCCCGCCTGCGGGTTGTACGCATCACGCATTGTCTCGGGCGTGACGCTCGCCGGATCGATCCGCGCGAGCCGCTGCAGGAAGGTGTCGACCTGCTCGCTGCGATGCGCGGCCGGCACGCCCTGCGCGAACGCGGCGAGCACGGCGGCGCGCACCGCGTCGGCATCGTCGTCGACGAGGGTATCGGCGAGCGCGCTCGCGACGCGCTGCTCGCCGCCGATCAGTTGCCACACGCGGCGGCGATCGCTCGCATCGAGTTCTTCGATACCGGCTTCCTGCTCGATCACTTCGGGTCCGTTCATGCCGAGCCGTCCCTGCTTCGTCACGATCAGATACGAGCACAGCGCGGCCGCGAGCGACATGCCGCCGAAGCAGCCGACCATCCCCGCGATCACGCCGACCACCGGCACGTGCCGGCGCAACGCGACGATCGCCGCCTGAATCTCGGCGATGACTGCGAGCCCGAGGTTCGCTTCCTGCAACCGCACGCCGCCGGTCTCGAACAGTACGACCGGGCGCACGAGCTTGCCGCGCGCGCAGTCGCGCCGCGCCATCTCCAGCGCCGCGGCGATCTTGCTGCCCGACACTTCGCCGATGCTGCCGCCCTGGAACGCCGATTCGATCGCCGCGACCACGGCCGGTTCGCCGTCGATCGTGCCGCGCGCGATCACACAGCCGTCGTCGGCCTGGCAGACGATGCCCTGCATGGGCAGCCATGGCGACGCGATGCGGTCGAACGGTCCGAGCAGTTCGCGGAAGCTGCCCGCGTCGAGCAGCGAACGGGCGCGCTCGCGCGCGGGCAGTTCGATGAAGCTCTCGTGCAGCAGCGGGGCGCGGTGAATGCTGGCGCTC
This sequence comes from Paraburkholderia sp. EG304, assembly GCF_046543485.1. Classification (NCBI taxonomy): domain Bacteria; kingdom Pseudomonadati; phylum Pseudomonadota; class Betaproteobacteria; order Burkholderiales; family Burkholderiaceae; genus Paraburkholderia; species Paraburkholderia sp. EG304. Next base: position 160,895 of record NZ_JBKGUA010000013.1, on the reverse strand, counting down.
GTGCTCATACGCTGTCTCCTTCCTCGGCCGCTTCGACCGCCTCCGCGAGGCGCAGCGCGACCACGCCCGGCGTCGCGCCGAAGTCGTTGATCTCGATGTTCGCGGCGCCGTCGTAGCGCGTAAAGAAGCGGTCGAGCACGCTCTTCCAGATGTGGCTGTAGCCGTCGACGCTGGTGCGCACGACCACGTGCGCAGCAAGCGCCGAGCCGCCTGCATCGGCGGCGGGCGACAGCAGCACTTCCAGATCGCCCGAGCCGACCACGCCGACGTGCGCGCGGGTCGTGACGGCGCGTTGCGCCGGATAGTCGAAGGTCAGATGTTCCATGAGGCTCAGCTCCGGCTGGCGTCGCGATGCGCCAGCATGTCGAGAAAGAGGGTGGCGGCGAGCAGATCGGCCGCGCCGCCAGGCGATGCGTTCAGCGTCAGCAGTTCGCGTTCGAGCGCGTCGAGTGCGACGCGGCCCGCGGCTGTCGAACTGCCGCCCGCGCCGAGCACGCGTCGTGCGCCGCGCTGCCCCGCATGCAAGCCGGCGAGGCCCGCGCGATGCAGCAGGCAGGTGTCGTCGAGCGTGCTCATGATCGCGAGCAAGGCGTCGATCCGAGCGGTGTTTTCGTCGAGGCCGCGTGCGCGCGCCGCGCGTAACGCGGGCAGGCCGACGTCGAGCGCGTGGGGGAAGCCGTCCTGCGCTTCGCGCCGCGCGCCGCCGACCTGATAGCGTCGACGCGCGCGTTCGCCGTGGCTATCGGATGAAGCGGCGAAGCGGTCCGGGAAGCAGGCGATCTGCGCGGCCAAAGTGCAGACGCGCGAGGTATCCAGAGGGCTCGGCGCGCCGGCTCCGTGTGTACGCATCGAGGCACTCGAAGACGTTTCGAGCGCGACGCCCGCAACGAGCAGTCCGATGATCCAGATTGCGCCGCGATGCGCATTGCTGCCGCCGGTCGCCTGCAGCATGTCCTGTTCGCCCGCGCGGCCGATCTGCGCGAGTTCGGCGCGCAGCAGCGCAGACGGTTCGCCGCGGCGGCGCGCGGTGCGCGCGAGCGCGGCGAAAGTAGGTTCGAGCGCGTGCGCGGAGCGCCGCATGATCGCGAGATCGAGGTCACGATGCGCGCCGCTGCCGCGCCGGTCGACGAGCGCGGGTTTCGGCGTGAGTTCGGCCTCGTCGATCAGCGCGGTGATCGCGTCGCGCGCGAGTTGCGCGTCGGAAAACGGCGCGATCGGTGAAGTGTCACGCGCATCATTGCGCAGGACTGGAGCAAGTGGCGCGTCCAACCGTTCGAGAACAGCAGCAGCGGACGCCATCGTCACCAGCTCCGGAAGCGCGCGGGCGGCGCGTACAGTCCGCCCGACCACGTGACCAGATCGTCGATGCTGCGCGCCGCGAGCAGCGAACGCTTCGCTTCGCCGCGCCGGATGCCGAGATCTTCCGGATACGCGACGATGCCGCGCCGGCGCAACTCGGCGGTTTTCTCGGGCTTCGCGCGCAGGCCGATCGGCGTGACGCCGGCCACCGCCGCGATCGCCGCGCGCCGCTCGTCGATGCCTTCGGCCTTATGCAGATGCGCGATGCCCTCCTCGGTGACCACATGGCTCACGTCGTCGCCGTAGATCATCACCGGTGCGATCGGCATGCCGTTTTTCGCGCCGACGGCGACTGCGTCGAGTTCATCGACGAAGGTCGGCTCGCCGCCTTTCTTGTACGTTTCCGCGAGTTGCACGACGAGCTTCTGGCCGCGCGATATCGCGCCGTCGCCCTTCAACAGCTTCAGCCACGCCTCGCTCGCATGACGCCGGCCGCGCGGATCGTGGCCCATGTTCGGCGCCCCGCCGAAACCGGCGAGCCGTCCGCGCGTGACCGTCGATGAATTCGCGTCCGCGTCGATCTGCAGCGTCGAGCCGATGAACAGATCGACGCCGTATTGGCCGGCCAACTGACACAGCACGCGGTTCGAGCGCAGGCTGCCGTCGTTGCCGGTGAAGAACACATCGGGGCGCGCCTCGATATACGCCTCCATGCCGACCTCGCTGCCGAAGCAATGGATGCTGTCGACCCAGCCCGATTCGATCGCGGGGATCATCGTCGGGTGCGGATTGAGTGTCCAGTTGCGGCAGATCTTGCCTTTGAGGCCGAGCGATTCGCCGTAGGTGGGCAGCAGCAATTCGATCGCCGCGGTATCGAAACCGATGCCGTGATTGAGCGACGTGACGCCGTACGGTTCGTAGATGCCGCGTATCACCATCATCGCGGTCAGCACCTGCAAGTCGCCGATATGACGAGGATCGCGCGTGAACAGCGGCTCGACCGCGAACGGCCGGTCCGCCTGCACGACCACGTCGACCCACGAACCCGGAATGTCGACGCGCGGCAAGTCGTCGACGATCTCGTTGACCTGCACGATCACGATGCCGTGACGGAACGCGGCGGCCTCGGCGATGGTCGGCGTGTCCTCGGTGTTCGGGCCGGTGTACAGATTGCCGTGACGGTCGGCCTTGTCCGCGCACAGCAGCGCGACGTGCGGCGTCAGGTCGACGAACATGCGCGCGTACAGCTCGACATACGTATAAATCGCGCCGATTTCCAGCTGGCCGTCTTCGAGCAGTTGCGCGACGCGCAGACTCTGCGGCCCCGCGAACGAGAAATCGACCTTGTGCGCGATGCCGCGCTCGAACAGCGTCAGGTGCTCAGGACGACTGATGCTCGAAATCAGCAGATGCACGTCGTGCAGCTTCTGCGGATCGACCTTCGCGAGCGAGCGCGACAGGAAGTCGGCCTGTTTCTGATTGTCGCCTTCGAGCGCGACGCGCTCGCCGGGCTGGATCAGCGTTTCGAGCGCATCGACGATGCGGTGCGTAGGCAGCACGCCGTCTTCGAGCCACGGCGCGATGGCCGCGAGGCGGCGGTTCTTTTCGTCGCGTCGAGTCGTCCATGAGCGGGCAGTGGACCGCGATGAGGCGGCTTCGGCGAGGTGGTTCATCGGCTCGGTCATCGGTGCGGTCAGCTCCCGGTGTGGACGCGCGGGCGTCGGCCGCGCGGCTTCGGTTGATGCGCGAGCGCTTCTTCGCGCGCGCGCTCGGTCAGGAAACGATGCAGAAGCTCGCCGGTGCCGAGCAGATGCGCGACCACCAGCGACTGCGCGGTCGCGATATCGCGGCGCTCGACGGCTTCGAGCAGAGCGGCGTGCTCACTGTCGGACTCGCCCTTGTACGACGGCAAGCCGAACTTCAGCCGCAGATAGCGTTCGCCGCGCCGGTGCAGCAAGCCGATCATGTCCTCCAGCTGCGGCCGGCCGGCGGGCGCGTAGAGACACATATGGAACGCGGCATTGCGCGTCACGTACAGCGACGGGTCCTCCTCGCGCTCGGCGGCGCTGCACAACTGCGCGGCTTCGCGCAGCGTCGCGGCGGTGTGATTCGGAATCGCGAGGCCGAGCGCGAGGCTTTCGAGCGCCGAGCGGATCTCGTAAATTTCGCGCGCTTCGTTGGCGGACAGCGGCGCGACGGTCGCGCCTTTGTGGACTGCCGCGCGCGCCCAGCCCTCGCTTTCGAGCTGGCGCAGCGCCTCGCGCACGGGAATCGCGCTGACGGAGAAATGCCGGGCGATCGCGTCCTGGCGCAATGGTGCGCCGGGCGCGAGGGTGCCGTCGACGATCGCCGCGCGCAGCGCCTCCGCAATCATGTGCGAAGTGCTTTCGCGAGGTGCCGCGGCCGGAAGAAACGAGCCGGTCACGGGCGCGTCCAGGGGAAAACCTTCAGTTGCGTCGGTCATAGTATCAAATATTATATATGAAAAGACGCGTATTTCAGCGCGGGCAAACCCGGACGGGGCCGCAACCACAATCCGGCAATTTCCCCGCGTCGTCCTCTGAATTAGTTGTACGAGGACATCGCCGATCAATCAACGTCGTCGATCCAACCCCAAGCGCGCCCGTCGTTTTTCGTTACGTTCAACCATCGTAGGCTGGAGGAGCAAGATGAATACATTGACCGACCGACGAGCGGTCGCGCGTCAGCGCACACCACTCAATCGTTCGCAGATCGCAGGGTTTTGGGGCGCGTGGGCCGGCTGGACGCTCGACGGCATGGACTCGTTCATTTACGCGCTGGTGCTCACGCCCGCGCTGACCGAGCTGCTGCCGCGTTCGGGCTTTGCGGCGACGCCGTCGAATGTCGGCCTCGCGGGATCGATCCTGTTTGCGCTGTTCCTGGTCGGTTGGGGGCTGTCCTTCATCTGGGGACCGCTTGCCGATCGCTTCGGCCGGACCAAGGTGCTCGCCGCGACGATCTTCACGTTCGCGATTTTCACCGGACTGTCCGCTACCGCGAGCAACGTTTGGGAGCTGGGGATTTTTCGCTTCATCGCGGGCGTCGGGATCGGCGGGGAATGGGCGCTCGCGGGCACCTACGTCGCCGAGGCCTGGCCCGAAGATCGTCGCAAGATGGGCGCCGGTTATCTGCAGACCGGCTACTACGCGGGCTTCTTTCTCGCGGCCGCACTCAATTACACGATCGGCGTGCACTTCGGCTGGCGCGCGATGTTCCTGACCGGCGCGGTGCCGGTCGTCGTCGCGATTCTGATTCTGCTGCGCGTGAAGGAGCCGGAGAAGTGGCAGAAGGCCGACGCAAAGACGGTGCGCGTGAAGCCGCTGCGCGAGATCATGGGGCCGGCTTACCGGCGTCGCACATGGGTCGCGTGCATTCTGCTGACGATCGCCATCATTGGCTTGTGGGCAGGCGCCGTGTACGAGCCGTCCGCGGTGATCCAGCTCGCGACGCGCGCGGGCATGTCGAAGGGCGATTCGATGCGCACGGCGTCGCTGGCTACCGGCCTGCTGTCGATCGGCACGATCCTCGGCTGTCTCGCGCTGCCGCCGCTGGCCGAGCGCATCGGCCGCAAGATGACGTTGGCGGTGTACTTCGCGGGGATGGCCGTGTCGATCGCGGCGAGCTTCGGCTGGGCGTTCTATCTGCCGAACGGGCTCGCGCCGTTCATCGCGTGGCTGTTCGTGCTGGGCTTTTTCGGCGGCAACTTCGCGTTGTTCAGCCTGTGGCTGCCCGAGCAGTTCGAAACCCGCGTACGCGCAACCGCGTTTGCGTTCTGCACGTCGTTCGGGCGCTTCGTCGGCGCGGGCGTCAATTTTCTGCTCGGCGCGGCGGTGCTGCACATGCAGACCCTCGGCGTACCGATTGCGTTGACCGCACTGGCGTTCGTGCTCGGCCTGTTCGTGATTCCGTTCGCGCCGGAGACGAAGGGCGAGACGCTGCCGCAGTGAGAACCAGGCGGGCGGCGCGCGTTACTTCGCGTGACTGCGCGCCCGCCCGGCCGGATGCAGCAGCGTCAGCAACGGCCAGCCGAGATTGACGCCGAGACTCGCGGCGACGATCAGCGCCATGCCGGCCAGTTGCGACAGCGACAGCGCACGGCCATACACGAGCGCATCCACGACGATCGCGGTCAGCGGATAAACGAACAGCAGCACCGCGATCACCGGCGTGCTGAGCTTCGGCAGCGCGCCGTAAATCAGCACGTACGACAATCCCGTGTGCAGCACGCCCATGCCGATCAGCCAGACCCACTGCATCGGCCCGATATGCGTGAGCGTCAAAGGCGCGATGAGCGGCGCGATCAGCGGCAGGCAGATCACGCCGACCGCGCATTGCATGAGCGTCAGAAGGTGCGGGCGCATTTCGCCGAGGCTTTTCGCGATCAGCGTGACGCTGGCATAGAGCAGCGAGCCGAACAGCGCTTCGCCCAAACCGATCAGATAGCTGGTGTGGCCCTGCAGATTGCCGGCCGCGATGACCCCCGATGCGAGCACGAGCCCGACGAACGCGGTCGCGATCCAGCCGAGCCGATCCGCGCCGAGCCGTTCGTTAAAGAGCGCCGCGCTGATCAGCACGACCCAGAACGGCTGCACATGAAACACGACGGTGGCAACCGCGATGCTGGTGCGATGAATCGCGTCAAAAAAGCCGACCCATTGCGTGACCATTAGTACGCCGGAAATCAGCGCGAGCACGACCGTGCGGCGTGTGAACTGCGCGCGCGTGAAAAAGCCCTTCCACGCGCAATAGGCGGCCAGCGACAGAAAGCCGAACAGACAGCGGAAGAACACGAGCGTCAGCGCATCGAGCCGCGCCTCCTCGACGAAAACGCCGATCGTGCCCATCAGCAGCCCGCCGCTCGCCAGCGTGATCGCGCCTTGTTGACGTGAGGTGAGGGACATGCGCAACGGCTCCGTTAGATCATGCCTGCGAGTATTGCGCCGCTTGCGGGCTTATCACAAACGAATTAAATTGAGCAATTCCATAAGCTCAGTTGATAAATCGTGAACCCTGAATTCGACGTCGATCTGTTGCGCAGCTTCGTCGCGGTCGTGGAGGCGGGCAGCTTCACGAAGGCGGCGGCGAGCGTGCATCGCTCGCAGGCGGCGGTGAGCATGCAGATCAAGCGGCTCGAAACAATGCTCGGCACGACGCTGTTCGCGCGCAACACGCGCAATCTGTCGCTGACGCGGCCCGGCAATACGCTGCTCGAATACGCGCGGCGCGCGCTCGCGTTGCAGGAGGAGGCGTGGTCGGCGATCGTGCGGCCCGAGGTGACCGGGCGGGTGGTGCTCGGCGCGCCGGACGACTACGTGTCGTCGCTGCTGTCTCCGGTGTTGCGGCGATTTGCGACGCTGTACCCGCGTGTCGAGATAGAGATCGTCTGCGCGCAAAGCACGGCGCTTGCGCCGATGCTCGCCGACAACAAGATCGACCTCGCATTCGTCACGCGCGACCGCAAGCTGCGCGGCGAATTCGTGCGCAGCGAGCCGATGGTGTGGGTGGGAGCGTCGGTCGATACGCCGGTGTTGAAGGCGTCGCCGTTGCCGGTGGGGTTGTACGAGCCAGGCTGCGTCGCGCGCCAGCATACGCTCGCCGCACTGGATGGCGCGCGCATCCGCTACCGCGCGGCATTCAGCAGCGCGAGCCTGATGGGACTCGTCGCGACCGTGGATGCCGGTTTGTCGGTGATCGCGCTCACGCGTTGCAGCGTGCCGCCGCGGCTCGCGATTCTCGGCGACGCGCAAGGCCTGCCGAAAATCGCGCCGCTCGAAATCGTGGTCGCGCGCAGCGCGAAATCGGATCGGCCGACCTGCGATTATCTGGCGCAGCAGATGGTGCAGGATCTGTCGTTGCGGTAGCCGAGCGTGACGCGGTCGGCAACTTCATCACCAAGGACGACGATCCGCTCAGCACGCGGCGGGCGGCATCAAAAGTTGATATTGGTCCGCACGCCGACGACGAACGTATTGCGCAGCGGCTGCGTCGGGTCGTTCGGGTTCTGGCCCGCGCCGGCGTTGAACGTGTATTGCGCGTCGGCCTGCACCTGCCACCACGGATTGATCTGGTATTGGTAGGTCGCCTCGAGCGTGGTTTCGCTGGTGCGCACGCCGTACGGGCTGCCGTTGAATGCGAGGAAGTCCCTGTCGAGTCCGTTCACGTGACCGCCGACCTTGATGTAGGTCAGCGCGAGGCCGGCGCTGTCGTTGTCACGGCCCTTGAACGGCGCCTTCAGCACGACGCCGAGGTTGGCCGCGACCTGCACGAGATTGCGATCGCCCGGCGCGCCCATCACGCGCGCGAACAGGCCGAGGCTGCGTGGTTCGTCGGGGTCGGGGCGCCACACCATCTGGTCGGCGACCGCATAGAAGCTGTAGTTGCCGCTGTGATTCGCGGCGATGCCGGTCGACGCAGGATTCGCGAGCGACAGTCCCATATTGTCGAAACGCTGATCGGCGAATTTGTTGGTGTTGTACCAGACGCCGAGCTTGTAAGTGCCTGGTAGACCGCCACCGCCGGTGCCGCCCCTTTCGCCTTCGGACGGCTGGTTGATCGCGTACTGCAGCTCGCCGATCCACAACGCGCCGTTATGCAGGTTGAAGTTCGTGCCGCTCATGTTGTTCGGGTTGTTGCCGAGCGGGTCCCCCGAATACACACCGGCCAGCGCGGTCAACGATGGGGTGATCTGGCCGCGCACGCGCACGCCGAGACCCGCGAGCGGATAGGCGGGACCGCCCGACGGCAGATCGTATGAGGGCAGCGCGGGCCAGCCGAACATCGTGTTGAGGAACAGCGCCGCATACGCGCTGGTGATGAATTCCTGGTCGAGACTCTGCTGACCGATCTTCACGTCGACGCGTTTGTTCAGGAACGACTGCTGATACCAGAGCTCCCACAGACGCGTCGCGTTGTCGGCCTCGATGCCGCTCGCGGTATTCAACGTGCCGAGCTTGTTCGCGCTCAGGTTGGCGCCGTGAATCTGCAGCGCGCTGACGTTGAAGAGGCCGCCTTGCAGGCCGAACGCCTTTTGCGTATCCATCTGCAACGTGGCGGTGGTGAGGCCATCGTAGTCGGCGCCGCGCGCGAGACCGCCGCGCAGATTGGCCAGCACTTCGCTGGTCTCGGTCAGAGTGAAGGTCATGCCGTACTTGCCAAGCCACGGACGCAGGCCGCCCATGTCGCCGAGCATTTGCTGACGATCCCAGAAGCCGGTCGACTCTTTGGTCTGCGTCGCCTCAGTGTTCACGTCGGCTTCGGGCGCTTCCGGGTTCGCATCGGGATTGGCTTCGGCCAGCGCCGCGTGGCCGGTCAACGAGGCAGACGCGAAGACCGTACACAGTGCAACGCGCCGCATAGAAGGCAAAAGCGTACGATGAATTGCAGCGGTACGTGCTGAAGGGTCGCAAACCGGACGCGCGCCGGCGCGCAGTCCCTTAAGTTGGGCGAACTTCATCGAGATCCTTATTGGTGTTGTTTCGTCCGATGCCGAAGCAGGTAATGGCCTGATCGTACGCAGGCGACTTGCGAGAGTCAAACAAATGAGAACGATTCGCATCAATCTCGCTGGCGCGTCATCCGGTGTTAACGAAAACGTAACGAAACCGAATTGACGTAGCCATACCGAACGCGACAAAGGGCAAGTTGTCGAAGCGCTCGAAGTAACCCTGAAAGTCAATGTAAGGAGTCGAAATGAGCAAGCGCATTCTTCTGGTTTCGTTGCTGGCGAGTGGCGGTCTGTTGCTGGGCGGCGCCCCGCACGCGCAGTTGAATCTGAAGCAGTTCGGTATCGGCGGGGGCGGTGACAGCTCGGCGGGTGCCGGGGCGGCGTCGGGCGGTGTGTCGCAGCTGCTGCAGAGCTATGTGGGCGCGAACCAGCAGGTGCTGAGCGGGCAATCGAGCCTCGCGTCGGCGATGGGCATGACGAGTGCGGCCGGCCAGGCGCAGCAGGCGGCGGGGCTCCTCACCGGCGGCACGCCGTCGGTCAGCCAGTTGACGCAGGTCGGCAGCACGCAGCAGTCGCTGTCGCAGAAGCTCACCGATGCGTTTGCAAATCATGCAAGTGGCGGAGCCTCGGCGACGCCGGTCAACAAGGAAGCGTTCACCCAGGGGCTGTCGTCGCTCGGCAAGGGAGTGAGCCAGTATGCGAGCTTGCAGTCGGGGCTTGGCAGCCTGGGTCAGATGAGTCCGTCGTCGCTGCTGCAATCGGGCCTCAATCCGCAGACCGCGCAAAGCGCTTCGTATATCGCGCAGTCGGCGCCGGGGCAGTTGCAGTCGCTGATGTCGACGCTGAGCTCGGCCGTGCAGTTCGCGTCGAGCCACGGCATTACGGTGCCGTCGATCGCGACGTCGGCGTTGAAGGGAATGTAGGCGCGTTTCGCTTCGCCCGGCGCGGTCGATTCAGCGCCGAAAGCCGCTATGATCGCGTCGAACCCGCAACTCAACTGGAATTCCGCCGATGTCCCACGCCGTCAATCTGGAAAACTACTTCGCCCGCATCGGCTATCAGGGCCCGCGCGCCGCCACGCTCGACGTGCTGCGGGCGATTCACCGGCTCCATCCCGCCGCGATTCCGTTCGAGAACCTGAACCCGCTGACACGCCAGCCGGTCAGGCTCGAGCTCGAAGCGATCGAACGCAAGCTCGTGACCCAAAAGCGCGGTGGCTACTGCTTCGAGCAGAACATTCTGCTCGCGAACGTGCTGATGCAACTCGGCTTCAAGGTCACGCCGATGCTTGCGCGCGTCGTATGGGGCCGCGAGCCCGGCACGATCTCGCCGCGCACGCACATGGTGCTGCGTGTCGAGATCGACGGCGACGAATGGATCGCCGACGTCGGCTTCGGCGGCGTGACGTTGACCGCGCCGCTGCGCCTGACCGCCGGCCTTGCGCAACCAATTCCGCTCGGCACGTTCCGTCTCGCCGACGCGGGGCACGACACCGTGTATCTCGAGGTGCTGGCGCCTGACGAGACCTGGTCGCGCGTCTATCACGTCGATCTGCGCGCGGTCGAGTGGGTCGACTATGAACTCTCGAACTGGTACACGTCGACGTCGCCCGATTCGAAGTTCGTGAATAACCTGCTGGCGTGCCGCGTGCTACCCGAACTGCGCCTCGCGCTATTCAACGATCAGTTGAACGAGCGTGACGCGCAAGGGCAGATCGTTAGCGAACGGCGCCTCGCGAGTGCCGCCGAACTCGCCGACTGCCTGCGCGAGCGCTTCGGCTTGAACCTGGAGGACATCGATATCGCCGCCGTGTTCGAGCGCGTGCGCACGCGTGATGCGGCCGCATAAGCCGAGCCGATGAAGGAGCCGCGATGGTCGCACGTATGATCCTGCAATCGCTGGCCTGGCTGGCGTTCATGGGCGTGCTGCTGTTCGGCGCGGCCGGCACGCTCGCGTGGCCGGCCGCGTGGTGGTATCTGCTGGAGCTCGCGGTGTTGAGCCTGTGGCTCGGCTCGTGGCTCGCGCGCCATGATCCCGCGCTGCTCGCGGAGCGGCTCGCGCCGCTCGTGCAGGCGCAGCAGAGCCGCTGGGATCGCGTGTTCATGGTCGCGATCGGAGCCGCGTGGTGCGGCTGGCTGATCCTGATGGGCTTCGACGCGATGCGGTTTCGCTGGTCCGCGCCGCTGCCTTTGTGGCTGATGGGCTTCGGCGCGCTATGCGTGTTCCTGTGCATCTTCATGTGCCGCTTCGTGTTTCGCGCGAACAGCTACGCCGCGCCGGTGGTCAAGGTTCAGGCGAGCCGCGGGCACAAGGTCGCCGATACCGGACCCTACGCGTACGTCCGTCATCCGATGTACGCGGCCGCGCTGGTGTTCTTCATCGGCACGCCGCTGATGCTCGGCTCCTGGTGGGGGCTCGTGGCGCTGCCCGTGATGGCGTACGGCATGGGCTGGCGCGCGGTGCGCGAGGAGCGGCTGCTCACCGAGCAGCTCGACGGCTATACGGCGTACCTGCAACGCGTGCGTTACCGTTTAGTGCCGTTCATCTGGTAGCGCGTCCGGGTGGTCTCGCCGCCGTCGAAGCGGGTAAGATGGCTCCCGGCCGCCGGAGAACCGGCCACGGTGTACCTGATGTAACACCGGCGAACCACCGACGAGGTTTGGAGTGAAAACAACTACACAGGCGCGCATCGCGCCCGCCGCACAGACCGAGCAGAACCAGGACGCCGCCGATCGCAACCGCGACACGCCGGTCAAGGCGATGCCCGCCTACGAGCAGATCAAACGCTACGTGCTCAAGCGCATCAGCGAGGGCGCATGGAAGCCGGGCGGACTGATTCCTTCCGAAACGGAGCTGGTCAAGGAGTTCGGCGTCGCGCGCATGACGGTGTCGCGCGCGCTGCGCGAGCTGACCGCCGAGCGCGTGCTCACGCGCGTGCAAGGCTCGGGCACCTTCGTCGCGCCGCAGCGGTATGAATCGACGGTGCTGGAGATCCGCAATATCGCCGATGAAATCGCCGCACGCGGTCATCGTCATTCGGCGCGCGTGCTCACGCTCGAACCGAGCGACGACGCCGATGCGCTCGAAGCGCTCGGTCTCGCGAGCGGTCCCGCGTTTCATTCGTGCATCGTGCACAGCGAGGAGGGCGAGCCGATCCAGTACGAGGACCGTTACGTCAATCCGAAGGTGTTCCCCGAGTATCTGCAGCAGGACTTCTCGGTCGAAACGCCGAATCACTACATGGTGCGGCTCGCGCCGGTGCAGCGCGCCGAGTTCCGCATCTATGCGCAGAAGCCAGACGCCTATGTGCGGCGTCATCTGATGATGGATATCGGCGAGCCGTGTCTGCTGCTGTGGCGGCGCACGTGGGTCGGCGAAAACGTCGCGACATCGGTGCGGCTATGGCATCCGGCGTCGCGGTTTCATCTGGCGGGGACCGTGTAGCCCGGTTTCCGAAGCGCGCTTCATCCCTGGCGCTGCGACGTATTCGGCGAAAAGCGGCAGCCGAGCCGGTAGCGCGAACCCGGGTGCACGAAACGCGCGAACGTCACCGCGACGCCGCTCGTCCACGTGCGGCGCGTCAGCGTCAGGCACGGTTCCTCCGCGTGAATTTCGAGCAGCTCGGCTTCGGCGGGCGTCGGCAGCGCGGCGTCCACCACGTGTTCGAGATCGTGCATCGGCACGGCCGTCAGCAGATACTCGGACGGCTTCAGCGCCGAAAAATCGTGCTGCAGAAAATCCGGTGCGACGGCCGGATTCACATAGCGATCTTCGAGCTGCACCGGCAGGCCGTTCTCGCGATGCACGCAGATCACATGAAACACCGAAGCGCCCGGCGCCAGTCCCAATGCGTTCGACACCGTGACCGACGCGGTCTCGCGCTGCAATAGCACCATGTCGCAACGATATGCGTGGCCGCGCGAGCGGATCTCGTCGCCGATATGGGCGATCATCAATAGCGTGGATTGCGGCTTGTTCGGCGCGACGAAAGTACCGACGCCCGATACGCGCGTGACGAGCCCCGCGTCGGCGAGCTCGCGCAACGCGCGGTTGACCGTCATCCGCGATACGCCGAGCGTCCCGACGAGATCGAGTTCAGAAGGCAGACGATCGCCCGCCTGGCGTTCGCCCGAGACGATGATCTGGCGGATGTGCTGCTTGACCTGCTCGTAGCGCGCAGCGGGCGCCTCCTCACTGCCGCGCGCGGTTCTGGCCGCGGCGCGGGCCGCGCTGGCTGAGAATTTGCCGTGAGGTTTGTTGCGAGCGGTGGTGCTCATAGCGGCTGGCTGTCGTCGGGGCCGCGCGTCCAGAACGCATTGCGGTCGAAATAGTTTTGCAGAAACTGCCGCAGACGCGGCTGCGCGGCACCGTGAAACACGTCGCGCGGCTTGCCCTGCACGGCAATGCGGCCCTCGTCGATGAACATGACCTTGTCGGCGACCTGTGCGGCGAAGCCCATTTCGTGCGTGACCACCGCCATCGTCATGCCGTCGCGCGCGAGCTGCTTCATCACCTGCAGCACTTCGCCGACGAGCTCCGGATCGAGCGCCGAAGTCGGTTCGTCGAACAGCATGATGTGCGGCTCCATCGCGAGCGCGCGCGCAATCGCGACGCGCTGCTGCTGACCGCCCGACAGCTTCGCCGGATACGCATCGCCCTTGTGCGCGAGGCCGACCGTCTCGAGCATCGCGTTCGCGCGGCGGCGCGCTTCGTCGTTCGACAGGTGCCGCACGCGCAGCAGCGCTTCCATCACGTTGCCGAGCGCGCTCATGTGCGGCCACAGGTTGAACTGCTGGAACACCATGCCGACGTTGCGGCGCACGCGGTTGATCTCGCCATGCGACGCGCGCACGCGTTTGCCGTTGCGCTCGGTATAGCCGAGCAGTTCGCCTTCGATGCGCACGTCGCCGTGATCGTAGGTTTCGAGCGCGGCGAGGCAGCGCAGCAGCGTGCTCTTGCCCGAGCCCGACGGCCCGATGATGCAGACCACTTCCGAGCGCGCGATCTCGAGATCGATGCCGCGCAGCACCTCGACATCGCCGAAGCGTTTGCGCAGATCGCGCACTTCGATCAGCGGCGCGGCATTCGATGCGTTCGCCGTTGCGCTGGCGGACGGCGCGGAAGATTGCGCGGAAGATTGCGCGGGGGAGTGCATGTCGGCGATGGCGTTCATAGGGGTCCCGGAATCATGCCATGAAGCGTGCGAGGCGGGCTTCGGCCCACATGCCCGCGCGCGAGATCAGCTCGACCAGCGCGAGATAGCACACGCACAGCACCAGCAGCGTTTCGACGAAAGCGAAAGTGGCCGAGCCGATGCCGGTCAGCACGAACGTCAGTTCGGGGACGGTGACGATCGACAGCACGGCCGTTTCCTTGCTCAGCACGATGATCAGATTGGTCAGCGCGGGCACGATCAGCACCAGCATTTGCGGCGCCTGGATGCGTACGATCGCCTGCCAGCGCGTGAGGCCGAGACACGACGCCGCTTCGAGATGGCCTTTGGGCACCGACTGGAAGCCGGAACGGAACGCCTCGGCGAAATACGCACTGCCGTAAAGACCCAGGCCGACGATGCCGGCCGTCATCGGTTCGAGCGTGAGGCCGATCGACGGGCCGCCGTAGTACAGCAGAAACAGCTGCACCAGAAACGGCGTGCCGCGCAGCAGTTCGATATAGACGCGCAGCGCGGCGCGCAGCCAGCGTCCGCAGAACAGTTGCAGCACCGCGATCAGGAAGCCGATCACGAGACCGATCGCGACGCCCGCGGCCCAGCTGCCGAGCGTCGTCGCGAGGCCGGCGGCGATCGGCTGCAGGTTGTGCGTGATGACGGTCGGATCGAACGTTTGCATGGCGAGGTTGGCTTAAACGTGAGTCGATTCAGGTGTGCTGCAAACGGTGCTCGGCCGCATGCGCGACGAGCGCGAGTGAACCGCAGATCACGAAGTAGATGAGCCCGGCCGCGACATACGCTTCGAGCGGCCGGTAAGTGCTCGCGGCGATGTTCTGCGCGGTGCGCGTCAACTCGGCGACGCCGACCACCGAGATCAGCGAAGAAGCCTTGATCAGCAGCACCATTTCGTTGACGAGCGACGGCAGCGTCAAACGGAATGCTTGCGGCACCAGAATGCGCCGTAGCGTATCGAGCCGGGAGAGCCCTAGCATGCGCGCGGCTTCGAGATGTCCGGGCGGAATGCTCAGAAAGCCGCCGCGCAGAATCTCGGCAATATACGAGGCCGAGCACAACGACACCGCGCTGATCGCAGCGACGATCGGCGACACGTTGATGCCGGCGAACGGCAATAGGTAGTACACGAGCAGCAACTGCACGAGCATCGGCACGCCGCGAAAGAAGAACACATAGGCGCCGCCCGCGAGCCGCGCGGCGCGATGCTGCGACAGCCGCGCGGTGCATACGCCGATGCCGACGAAGAAGCCGATCACGAGCCCCGTCAGCGAAATGCCGACGGTAGCGAGCGCCGCGTGCAGCAGCAGCGGCAGGCCCTGAACGAAGACGGTCGTGTTGAACATGGATCGCGGCCGGTGGAACTGGAAGGGCGATGCGTGGCGCCCACGCTAAGGACGCTCAGTAGTTCGGCGTGGGCATCGTGGAAGGCATCTCCATCGCGACACCGAACCACTTCTTCTGCAACGCGGCGAGGCGGCCGTCCTTCTGCATCTTCACGAGCGCGGCATTGAACGCGTCGGCGAGCGGCTTGCTGTCGGCGTCCTTACGCAATGCGTATGCGAAGTACACCTTCGCGCCGAACGGTGGCTGCACGACCGCGAACATCTCGGGGCGCTGCTTGGCGACATACGCGATGTTGGTCATCGAGTTCGCGACCGCGGCGATGCGGCCTGCCGCGAGGTCCGCGTAAGCCTGATTGTTGTCGACGTACTCGCGGATTTCCGGCGGCTTCGGCAGCGTGGCCGCGTAGCTCTTCAGCTGATCGAGCTGCGCGGAGCCCTTGCCCGCGCCGATCGTTTTGCCCGCGCTATCCGCCGATTGCTTGATCGACGCATCGTTCGCGCGCTTGAGCAGCGCGTCGGTCGCATCGGCGACGGGCAGCGTGTACGTGTAGCGTTCCATGCGCGCCTTCGTGACCGTCAACGGGCCGCCGACCATATCGAACTTGCCCGCTTCGAGACCGGGCAGCACGCTCGGCCACGGCAGATCGATGAAGCGCACCTTGACGCCGATTTCCTTGCCGATCTCCGCGAACAGGTCTTTGTTGAAGCCGGCCTGCTGACCGTTCTCGAGGAAGTCGAACGGCGCGAACTGCATTTCGGTGCCGACCACCAGTTCGCCGGCTTTCTTCACTTTGGCGAGCTGGTCTTCGGCGTGCGCTGCGACGCTTGCCGCGCACAGCGCCAGCACGACCAGACCACATTTCCAGCCTGCAAGGATACGCATGGGGTTCTCCGGGGGCGAATTGGTGTTGGGTGGCCGGCGTGTCGAAGTCTTCGTTGTGGACCCGCCGCGCCGACGCCAGGTGCGGGCCCTGCTGGGCAGTATATACTGCGTTTCCGGCGAAAAATAAATGCTCGCGCGAGTAGAGAAAAGCCCTGATATTGAGGCGCGCGAAGCAACTTGCAGCACTGCTTTTGGCGGTATATACCACTGCAATACCGATCCCTCGAAGGAGCAGCGCGATGCCCGCGACCCGCATTCCGATCATCGATGTCGCCGGCGTGCGCGCGGGCGATCAGCAGGCGCTGCGACGCGTCGCGAAGGAAATTCATGAAGCGTGTACGACGATCGGTTTTTTCTACATCGTCAACCATGGTGTGCCGCAAGCGACGATCGATGCCGCCGCGCAAGCCGCGCGCACCTTCTTCGAGTTTCCGGTCGACACGAAACGACGCGCGGCGGTCAATCATCGGCATCGCGGTTTCAATGCGCTCGGCGACGCGACGATGTACCAGGCCAAGCGCCCCGACTACAAGGAGTTCTTCAGCATCGGCCTCGAACTGCCGGAAGACGATCCCGACGTGCTGGCGGGGCAGGCATTACGCGGGCCGAACAACTGGCCGGATTTCATGCCCGGGTTGCGGCCGGTGCTGTATGACTATTACGAGGCGGTCGGCGCGTGCGGCGCCGATCTGCTGCGCGCGGTCGCGGTGAGTCTCGGCATCGAAGAAAATTTCTTCGTGCCGCGCTACACGAAGCGCATGCAGCGCACGCAAATGGTCTACTACCCGCCACAGCCGCCGCAATCGGATGAAGATCAGTTCGGCGTCGCGCCGCATACCGACTACGGCTGCATCACCTTGCTGTGGCAGGATCAGGTCGGCGGCCTGCAGGTGCGCGAAATCGCCAACGATACGTGGGTCGAGGCGCCGCCCGTCGAAGGCAGCTTCGTCGTGAACGTCGGCGATCTGCTCGCACGCTGGACCAACGATCGCTTTCGCTCGACGCTGCATCGCGTGATCAATGCATCGGGGCGCGAGCGCTATTCGATCGCGACGTTCTACGATCCGACCTATGGCGCGCTCGTCGATCCCCGTGAGCTCGGCGCGAGCGACGCACAAAGCAAATATCAGCCGGTCGCCGCGGGCGACTATATCCTCGGCCGCATCAACGATTCGATGGGCTATCGCAAGAAACTCGCCGCTACGGCACAGTAAGGAAATCCTGCATGACAGAGCAGAGCATCACCGAAGAGAAGAAGACCCCGATCGCAAGCGCGACCGCGCCGCTCGCGTCGACACTCGAAGCGTTGCGCGCCGCGCTCGGCGCCGACGCGGTGCGCGTCGGCGAACAGATCGGCGAACACGCGATGACCGACTGGACGCGCCACGAGCCGACGCGTCCGGCGGCGCTGCTGCTGCCGCGCACGACCGACGAGGTATCGCGCGCACTTGCGATCTGCCACGCCGCGCATCAGCCGGTGGTGCCACAAGGCGGCATGACTGGACTCGCGGGCGGCGCGATCGCGCGCGCCAACGATGTCGCGTTGTCGCTGGAACGTTTGAGCGGCGTCGAAGAACTCGACGCGGCGTCGGCTACCTTGACCGTGCGTGCCGGCACCACGTTGCAGGCCGCACAGGAAGCCGCCGAGCAAGCGGGCTTCGAACTCGCGCTCGATCTCGGCGCGCGCGGCTCATGCCAGATCGGCGGCAATCTGGCGACCAACGCGGGCGGCAATCGCGTGATCCAGTCCGGCACCGCGCGCGATCAGGTGCTCGGTCTCGAAGTGGTGCTCGCGAATGGCGACGTGCTCAGTTCGCTCGGCAAGATGGTCAAGAACAACACCGGCTATGACCTGAAGCACTGGTTCATCGGTTCGGAGGGCACGCTCGGCGTGATCACCCGCGCGGTGTTGCGGCTGCATCCGCGACGCGCGGCGCGTCATACGGCGCGCGTCGCGTTGAACGACTACGATGCCGCGGTGAGCCTGCTGCGCCGTCTCGCGACGCGCTTCGGCAACGACATCGGCGCGTTCGAGATCATGTGGCCGGACTTCTATGATTTCGGCGTGAAGCTGACCGGCGCGCGCTCGCCGTTCGACGCCGCACATCCGCTCTATGCATTGATCGAGCACGCGGGTTTCGATGCCGACGACGCTGGCGAACGTTTTGCGCAAGCGCTAACCGACGCGCTACAGGCGGGCGCGCTGCGCGACGCGGTGATCGCGCAATCGGTTGCCGATGCGCGCGCGCTATGGGCGATCCGCGAGTGCACCGCGGAGTTTCCGCTCAAGCTCGATCCGATCAACTTCGACGTGAGTCTGCCGATCGGCGAGATCGGCACGTTCGTCGACGGTTGCCGCGCGGCGCTCGATCAGCGCTGGCCCGGCAACCAAGCGTATTTCTTCGGGCATATCGGCGACTCGAATCTGCATCTGACCGTCGATGGCCATTCGATCCCCGGCGTCGATCATCACGCGGTCTATGCGTTCGTCTACGAGATGCTGGGGCCGTTGCGCGGGTCGGTGTCGGCCGAGCATGGCATCGGTTCGCTCAAGCGCGAGTTCCTGCCGATTTCACGCTCGCCAGCCGAGCTCGCCGCGATGGTCGCGATCAAGCATGCGCTCGATCCGCACGGCATTCTGAATCCGGGCAAGCTGTTCTGATAGCGACGAGCACCCGCCACGCGCGGATCACGCGTGGCGCATCGGCGATGCCGCGCCGTCAGTGCGCGTTCAGATAGCTGACGATCAGCGGATAGACATCGACCGCCGCGTTCTTGCCGAAGATGCAGTCGATATGCCCATAGCCCGGAATCAGATGCCGCTCGTACGGCTGCTCGGGGAAGCGCCCGCGCAGCAGGTCGTAAGTGTGCGCGGTGCTGACCGGCAGATACGTTTCGTTCTTCTCGCCGTGAATGAAGCCGATCGGCAGACGCATCCCCTCGAGTCCTTTCATGCCGTTTGCGCCGCTCAGATAGACGTCGTCGCCGCGCGCATCGACGACATGGCCCGCGCGCACCATCGTGGCCAGATGCTGGAAGACGGCCATGTCGTGAATGCCGAACAGTTCCTGCAGGTTCGCATGCAGCGTCTCGTTAAGCTTGTCGTGCTCATAGAGCAGGCCATACAGGAACGTCGCGCGATGACAGATCGGATTGCCGCAGCCCTCGTCGTGATCGACCGGATAGAGACGCAGCGCTTCGTCGAACAGGTTCGCGGGCCACGAGTCTTCCTGCGTATAGGCAGTGAGGTCGCGGATGCGCAGATGCTGCATCAGGTCGGGAATATGCAAGCCGGCCTTGATCCGTTGCAGCGTGCCCGGCACCGGATGTACGGACACCTGCGAGATCACCGCCGAGCGCACGCCTTCGAGTCCATATAGCAGCGACATGCTGAGCGCGAGTCCGCCCAGGCAGTGGCCGAGTACCTGGATGTTCGGCGCGCCGGTCACCTCGCGAATCTTCGCGACCGCGGCGGGAATATCCTCGCGCGCGACCATGTCGACGTTGGCCGGCACGAGCACGCTCGGCAGTTCGATGCTGACGCGCAGATCGACGAGCCATACGTCGTAGCCCGACGCGTACAGATATTCGACGAGGTTGGTCGAGATCAGATCGGTCGAGAAGATGCGGCTCGAGACGCCCGAGCCGTGGATCAGCAGGATCGGCTTCGACTCTTTGTCCGCGGCAGGATCGAAGTAGCGTGTGAGCTTGAGCCGCGTACGGTCCGGTGTATCGAAGTAGGTGACCTGCGGCGCCGGCGCGCGCAGCGTGCGCTTGGCGCGCGGCGGCGTGTAGGGATCGTAGAACTGCAGCGGCGCGGCCACGCCACCGTATTCGGTGAACAGCACGCCCGCGAAGAATTTGCCGAACTTCAGCGTCCATTCGAGGCGCGTCTTCAGGTCGGGCGCGTGCGTGACTTCGAGCGTGCGCTGCTGCTTCAGGAAGTTTTCCGGCGTGATGATCAGCGTGGCGGTGCCGACGGCGGGCGCATCGTCCCTATCCGACGCGCGTATCTCCGCATACAGCGTGTTGGTCTGCTCCCACAGGTTGATCGGCGACGTGCGCGTGATGATCTTCTTGCCGGTCAGATACCAGGTGTTGCCTTCGGCCGCGTCGAGCGTCATCCGGTAGTTCATGTTGCGCTCGTCGACGTCGGACTCGTCGACGACGAACAGGTTGAACGTGCCGTCGCTGATCGTCAGCGGTTGCGCGGAGAGGGCGGGGCAGCTCAGCGTGCCGGCGGTGCGCGCGAGGTGATTCGGGTTGCTCAGCATGTCGGCGAGATCGTCGGACTCGACCGTCAGCGTGAATTCGATCGGGCTTTTGGCGGCTTCGCCCGCCACCTTGGGCGTGTAGGTGCCGACCATCGTCTCGGTGAAGCGCAGGCCGATCTTCTGGGCGGGCGGCGCGGCGGCGGTGCCCTTCGACGCGTAATCGATCGACCAGTCGTGCGCTTTGGCCAGCAGCGCGCAATTGCGTTCGGCGAGCGCGGAGATGGTCAGAAGCGGATTGACGCCGAGCGACATCGGCATCACCGCGCCGTCCATCACGTAGAGGCCGTCATGCACCGCGGCGCCGTCCGTGCCGCTGAACACGCGGCCCAGATGATCGACCACGCCATGCGCGGCGTCCTCGCCCATGCCGCAGCCGCCGAGCGGATGCACGGTCACGGTGTGCCGGCCGGCGATCTTCGTCGAAATCGGGTTGCGCAGATATTTGCCGCCGAGGGGCCTGGTCGCGTCGATCAGCACGTCCTCGACGGTCTGGAAGATCGGCTGGCGACCCGCCTTTTTCCATTCGATGCGCGCACGGCCTTTATCACCGAGCTTGATGCGGCCGCTTTCGTCGTCGTGCGCCATCACGAGGTAGCTTTGCGTGTGATTGAGCGCACCGTGGTACGGGCCGCGGATCAGGCTCTCGATCGCGCGCGCGTCGTAGGCCGCGCGCTCGAGCAGCGACGGGGCGCCCGCCGCATCCACGCCTTCGAGCGGCGCGACCGCGCCGAGCATGCCGACGAGCGCTTCGCCGACCGCGCCGGCCAGCGAGCCTTCCTCGATCACAAAGCCATCCCTGACGTTTTTCTCGGCGGCGCGATTGTCGATCAGGCCGGTGATGGTCGGCCCGACAGGCGGAATCTGCCCGGGCTTGTGCTCGCCCCAGCCGACGCCGTTGATCGGGTCCTTCGTGTTGTACGCGAAGGCGAGCACGTCGCCGTTGCCGGTGAAGTGCTGGCCGAGCATGTCCGACGTGCTCAGGCCTGCGTCGCGCGAGCGCAGCAGCAGCGCGGTCGAGCCGATCGTGCCCGCCGCGACGATGACGATATCGGCCAGCACGAACAGATCGGGCGCGTCGTAGCTTTCGCGGCCGAGCTTCACGAGCTGGAAGTTGACCTTCCATTGCTGCGTGTCGGGATCGCGCAGCACCGAATGCACGGCCGTGCCGGTGAAAATCTGCGCGCCGTGGGCGACCGCGTCGGGCAGATAGTTCATGTGAGTCGAGTTCTTCGCGTCGTAGTTGCAACCGGAGTTGCAATCGCCGCAACCGACGCAGCGCTGCTGCTCGACGCCCGCCGCGTTCGGGCCGCTCCTGAAGGTGACCGTGATCGGCGGACGGCTGAAGCGGTCGGCCATGCCGAGCGCCTGCGCCGATTTTTCGAGCGCCTGCAGCTTCGGCAGCGGCGGAAAGTCGTCCGGCACCGGCGACGGCGACAGCATTGTCCGGGCGAGCGCATAGCCGTCGTCGCGTCCGGCTTTGTCGGCGCGCAGCGCGGCCGGCCAGCGCGGGTCGTCCCACAGGCGCGGATCGGCCTCGAGCGCGACGTTCGCATTGATCAGCGAGGTGCCGCCGAGCCCGCAGCCCACCACCGCGTTGACGTCCTCGTTCACGTGCACTTCGAGCAGCGCGAGCGGTGAACCGATCTGCGCCTCGGCGGTGTTGTACTGGATATTCTCGACGCCCTGCACGGGCGTGCGCGGATACTCGCCGGCCATGAATTCGCGGCCGCGCTCGAGCACGCACACGCGACGGCCCGCGCGCGCCATGCGGCTCGCGGCGATCGCGCCGCCGTAGCCCGAGCCAATCACCACCACCTCGTAATGCCGTTGCAGCGCCGTCGGCGCGCTCGATAAGCGGTTCATCAGGACCACCTCGTCTGGAATCGGATGCGGGAAAGGAAGCGCGGCTTCGGAACAAAGACGGCGTGCTGCGGCAGCTTTTTTATCGTAGGCGGAATATCGCTGCAAAAAAAGCGGATGCAAAAAAAGCGCGCCATGGAGGGGCGCGCCGAAGTCGTAGCGTGCGACGTTCAGAGCGGCATGCCCGCCGGCCGTTGCCGGGTGTACCCGCCCGTACGGGCATGCGCTCTTACTTCGCTTCTTATGTGGCCTGTTGGTTCTCCGAATTGTTACGCGGCCACTTCATTGCATTCGCTATCGCTCGATTCCGCCGCGAGCAGATTCAGCGCAACCAGAATCGCCGCGCGATTGTCGACGTCGATCTCGATGCCGAGCGCGTCGGTGAGCCAGCGGCCGATCTTGGTGTTGGAAAATTCCGCGGCGCCGGCCGTCTTTTTCATCGTGACGCCGAGTTTGACGGCGCGATAGTGATAAGAGGGCACCCGATGCTGCGCCGCGACCGCCGAAAGCCCGCCTTTGCTTTCCGAGCACCAGCCGAGACTGCCGGCCAGCACGATCCGCTCGGGTTCGTCGAGCCCTTCGATGAACTCGCGCGCCGCGCGCCGCACGCTTTGTTCGTCGAGGCCGTATTGCAGCAGCACGCTTTCCACCGGGTCTTCGAGCGCGTGCGCGTGCAGATCGATTTCCTGCGCGACGCCCTCGGTCTCCATCGACACGTTGCGCTGATGGCACGCGCTGCGCAGGCAGTCGATCAGATAGCGGCGGAAATACGCGCACACCGCGTAGCTGTTGGACGGCGCGCTGTCGGCGCAGGCGTTCGTTTCGGTGTGGCCGGGCGCGAGGCGCAACACCTTCGCGTAGATGAACTGCGCGACCAGTTCTTCCTTGTCCTCGCCGAGCGCCTGCAATTCGAGCGGGTGATAGGTCCGCAACGCGCGCTTGACCAGTTCGACCATCGACACCATTTCGTCCGCGGAGAGGCGGGTGCGTCTGCGCCACAGGTCGGGCAGGATCGCGTCGTCGAGTTGGCGGGCGAACTCGTAGCTCGGGACTGCGCCCATGGAAACCTCCGTCACGGTTGACAGGGAGCGCGGTGAGCCGCGGCGCGTGGGCCGCGAAGCGAGGGAAGTTGCCTGTAATGCCGCGCTGAAACGTGAATGCAGTATGGTTCGCGGCAAGGCCTTCGCCTATATGGAAGAAGTGTTAGCCGATGGGTAAACCGCCGGGTAAACCTTCTGACGGAATGCTGACGATTCGTCAGAAGCGTGCGCATTCGCCGTAGAATGAACCGCTCGGGCGGCGCGTCTGGTCGCCCGGTTCCGACCCGCGGGTTTCCCGGAGCACCGCCGCCTGGCCAGTGCTTCGTCTCAACGAAGTTGCCATGCCCCCGCGATCAAGCTGCGCGGGATCGGATCAGGCGCTATCGCGCTAACGCCGACAGAGGAGACCGCCCGATGCGGGCCGACCCGATCCAGCGTGCCATCGACGAAGACCTCGTGCGCGTGCTCTACGCGCAGGACCCGATCGCGTTCTTTTCGCACTGGTTTTCGATCGCGGTGCTGGTGGCCATCTACTGGCCGCATGTGCCGGCGCCGCCGTTGTTTATCGCGTGTTTCGTTTTTTATGCGCTCGCCAATTGCGCGGGCCTCGCGCTGTGGATCTGCAATCGTCGCTATCCGCAGTTGGTGTCGCCGCGCGACTGGATTTATTTGCACGCGCTGCGTGGCGTGCTCCTGTACAGCGGGCCGGGCTTCGCGGTGTGGTTCGCGTTCCAGAGTCCGCAAACCGATCTGCCGCTATTGCATACCGTGCTGCTGGTGACGCTCGCGGCCGGCGTGTTCATGTCGAATGGGTTCGATCTCCTCAATTTTTCGACGTCGATTCCGTTTCTGCTGCTGCCATCGATCGTGCTGCATTTCGGTTCGCATACGTTCGATCGCACGATTCTTGCGATCGTGCTCGCGTTCTTCTTCTGCGCGATCAACGTCTACGCGATGAGCTATCGCAAGCTGTTTCGCCAGGTCGTGCAGGCGCGTGTCGATCAGCAGTACCTCGCGGAATCGCTGGCCGCGCAAAAGCGCGTCGCCGAAGAAGCGAGCCTCGCGAAGACGCGCTTTTTCGCGGCCGCAAGCCACGATCTGCGCCAGCCGCTGCATGCGATCGGCCTGCTCGCGGCGTCGCTGAACGACCCTGCGGCGACGCCCGCGCAGCACGCGAAGACGGCCGGGCACATCGTCTATAACGTCGAGGCGCTCAATCAGCTGTTCAACCAGGTGCTCGATCTCGCCCGGCTCGAAAGCGGCGTGACCCAGGTGATCCGGTTGCACTTCCGGCTCTCCGAGCTGTTCGAGCGGGTCGGCAGCCAATATCGTCCGCAGGCCGCGGCGAAGGGGCTCGCGCTGCGCATAGCGCCGACTTCGATGGTCGTCTACGACGATCCTGTGCTGCTCGAACGGGTGTTGAGCAATCTGCTGTCGAACGCGGTGCGTTATACCGAGCAAGGCGCGATCTGGCTCGGCTTCCGGCGCGCGGGGCGACAAAAGGGCGGCTATATCGAGGTGCGCGATTCGGGCGTCGGCATCGCGCCGGAGGAGCACGGGCGTATTTTCGAGGAGTTTTACCAGGTCGAGAATCCGCAGCGCGACGCGCGTCAGGGGCACGGGCTTGGCCTGCCGACCGTCAGGCGGCTCGTCGGCCTGCTCGGCGGCGAGTTGCAGCTGCGCTCGGCGCCCGGGCGCGGCTCGGTGTTCCGCTTCGCGGTGCAGGCGGGCGACGCGAGCGGCATCGTCGCGAGTCTGAACGATCCGGTCGCGGGCGGCCCGGCTTCGCTGGGGCGGCGTGTGCTGTGCATCGACGACGAGCCGTCGATACTAGAGGGCCTCGCGAGCCTGCTCGAGCGCTGGGGCTGCGAGGTGCGCGGCGCGCGCGACGAAGCCGGTGCGCTCGCCGCGCTCGCGGACGGCTTCGTGCCCGACGCGGTGCTGTGCGACTACCAGCTCGCCAATCACCGCACCGGCGCGCAGGCGCTCAGCGCGATGCGCGGCGCGCTCGCGCGCGAGGGGCACGGCAATGTGGTTACGCTGCTGATCACCGGCGATATGGCGTCGGCGGAGCTGGCGGCGCTCGCGTTGCAGGGGATTCCAGTGCTGCACAAGCCGGTCACGCCGGCGCGGCTGCGGCGCACGCTGGAAATGCTGTGGCAACAGGCCGAACTCGACAAGGGGCGGCCGGCGGGCGCAGTCGTGTTGGGAGACGCGTCGGGAGAGGTTGGTTCAGCGCAGTCGCCGGCAGGGGGCGGCTCGCCGCAAACCGAAGCGGGCTCCGGGGCGCAAAGCGAAACGCAGCCTTAGCAACGGGAAGCAGAGATGGTTGACGCTGCGGCGCAGCGCTATAGCGTTTTCCCCGCCTCCAGCCATCCATTGATTACCGCGATCGCCGTCGAGCGGTTATGCACGCCGAGCGCGCGAAAAATTACCGACAGATGCACCTTCACGGTCCCCTCGGCGACGCCGAGATCGCGCGCGATCATCTTGTTGGTCCAGCCGCGATGCACGAGCCGCATGATGTCCTGCTGACGCGGTGACAGGTTCTCCAGCAGATGCTGCTGGTGCGGCTTCAGCGACGGCGCCGGCCTGAGCGGTTCGGTCTGCGCGGCGACGCTCGGAGGCGGCACGCCTGCCGATGCATCCGCTTCGGCCCCCGCGCAGCCGGCCGCCTGGGTTTCGCGCGTGCCGAGCAGACTCAGCGCTTCCATCGGCACATAAGCGCCGCCGGAAAGCACCAGTTCGATGGCCTTCAGCATCACGCTGGCGGGCTGGCGCTTCGGCACGAAACCGAGCGCGCCGGCCGCGAGCACCGCGCGCATCTCGTCGGGCGATTCCTCCGCGGACAGCACCACCACCGGCAGCGCCGGATTCGCCTTCAGCAGCGATTCGAGCGACGTCGCGCCGCTCATGCCCGGCATATGCAGATCGACGATCGCCAGATCGTGATTGGCGTCGGGGCGCGCGGCGGTCGCAAGGGTTTCCCAGCTGTCGGCTTCGTCGAACTGGGCGTCGGGATCGAAGCCGAGCAGCATGCCTTTGACGCCTTGCCGGATCAGTTCATGGTCGTCGGCTACAAGAAACTTCATGATGTCTCCGCGAGTCGAGCCAGTCCGTTGAGGGCTGCCGCCGATGCACATTCCGCCCTGGCGGGCTGCGCACTTGCAGCGCAATTAACTGCGGTACTCATGACACACATCATGGCCGGTTTTCCGCGCTTCTTGGTCGATCCCACGGACCCCGGCACGTTCCAACTCGCCAGGGTCCCGCTCCCTTGCCGTGCCGCGCGCCGCTCGGCTGGGCTGCGACGCGCGTGGCCGGCTGCCGGCATCGTTCGATGCGCTTCGTGATGTTAAGGCAGGTCTCCCGCGCATAGGTTCCGGCTTGCTACGTAGACGAGCCGTGCGCAGCTTTTTTGAAGCGCTGGCGCGCGATCCGGCAGGTTATGCCCGCCGGATCGGCGCGGGTTCGCGCGCCGCTATCCGACCGCGAACAGCGTCGCTTTCATCAGAAGCTTGAAGGCGAAACCGAGCGACATCGCCGCGGCCACGCCGAAGCACCAGAGCGCGATGAACCAGAGCCAGCCCGGCAGCTTGCGGCCGGGCGCTGCCGCATTGGCATTGGCAGCGGGAGCCGACGCGCGGACACCCCGCTTTTCAGTGATAGTGATGTTGGTCGTCATGACGCACCTTGCCTCGAAAGACCCATAACCCATCGTCGTATAGGCGACGATGATCGGCAGGATCACAGCCGCGCCGGCCAGCGTGAACGTCTGGCTCGTGCGTGGCGCGGCGGCTTCCCATAGCGTGATGCTCGACGGAATCGCGTACGGCCACAGGCTCACCAGCAGCCCGAGATAGCCGAGAAGCACGAGCGCCAGCGCGAGCACGAACGGCGTGTTGTGGTGGCGCGCGCGCACCGCGCGATGCATGAAGAACGCGCAGATCGCGACGAGGAACGGCACCGGCAGCAGACGATAGAAGATCCCGTCATGGAACCAGCGTTGCGCGATGCCCGCATCCATCAGCGGCGTCCACAGGCTCACGAGCGCGATGAAGCCGAGCAGCACCAGCGTCAGCGGCCAGACCACGCGATGCAGTCGGCGCTGCAGGTCGCCTTCGGTCTTCGCGACCAGCCAGCAGCAGCCGAGCAGCGCGTAAGTCGCGACGAGCCCGAGGCCCGTCAGCAGGCTGAACGGCGTGAGCCAGCCGAACGCGTCGCCGGCATACGCGCCATCGACGACCGGAATGCCTTGCAGGAAAGCGCCGAGCACGATGCCCTGGAAAAACGTCGCGCCCGCCGAGCCGCCGATGAACGCGAGGTCCCACAGGTGCCTCGTGCGACGCGACTTCGCGCGGATCTCGAACGACACGCCGCGAAAGATCAGGCATACGAGCATGAACACGAGCGGCAGATAGAGCGCCGACAGCACGGTCGAGTAGACCACCGGAAACACCGCGAACAGCGCGGCGCCGCCGAGCACGAGCCAGGTTTCGTTGCCGTCCCACACTGGCGCGACCGTGTTCATCATCAGGTCGCGCTCTTTCTCGTCGGGGAAGAACGGAAAGACGATGCCGATGCCGAGGTCGAAGCCGTCCAGCACGACGTACATGAAAAGGCCCAACGCGATGATCGCGGCCCAAACGACGGTTACGTCCATATTCTTTCTCTCGTAGCGTGGGTTAGACGACGTCGATTATCTGATCGGCGGCGGACAGCGGGCGGCGCGCGGTCTGCGCGGGCGTCGGCTGCGGTGTGTCGTGCGGCTTGCCGCCAGGCAGCGCGGGACCCGAGCGCATCAGCTTCAGCATGTAGTAGATGCCGGTGCCGAACACGAGGAAGTAGACGACCACGAAGGTCATCAGCGACAGACCGACCTGCTGCGTGGTCAGCGGCGACACGGCCTGCGACGTGCGCATCACGCCATAGACGACCCACGGCTGACGGCCCGCTTCGGTGGTGACCCAGCCGGCCAGCAGCGTGATGAAGCCGCTCGGGCCCATTGCGACGCACAGCCGCTGGAACCACTTCGCTTCGAACAGACGTCCACGGCGATGCAGCACCCAGGCCGCGATCGACATTGCGATCATCAGCACGCCGAGGCCGGCCATGATGCGGAAGCTCCAGAACACCACGGCCGAATCCGGCCGGTCCTCTGGCGGGAATTCCTTCAGCCCGCGGATTTCGCCGTCCCAGCTATGCGTGAGGATCAGGCTGCCCAGGTGCGGGATCGACACCGCGTAGTGCGTGGTTTCGGCCTTCATGTCGGGGATGCCGAACAGATTCAGCGCGGTGCCGCCTTTTTCGGTGTCCCAGATGCCTTCGATCGCCGCGATCTTCGCCGGCTGATATTCGCGCGTGTTCAGGCCGTGCTGATCGCCGATGAATGCCTGGATCGGCGTCAGAATCAGCAGCAGCCACAGCGCCATCGAGAACATCTTCTTGACGGCGGGATCGCGTCGGCCGCGCAGCAGATGCCACGCGCCGACCGCCGCGACCACCAGCCCCGCGACGATGAACGCCGCCAGCGCCATATGCGCGAGCCGATACGGGAACGACGGATTGAAGATGATCTTGAACCAGTCGAGCGGCACGACATGGCCGTCGACGACCTCGAAACCCTGCGGCGTCTGCATCCAGCTATTGGACGCGAGGATCCAGAAGGTCGAGATCAGCGTGCCGATCGCGACCATCAGCGTCGCGCCGAAGTGCGCGCGCGGACTCACGCGCTGCCAGCCGAACAGCATGATGCCGAGGAAGCCCGCTTCGAGAAAGAATGCGGTCATCACCTCGTACATCAGCAACGGACCGGTGATGGGCCCGGCGAAACTCGAGAAGCCGGACCAGTTGGTGCCGAACTGATAGGCCATCACGACACCGGAGACGACGCCCATGCCGAAGGCCACTGCGAAGATCTTCGACCAGAACAGACAAAGATCTTTGTAGTAGGCCTTGCCGGTTCTCAGCCAACGCCATTCGAGAACGGCAATGAAGCTGGCGAGACCGATGCTGAGCGCGGGGAAAACGATGTGAAAAGAAACCGTGAACGCGAATTGAATGCGCGCGAGATCGAATGCCGATAGTGCCGAGTTCATGATCCTGTTGTGCGTGATTGCCGCGTGAGCTGAATTACGCGCGTCGACCGATGTCGGTGCGCACTGCGCTTGGCAGATGGCGCAAGAGTAGGGGATCGAAACAAAATGTGTTGCAATGCGGTGTGCGTCAAAAAACCGCCTTGTTTTCTGCGAAATGCACGAGTCGATGAGGCAAGCCGTTGATGAGTCTCAAGTTTCCTTTAGCGGCCGAGGCAGGGCCGCGTGTGCGTCGTTGCATGTGCTGCGTCAATCGACCGCGCTGCAGCAATGCTTGTCGCGCAGCCTTGCGCGGCAAGGTCGCGAGCGGTGCCCGTCGTCAGCCGACAATCGATACATCCAAGCCGACTTCGTCGGTTCGCGCGCTAGTCAGCCGATTTTTTTATCTCTACGATTCGGCCGTTTCCGTAGTTCCGTGATTCATTGCCGTATTCGCACGGCGTTCTGTCATGCGTCGCGCGCATGCTTCGTGAGCAGCTTCCGCTTCATCCACCTGCCGGCGACGGCAAACTTCAACGACAAGGAGTTAGCAGATGAGCACGATCAGGACGAAAGACGGTACTTCGATTTTCTATAAGGACTGGGGCAAGGGTCGCCCGGTCGTGTTTTCGCACGGCTGGCCGCTGACCGCCGATGCGTGGGATGCGCAGATGCTGTTTCTCGGCAGCAAGGGCTTTCGCGTGATCGCGCATGACCGGCGCGGCCACGGACGCTCGGAGCAGCCGTGGGACGGCAACGAGATGGACACCTACGCCGACGACCTTGCCGCACTGATCGAACATCTCGACTTGCAGGACGCGACGCTGGTCGGCCATTCGACTGGCGGCGGCGAAGTCGCGCATTACATCGGCCGACACGGCACGGGGCGTGTCGCGAAGGCCGTGCTGATCGGCGCGGTGCCGCCGCTGATGCTGAAGACCGCCGATAATCCGCTCGGCCTGCCGATCGACGTGTTCGACGGCATCCGCAAGGGCGTCCTCGACGATCGCTCGCAGTTCTTCAAAGATCTGGCCGTGCCGTTCTATGGCTATAACCGCGAGGGCGCGAAGGTGTCACAGGGCGTGATCGATTCGTTCTGGCGCCAGGGCATGGCCGGCTCGATCAAGGGGCTATACGACTGCATCAAGCAGTTCTCCGAGGTCGACTACACCGAAGATCTGAAGAAGATCGACGTACCGACCCTGGTGCTGCACGGCGACGACGACCAGATCGTGCCGATCGACGCAGCCGGCCGACGCACCGCGGAGATCGTCAGGAACGCGACGCTGAAGGTCTATGCGGGCGGCCAGCACGGCATGTGCACCGTGGAGGCCGACAAGGTCAATGCCGACCTGCTCGAATTCATCGGCGCTTGAGCGATCAGAAACGCGTAATCAGGTGATTTGCTGACTGCGCGGGCGGCGTACAGAGGCCGCCCGCGCCGAATGCCGGGCGACCGCGGGCGTCAGGCGATTCACTTCTCGAACAAAAAACCCCTCATGGTCATACGATGTCGCATGAAGGCGATATCCGTATGTCTTTGTTTTTTAAGAGGCTACCAAACGCCTCATATGCAATTTAAGGGTAAATGCGGAGCTGAAATCCGCCGGTTCATCATCGATAGTACGTTATCGTACAACCTGGGTGTGTTATGCGACGCGCACAGCGCGATCCGCGGGCCGCTCGATCCCTCTGTCTGTTCTCTGTAGACCTCGCGCGCGGCGCAGTTAAAGGAACCCCTATGAAGAAGATTGCCCTGAGTGGCGCCGGCGGCCAACTCGGCTCCGTGGTACGTGCTGAATTCGTCGCGCGCGGCGTGCCGTTGCGCTCGGCCGCTGGCTCGAAAGTGCTGACGCCGCTCGTCGACGGCGAAGACGTGATGAACGGCGACCTGCGCGATCCGGCGGTTGTCGACCGTCTGCTGAACGGCGTGGACGTGCTGATCCATTTCGCCGGCACGAGCGTCGAGCGTCCGCTGCCCGAGATCATCGAGAACAACCTGCGCGGCCTCGTCGAAGTCTACGAAGGCGCGCGCCGCAACGGCGTGAAGCGCATCGTGTTCGCGAGCTCGAACCACGCGATCGGCATGTATCCGGTCACCGAGCATCTGAGCCTCGACTGCGAACTGCGCCCGGATGGCTTTTACGGTCTGTCGAAGGTGTGGGGCGAAGCGCTCGCGCGCATGTACTGGGACAAGCACGGCATCGAAAGCGTGTGCGTGCGCATCGGCAGTTGCCTCGAGCGTCCGACCGAGCAGCGTCACCTGAGCACCTGGTTCGGCCATCAGGACCTGATGCATTTCCTCGATCGCTGCATCGAAGCGGAAGAGGTCGGCTTCCTGACCATCTGGGGCGTGTCGGCCAATACGCGCAGCTGGTGGGACAACAGCGTCGGCGCCGCGCGTCTGGGCTACGAGCCGAAGCAGAACGCCGAGGACTACGCTCAAGACATCCTGTCGCGCCCGAATCCGCTCGATGAACTGGGCCAGCGCTTTCAGGGCGGCAGCTTCGTCGGCATCGACTACTCGCGCAAGGAATAAGTCCCGGGCAGTTCGACGGGCAATGCATCACGAGGAGATCGCGTAACGAAGATCAAGGGTATTCGCTGGTGGATGGTCGCGCTGGTCGCGGTCGGCCTGATCATCAATTACCTGGCGCGCAACACGTTGTCGGTCGCGGCACCGACGATGATGAAGGAGCTCAACATCACGACCGAGCAGTACGCGCACGTGGTCGTGGCGTGGCAGCTCTGCTATGTGTTCATGCAGCCGGTCGCCGGTTTCGTGCTCGACACGATCGGCACCAAGATCGGCTTCGCGGTCTTTGCGCTTGCATGGTCGGTGGCTTGCGCGGCGGCGGCATGGGCGACGGGCTGGCGCAGCCTCGCGGGTTCCGCGGTCTCCTCGGACTCGCCGAATCGGCGGCTATTCCGGCTGGCGTGAAGGCGACGAGCGAGTGGTTCCCGGCGAAGGAGCGGTCGGTTGCGATCGGCTGGTTCAATATCGGCTCGTCGCCTGGCAAACGTTCAATGCGTGGATTCCGCTGTACATGATGACCGAGCGTCACATGAACCTGAAGGAAGTCGCGATGTTCGCGTGGATGCCGTTCCTTGCGGCTGATATCGGCTGCGTGCTCGGCGGTTATCTGAGCCCGCTGTTTCACAAGTACGCGAAAGTGTCGCTGTTCACGTCGCGCAAGATGGTGTTCGTGGTCGGTGCGTTGTTCATGATCGGGCCGGCTTGCGTCGGTCTCGTCGAGAGCCCGTACATGGCGGTGGCGCTGCTGTGCGTCGGTGGCTTCGCGCACCAGACGCTGTCGGGCGCGCTGTACGCGATCACGTCGGACATGTTCGGCAAGCACGAAGTCGCGACCGCGACGGGCATGGGCGGCATGGCAGGGTATCTGGGCGCTGCCGCGTTCACTGCGCTGTTCGGTGTGCTCGTCACGCAGATCGGGTATAGCCCGCTGTTCGTCGTGCTGGCAGTGTTTGATCTGATTGCCGCGGTCGTGGTGTGTCTGTTGGCCAGGAGTTCGGAGAAGAGGCCGGAGCCGATGTGGGTCGCGCCGGATGCGGTGACGGCGAAGTAAGGCGAAAGTACGGTCGGCTCGTGTGGGCCGATCCGGCGAAAGAAGCGGCGCGCAAGAGTAGGTGCCGTTTCTTTCGTCAGGTTTGCGGCCGATTGCGAGATTGCAGTCTTGCGCCCCGAGCGTTACAGGCGCAAACAGATTAATCGCCCAGCAGACGTTTTAATTCGTCAAAGAACAATGCGGTTATGTATCCCCACAATTTCCGATAAAAATTAAATCCATAGTCTTCGTAAGATTTTTGTCGCCTAACAGATCGCTACCCTGGTTCAGATATCCACCAAACAGGGCGTGGAACTGAGGATATGACTCTTCGTTCGTCATTTGAGGGATCTGAGGCGGTTGACCGGATGCAGAGCGGTGGTGCGAGCATCGCGACAAATTACTCGCTGAGAAGCCTTTTTAATTCGTCAAGAAATGAGGCAGTCGTGTAGCCCCATAACTCCGGAGAAAAATCTTGGCCATAGTCGTTTCTGAACGCCGAATCCAGATCCTCCCGGTGCTCGCTCATGAATGAATTGATTTCGTGAACCATTTCGAGGTGGCTCTCGCGTGGGCAGTCTCTCTTGTAGCAAGCGATGATTTCGGGAATCGTATCTCCCCATATATCGAAATCCTCATTCAGGTATGCGCCAAACAGCTGATACATTTTGGGGTAGCGAGTTGACAGCATAAATTCTCTCTATTTAATGTAAGCAGTAACAATATAGTATGGCATTCCGTTGTAGGTTTGATATTTCAGAACGACTACAACCTCATTCATGGGCGTCAGTTTCCCTGTCTCCCTCGTTATGCCATAGCCGACGTTACCCGCCACGCGCCGCGTCAAAGCGAGAGGGCCGCCTCTGCCCGAAGACTGCGCCCATTCCCGAATGATGGTCGCATTGGCACGCATGACTTCTGAGATGGCTGATTCGGCCCGCTCGAGGTTCGTGAACGACGAAACCTTCTCTCGACGCGGCTCGAGTTTGAGTCTTTCTCGCAACTGCGCTTCGGTCCGTCCGACATGCTTCAAGAGCGTGTGTCCGCCAATCCCGCTCCCTGCCTTCGCTTCGTGCATGTCCAGACTGATCCGGCCCATCGCGATACGCGAAGCCCGTATAGCCTTGATGGAACTAGCAAAGCCAAACGGTACGACCATATCGAGCCACAGACCGATATTGTTCGCCATATCGGGGCTGGCCTTCATCGCTTGCGCGAGTTTCGTCGTGCCCTGTTGGGTCAGCGTCGCCGTATCTCGCGCCGTCCAGATCTGACGCAAGCCAGCGGCCGCCGTGTCCGAGCCATGTACGCCGAACACAACGCATCCAGTCTTGCTCGCCATGGTCGGTTCAGGCATCACACACAGCGCGCCGGCCCCGACCATTTCCAGCAAACCGCCGACAAGTTGCAATCCGCCCCATAACCGGTTGGAAATCATTTCGCTGTGGCTGATCGATTGACGGGGCAGCACCGCCGCTAGTTGCGGCGCACTCACCACGACACGCACGCCGTCTCCATCTTGTTCGCCCGACATTCGGTATCCCTCTGTGATTGAGGCCGCCAAGATAGCTGTCGACCAAAGGCACAGGAAATGGGCGATGGATGATTCTTGTGTCCCATTAATCCGATGGCTGCGAGTCATTGACTGCATATCGCTCGTAGTCATGCACTAGCCACGCGGCTTAACGCACGGGAGCAGACGGCAATCCGAGGAGACACGGGGCGGGGAGTCGCCATCGCTAAGCACGATACGAACGTGTCGCGTTAGGCGGCGAAAGAACTCTACGGCCGGAAGAGGGAAAGGGCAGCATGCGCGAACTACGCACGACGCCCAGAAATGCAGAGTGCAATCGAGCCGCCCATCGGTCACATGAACACCGACGGACAACCCGATCGCAACTATGTTCGAACCTACCTCAAATCACGCAGTCTTCTGCCCAATCTCGTGATTCGCGAGCACTTCGAGCGCGCGCACCATCGCCGAGTGGTCCCACGCCTTGCCGCCGTGCGCGACGCACGCGTTGAACAGCGCCTGGCAGGTGGCGGTGTTCGGCAGCGACACGCCGAGCGCCTGCGCGGTCGACAGCGCGAGGTTCAGATCCTTCTGGTGCAGTTCGATGCGGAAGCCCGGATCGAACGTGCGCTTGGTCATACGCTCGCCGTGCACTTCGAGAATGCGCGACGACGCGAAGCCGCCCATCAGCGCCTCACGCACGCGCGCCGGATCGACACCCGCCTTCGACGCGAGCAGCAGCGCTTCGCCGACCGCCTCGATGGTCGCCGCGACGATCACCTGATTGGCGACCTTGCACACCTGACCGGCGCCGACCGCGCCGATCAGCGTGACGTTCTTGCCCATCATGTCGAACATGGGCTTCACGCTGTCGAACGTGGCCTGTTCGCCGCCGACCATGATGGTCAGCGAGCCGGCCTTCGCGCCGACTTCGCCGCCCGACACCGGTGCGTCGAGGTAGTCGGCGCCGGTTTCGCGCACGCGCGCCGCGAAGTCGCGGGTCGCCATCGGCGAGATCGAGCTCATGTCGACGACGGTATGGCCGGCGCGCAGCGCGCTCGCGAGGCCGTTTTCGCCGAACAGCACGCGCTCGACGTCCGGCGTGTCCGGCACCATGATGAAGATCACGTCCGCGTTGGCGGCGACCGCGGCGGGGTTGTCGCATGCGACGGCGCCGGCCTGCGTTAGTTCGGCGGGCACGCCGCTACGCGTGAACGCGGCGAGCGGTACGCCGTTTTTCAGAAGGTTGGCGGCCATGGGCTTGCCCATGATGCCGAGTCCGATAAAGCCTGCTTTTTTCATGGAATGCTCCGAAGATGTCGTGGCGGCCGCGTTCAAGCTTCGCCCGCCGGTTTCTGCATGAAGTGTTTCTGCGCCGCCTGAGCGGCGCCCTTGAGCAGCCCCAGATCCGCGCAGACGGCGACGACGCGCGCGCCCATCGACAGATAACGTTCCGCGTCGGCCTGCACCGGCGCGAGAATGCCGCTCGACTTGCCGGCCGCCTGCGCGCGCTCGAACACATGCGCGATCGCCTGCTGCACGTCCGGATGGCTCGCGTTGCCGAGGTGGCCATACGATGCCGCGAGGTCGGACGGACCGATGAAAACCGCGTCGATGCCGTCCACCGCGAGGATGCTGTCGATCGCCTCGACCGCCTTGCGGCTTTCGATCTGCGGGATCACGCAGATGTTGTCGTTGGCGAGCGCGAAGTAGTCGGACACGGTGCCATAGCGGTTGCCGCGATGGCCGACCGACACGCCGCGGATGCCCTGCGGCGGATAGCGCGTTGCGGCGACCGCACGGGCGGCGTCCTCGGCGCTGTCGACGAACGGCACGAGGAAGTTCGAGAAGCCGCTGTCGAGGAATCGTTTGATCACGACGCTGTCGTTAGCCGGTGGTCGGACGACCGGCGCACTGCCGCTGTCCTTGAGCGCCATCAGTTGGGGGATCAGCGTGAGCACGTCGTTGGGCGCGTGTTCGGCGTCCAGCAGCATCCAGTCGAAGCCGACCGTGCCAAGCAGTTCAGTGGCGATCGGACTGGCAAGCGATGCCCAACAGCCGATCTGGGTTTTTCCCTCGCGCACCGCGCGCCGGAAGCGGTTCGGCAAGGATTCGTAAGGCGTGACGGCGGGCATGCGGGGTCTCCTCGAACGACGATGGATCGGGAATAGCGCTTCGACGACCGCAGTAAAACCGCGCAGAACGCGAGGTTATAAGTCGTCGTATGACTAACGGCAGATTAGCACCGAGCCCCTCCGTTGTAACGGTCGTGTATACCCGAATGACCCCGTCCGACAAGCGTTTCGGGTTGCATGGAGCCCCCGGAATGTTGTAGGATGACCTATATCTGAAGCCTTCATTCAAGGAAAGCCAAAAAATGCCTATTACCGGTGAAATGCTGATCGGTCGCAAAGCAGTGCGCGGCGAAGAAAAACCGCTGCGCGCGTTCAATCCTGCCACGGGTTCCGAGATTGCCGAGCCGGTGTTCGGCAGCGGCACCGTCGAGAACGTCGAGCAGGCCTGCGTGCTCGCGCAACAGGCGTTCGACGCGTACCGCCAGCTGCCGCTCGCAGTGCGCGCCGAGTTTCTGGATCGTATCGCGGACGGCATCACCGCGCTCGGCGACGAACTGATCGAACGCGCGATGGCTGAATCGGGCCTGCCGAAAGCGCGTCTGGAAGGCGAGCGCGGCCGCACCACCGGTCAGCTGAAGCTGTTCGCGCAAACCGTGCGTGCGGGCCAGTGGCTCAACGCGACGCTCGATTCGCCGCTGCCGGAACGCAAGCCGCTACCGCGCTCGGATCTGCGCATGCAGAAGATCGCGCTCGGCCCGGTCGCCGTGTTCGGCGCGAGCAACTTCCCGCTCGCGTTTTCGGTCGCGGGTGGCGACACCGCTGCGGCGCTCGCTGCCGGCTGCCCGGTCGTCGTGAAGGCGCACCGCGCGCACCTCGGCACCTCGGAGCTGGTGGGTCGTGTGATCCAGCGCGTCGCGCAGGAAATGGATCTGCCCGAAGGCGTGTTTTCGATGATCGTCGGCGCGGGGAACTCGGTCGGCGAGGCGCTGGTTGCGCACCCGGCCATCAAGGCGGTCGGTTTCACCGGTTCGCGCGCGGGCGGCACGTCGCTGATGCGCGTCGCGGCGGCACGTCCGGAGCCGATCCCCGTCTACGCCGAAATGAGCAGCATCAACCCGGTGTTCCTGCTGCCGAACGCTCTGACCGCACGCGGCGACAGCATCGCGCGCGGTTTCGTCGACTCGCTCGTGCTCGGCGCAGGCCAGTTCTGCACGAACCCCGGCCTCGCGATCGCGATCGACAGCGACGCGCTGAAGGGCTTCGTCGCGACGGCATCGGAAGCGCTCGCTGCCAAGCCGGCGCAGACCATGCTGACTTCGGGCATCCACGCCGCGTATGAAGACGGCGAAGGCAAGCTGGCCGCAACGAAGGGCGTCGAAGTCGTGGCACGCGGCGTCCCCGCGACCGGCCCGACCCAGGCCTGCGCGGCGCTGTTCGTGACCGACGCGCAGACGTTCCTCGCGAACCCGGCGCTGGAAGACGAAGTGTTCGGCCCGGTGTCGACGATCATCCGCTGCAAGGACGAGCAGGAAATGCTGAAGGTCGCCGAGCACTTCGCGGGCCAACTGACCGCGACGCTGCAGATGGACAACGCCGACGTGGCGGCTGCGAAGAAGCTGGTGCCGATTCTCGAGCGCAAGGCCGGCCGCATTCTGGTCAACGGCTTCCCGACCGGCGTCGAAGTGTGTCACGCGATGGTCCACGGCGGCCCGTTCCCGGCAACCTCGGACAGCCGCGCGACCTCGGTCGGCACCACGTCGATCGACCGCTTCCTGCGCCCGGTCTGCTACCAGGACTTCCCGGCCGAGCTGCTGCCGCAAACGCTGGCCGACGGCAATCCGCTGGAACTGTGGCGTCGTCGCGATGGCGAACTCACGCGCGGTTGATCGCGTGACGCCGTCCTGAACGGATGCGCGCGTCGTGCCGATATGGGCATGGGCGCGCATCGAAGGAAAGGGCGGTTGCAATCACAAAAAAAAATGGCCGGGAATTCCCCGGCCATTTTTTTCGCCCGCGTGCTTCTTCGCGCAAATCAGCTGCTCGCGTCGTTCGCTTCATTCGCGCGACGCAGCCGCTCGCGGCTATTCGACAGATGCATGCGCATCGCCGCCCGCGCGCCTTCGGCGTCGTGCCGGCTGATCGCTTCGAGGATGCTTTCATGCTCCAGGTTCACGAGCGACAGATACGCATCAGGATCGGCGCGCGCAATGCCGGCCGAGTCGAGCCGGTTGCGCGGAATCAGCGCGCTGCCCATCTGCGACAGGATGTCGACGAAATAGCGGTTGCCGGTTGCACGCGCGACCGAGATGTGGAATTGCAGATCGGCCTCCACGCTGTCGAGCCCGTTGTGACGCGTGGCTTCGATCGCGTCGAGCGCGGTACGCATGTGCGCGAGGTCGTCCGGTTTCGCGCGTTGCGCGGCAAGACCGGCGCATTCGGTTTCGAGGCTGATGCGCAGCTCCAGAATGGACAGCACGTCGCGCAGCGTGGTGGCGGGCACCATGTCGATGCCGAGCTTTTCGCGCTGCGGCTCGAGCACGAAGCTGCCGATACCGTGCCGCGTCTCGATGATTTTGCCTGCCTGCAGGCGGGAGATCGCCTCGCGGATCACCGTGCGGCTCACGCTGAGCGTGTTCATCAGCTGCGATTCGGTCGGGAGTTTGTCGCCCGGCTTCAGCACGTTGGCCGCGATCTGCTCGGTGACGTAATTGACGACGAACTCGGCAAGATTGCGAGCGCGTCGTGGCGGTGCCGCGGATGCTAGTGGTGTAGCCATCGAAAACGCTCCTTGTTTGGAAGATCGCTGGGAATCCTGCATTTTATTATATCGTCGTCTGACGACTGATTATATAAGCGCCGGATCGAATTCGGCGCGATTGTCACATGTATCGGCGGATGCCTGAACTTTGGCGCCTCGGTGCGCACGGCTCGCGCAAGGCGCCGGGCGTCCGCCGGCCGGAAGTACGATAACCGTAACGAAAACTGAGCCTATAGCGGGCTCACGCTGAGCGCAACTCGACTCGCCGGATGTCCTTGACGATCACCAGATAGCTGATCACCGTCATCAGGGCGTTCGCGCCGACGAACACCAGCGCGCCATTGAACGAGCCCGAACGCGCGACCAGATAACCGATCACGATCGGTGTCACGATGCCGGCGATGTTGCCGAACATGTTGAAGATCGCGCCGGACAGACCGAGCGCTTCCTTCGGCGCCGTATCGGCGACGACCGCCCAGCCGAGCGCGCCGATGCCCTTGCCGAAGAACGCGAGCGACATCAGCGCGACGACGATCCAGTCGGTCGACACGTAGTTGCAGCCGATGATGCAGGTCGACAGCAGCATGCCGCCGACGATCGGCACCTTGCGCGCGACGGTCAGCGACCAGCCGCGGCGGATCAACCCGTCCGACAACACGCCGCCGAGCACGCCGCCGAGAAAGCCGCAGATCGCCGGCAGCGAGGCCACGAGACCCGCCTTCAGAATCGTCATCCCACGCGCCTGCACGAGGTAGATCGGAAACCACGTCAGGAAGAAGTAGGTCAGCACGTTGATGCAGTACTGCGCGAGATAGACGCCGAGCAGCATGCGGTTGCCGAGCAACTGACGCACGAGCGTCCAGCCGCCGCTCTTCGACACGTCGTCCGGACCCGTCTTGCGCGCACCGCTGACGAGGCCGCCGCCTTGCTCGATGTACTCGAGCTCGGCGCGCGACACGCCCGGGTGATCGGCGGGATTCTTCATGACCTTCAGCCACGTCAGCGCGAGCAGCAGCCCGACCACGCCCATCACGACGTAGACCGTCTCCCAGCCGAACGCATGCGTGAGCCACGCCATCAGCGGCGTGAACACGACCGCGGCGAAGTATTGCGCGGCGTTGAAGATCGCCGACGCGGTGCCGCGCTCGTTGGTCGGGAACCAGCTCGCGACCACCTTTGCGTTCGCCGGAAACGCCGGCGACTCGGCCGCGCCCATCACGAAGCGCAGCGCGAACAGCGCGGTGATCGCCGCGCCGGCGCTGCCGAGCAGGCCGACCGAGCTTTGCAGCAGCGTGAACAGCGACCACAAGAAGATGCTCGCCGCGTACACGCGGCGCGCGCCGAAACGGTCGAGCAGCCAGCCGGCCGGCAGTTGCGACAGCACGTAGGCCCAGCTGAATGCGGAAAAGATATAGCCCATGCGGATCGCGTCGAGGCTGAACGCGGTGCGCATCGCGGAACCGGTGACGGACAGCGTCGCGCGGTCGGCATAGTTGAGGGTGGTGATCACGAAGATCAGCGCCAGGATCCCGTAGCGGACCTTGGTGCGTGCCGCGCTAGAGGCGGCGTCGGTGGAACTGGCCGTGCGGCTCAAGTCCATGGGTCATCTCCTGTATTGTTGGGCGAGGTGTGGTCTCTACGCCGGGCGGTCCGCAGACCGCCTGCCTATCGCGCAAATGCACGAACGCCCGGCAACGTTGCCGTGCCGGGCGTTCGCAACGGGGCCGTCTATGCAGCCCTCGTCGATGAGGCTCGCGAGCTTCTTCGCTCGAAGCCCCGACGCCGGTTCCTTACTGCGGTCCGAGCTTCTTGATCAGCGAGTCGAGCTGTTCGAGTTCTTCCGGAGTCAGATCGGTCAGCGGTGCGCGCACCGGACCTGCGTCGTGGCCGACCAGCTTCGCGCCAGCCTTGACGATGCTGACCGCGTAGCCTGCGCGGCGGTTGCGGATCTTCAGGTAAGGCAGGAAGAATTCGTCGATCAGCTTGCCGGTCGTTGCGTGGTCGTCGGCGGCGATCGCGCGGTAGAACTCCATCGCCGTCTTCGGGATGAAGTTGAACACCGCCGACGAGTACACCGGCACGCCCAGCGCCTTGTACGCAGCAGCATAGACTTCCGCGGTCGGCAGGCCGCCGAGGTACGAGAAGCGGTCGCCGAGGCGGCGGCGGATCGTCACCATGTTTTCGATCTCGCCCACGCCGTCCTTGAAGCCGATCAGGTTCGGGCAACGGTCGGCCAGACGCTCGAGCATGTCGGCGTTGAGCTTCGAGTTCGCGCGGTTGTAAATGATCACGCCCATGCCCGGAACGGCCTTGCAGACCTCTTCGGCGTGCGCGGCGATACCGTCCTGGCTCGCTTCGGTCAGGTAGTGCGGCATCAGCAGGATGCCGTGCGCGCCGAGGCGCTGCGCTTCCTTCGCGTAGGCGATCGCCACGCGGGTCGGGCCGCCTGCGCCGGCGAGGATCGGTACCTTGCCCTTGCAGACTTCGACCGCGGTCTTGACGACTTGCGTGTAGTCGTCTTGCGTCAGCGAGAAGAATTCGCCCGTGCCGCCGGCGACGAACAGCGCCGAAGCGCCGTACGGAGCGAGCCATTCGAGGCGCTCAGCGTAAGTGTTGGCGCGGAAATCGCCTTTAGCGTCGAAGTCGGTGACGGGGAAGGACAGGAGGCCTTCCGAAACGATCTGCTTGAGTTCCTGCGGTGTCGTCATGATCTAAATATCCAGGCGTCGGATGGGGTCGTTAGTAGGATCCAACTAGTACGACGGACGTCGTACTAGTAGAAAATCTTTGAAATCAGATTTCTTATACGTCATCGTACAACAATGAATCCCGTAACTCAACGGGGTTTTCACGGCATAATGCTGTCTATAGGGTAAATACGGAACACCCGGGCAAACGCCGGCGTTGTAGGATGACGTATGATTTCTGGCGAAGCAGGCCTACGCGCCTCAAGGATTTATCAATGGAACAAACCCCGCTCTACATCCGCGTTCATCCCAATGACAATGTCGCGATCGTCGTCAACGACGGCGGTTTGGGCGAGGGCGCGGTATTTGCCGATGGGCTCAGGCTGCGCGAGCGTGTGCCGCAGGGCCACAAAGTCGCGCTGGCCGATCTCGCCGAAGGCGACGAGGTCATCCGCTATAACGTCGTGATCGGTTATGCGCTGAAGCCGCTGCCGAAGGGCAGCTGGATCAACGAGCACGTGATCCGCATGCCGAGCCCGCCGGGACTCGAGGACCTGCCGATCGCCACGACCAAAGTGCCGGACATGCCGGCGCTCGAAGGCTACACGTTCGAGGGCTACCGTAACTCGGACGGCTCGGTGGGCACGCGCAACATCCTCGCGATCACGACCACCGTGCAGTGCGTCGCCGACGTCGTGCAACACGCGGTCACGCGCATCAAGGCCGAGCTGCTGCCGAAATATCCGAATGTCGACGACGTCGTGAGCCTCGGCCACACCTACGGCTGCGGCGTCGCGATCGACGCGCCCGACGCGATGGTGCCGATCCGCACCGTGCGCAACATCGCGCTGAACCCGAACTTCGGCGGCGAAGTGATGATGGTGAGCCTCGGCTGCGAAAAGCTGCAGCCCGAGCGTCTGATGCCGCCGGGCACGATTCCGATCGCCGCGGCCGCGGTGGTCGACGACGTCGCGGACATCGGCGATGTCGCGCTGGATCAGAACGGCGACGTCGTGGTGCTGCAGGACGAATCGCACGTCGGCTTCCAGTCGATGATCACGTCGATCATGAGGATGGCCGAAGGGCATCTGAAGCGCCTGAACAACCGCCGTCGCGAAACCTGTCCGGCGTCGGATCTGGTGGTCGGCGTGCAGTGCGGCGGCAGCGACGCGTTCTCGGG
The DNA here is from genome assembly GCF_046543485.1 of Paraburkholderia sp. EG304. NCBI lineage: Bacteria > Pseudomonadati > Pseudomonadota > Betaproteobacteria > Burkholderiales > Burkholderiaceae > Paraburkholderia > Paraburkholderia sp. EG304. The sequence goes on along the minus strand of NZ_JBKGUA010000013.1, from coordinate 117,693 downwards.
ACTGACCGCGAACCCGGCCGTCGGCTTCGCGACCGACCTGCTGGTGCGCGCCGGCGCGACCGTGATGTTCTCGGAAGTCACCGAAGTGCGCGACGGCGTCGATCAGCTGACCGCGCGCGCGGCCAACGCGGACGTCGCGGCGGCGATCATCCGCGAGATGCAGTGGTACGACGATTATCTGAAGCGCGGCGGCGCGGACCGAAGCGCGAACACGACGCCCGGCAACAAGAAGGGCGGCCTGTCGAACATCGTCGAAAAGGCGATGGGCTCGATCATCAAGTCGGGCAACTCGGCGATCTCCGGCGTGCTGTCGCCCGGTGAGAAGGTCAATCAGAAGGGCCTGATCTACGCGGCGACGCCGGCCAGCGACTTCATCTGCGGCACGCTGCAGGTTGCTTCGGGCATCACGCTGCACGTCTTCACGACCGGCCGCGGCACGCCGTACAGCCTCGCCGAAGTGCCGGTCATCAAGGTGGCGACGCGTTCCGATCTCGCCCGCCGCTGGCATGATCTGATGGACATCAACGCCGGCACGATCGCGACCGGCGACTCCAGTATCGAGGAGGTGGGCTGGGAACTGTTCCGCCTGATGCTCGATGTCGCGAGCGGCCGCAAGGAAACCTGCGCGGAGAAGCTCGGGCTGCACAATGCGTTGACCCTCTTCAACCCGGCGCCGGTGACCTGATCAGGCAACCCGCACCATCCAATCTCAGGCGAGCGCCGGTCCAACCGGCGCTCGCTTTTCCGTTCAGAAGACCCGATCGCATCACAACAGCAAAGAGACATGACCGATTTGAACGTTGACCGCTCCGCGGCAAAGAAACCCTTCCGCCGTCTGCTGCTCACCGGCGCCGCGGGCAACCTCGGCAAGCAACTGCGTCCCGCGCTCGCGCAATGGGCCGACATCGTGCGCGTATCCGATATCGCGCCGCTCGGCGAAGTCGCCGCGCACGAGGAAGCCGCCGTCGTCGATCTCGCCGATGGAGCGGCCGTGCACGCGCTGCTCGAAGGCGTGGACGCGGTGGTGCATCTCGGCGGCATTTCCGTCGAAGCGCCGTTCGAAGACATCCTCGAAGCGAATATCCGCGGCCTGTACAACGTGTACTCGTCGGCGCAGAAGCACGGCGTGAAGCGCATCGTCTACGCGAGCTCGAATCACGCGGTGGGTTTCCATCCGGTGACGTCGGTGCTCGGCACCGACGCGCCGCTGCGTCCGGACGGCATGTATGGCGTGTCGAAGTGCTTCGGCGAATCGCTGTCGCGCTACTACTTCGACCGCTTTGGCCTCGAAACCGTGTGTCTGCGGATCGGCTCGTCGTTCGAGCAGCCGAAGACCGCGCGCATGCTCGTCACGTATCTGAGCTACCGCGACTTCATCGAGCTCGTGCGCTGCTCGCTGTTCACGAATCGCGTCGGCCACGCGATCGTCTACGGCGTGTCGAACAACCGCACCGCGTGGGTCGACAACACCAACGCCGCGTTCCTCGGCTACCGTCCGCAAGACAGCTCGGCGCAGTTCGAACATCTGTTCCCGCCGAGCGCCCCCGACACGCGCTTCGACGATCCGACCCAGCTGTACCAGGGCGGCCCGTTCGTACTCGCCGGTCCGATGGAGCCGAAGCGGGAGCCTAAATAATGAGTGCGAATCCGCAAGTGGAACGCTTCGAAGCGGCCGGTCCGTTGCCCGCAGCCACCGGTGAAAGCCCGGTCTGGCGCGCGGCCGGGCAGGCGTTGTACTGGGTCGACATTCCGGCGAAAAAGATCGTGCGCGGCTCGCTCGAAACCGGCAAGCGCACCGAATGGCTGCTGCCGGAGCAGGTTGCCTGCATCGCGTTCGATCACGCCGGCACCGTGCTCGCCGGCTGCGAGACCGGCTTGTTCGCGGTCACGCTCGCCGACGCGTCGAATGCGCCGGGCGGCGAGCCGCTGACAGCGTCGCTGCGCAAGCTCGCGGCGCCAGAATTCCCGCACGGCGGCATGCGTTTCAACGACGGCCGTTGCGATAGGCAAGGGCGCTTCTGGGCCGGCACCATGGTGATGGACATGGCGGCGGCGATCCCGGGCGGCGCGCTGTACCGCTTCGATGAGAAGGGCGTGCTGTCGGCACCGGTCGTCGATTCGCTGATCACGCAGAACGGCCTCGGCTGGTCGCCGGACGGGACGACGATGTATCTGTCGGACTCGCATCCGCTGCGCCGGCTGATCTGGGCGTTCGACTACGACGTCGAAACCGGCGAGCCGCGCAACCGTCGCGTGTTCGCCGATCTGCATCACTATTCGGGCCGTCCGGACGGCGCGGCGGTCGATGCCGACGGCTGCTACTGGATTTGCGCGAACGACGCCGGTCTGCTGCTGCGTTTCACGCCGCAAGGCAAGCTCGACCGGCAGATTCCAGTGCCGGCCATCAAGCCTGCGATGTGCGCATTCGGCGGCCGCGACCTGGATACGCTGTTCGTCACGTCGATTCGCCCGGCCAACGGCGCGAGCGAGCACGACGGCCATGTGTTCGCGCTGCGGCCAGGCGTGCGCGGGCTGCCTGAGCCCGAATTTGCAGGACAACTGTAATCTTGCTTACATAAGACATGCGCCGGGACGAAGTTTTTCGCCCGGCGTTTTCATTTCTCAGGGTCATTCGTGTGGCCCTTTATTCGTCACTCGTCATACAACATTTGACGTAAGGACCCCATTCCCGCATCTTTGTTCGGCAAAAATACAACAGTTCCGCAGACTAGGCCGGTTTCCGCTCATTCAGTGCCAGACGGCGTGGGGCTTGGCGGCGTGCCATTTCGCCGATAGCTGCAGGAGCTTTTCTTGATGCGGGTAAATACCGTCTGTACAAGTTAAAACCCCTTTTATAGACTTCGTATGTCGTCGTACAACATATAAGCCCAAACAAACGGCTTTCTATGTATGTGTGACAAGCGCAATTCGGCAGGTTTCAGGCGAGTGGTGCGGCTGTGGTCAATGCCGCATGCATGTCCGAAGCCGGCCGCCGTGATTGAAGTAAGTAGTCGAGTTGTCGACTGGAGTGCTGGGGCAACTGTGCCGGGGAAATTGCACAGCCAGTACGGCCAGCGCCCGCGCCTGAGAAGGTAGCGGGCGCGAAGCCGGAGACGCGTCAAAACCATGTCACATCCGCTGTTGCTGGGATGGTCTATTTTTCAAGGAATGTCACGATGAACAAGAAGTTTGCCTCTTCCCGTGTTTCGATGATCGTCGCAGCCGCGGCGCTGGCGTTCAGCACGATGTCGGCTGAAGCGCGCGTGTTCCGCGTTGCCGATGTGCACGGCGACACCTTCCCGACCAACATGGCCGTGAAGTACATGGGCGAGCAGATCAGCAAGGCGACCGACGGCAAGGACTCCGTGAAGGTGTTCGGCAACAGCGCGCTCGGCTCGGAAAACGACACGATCGACCAGGTTCGTATCGGTGCGCTCGACATGACGCGCGCCAACGGTGCTGCGTTCAACGAAATCGTGCCGGAATCGATGATCCCGTCGCTGCCGTTCCTGTTCCGCGACGTCGACCATTTCCGCAAGGTCATGTACGGTCCGGAAGGCCAGAAGATCCTCGACGCGTTCACCGCGAAGGGCATGATCGCGCTGACGTTCTACGAGAGCGGCGCACGCTCGATGTACGCGAAGAAGGCGATCAAGTCGCCGGCTGACATGAAGGGCCTGAAGGTTCGCGTGCAGCCGTCCGACCTGATGGTCGACGAAATCAAGGCAATGGGCGGCACGCCGACCCCGATGCCGTTTTCGGAAGTCTATACGGGCCTGAAGACCGGCCTCGTCGACGGCGCCGAAAACAACATCCCGTCGTACGAAGAAACCAAGCACTTCGAAGTCGCTCAGGTCTACTCGGAAACCCAGCATTCGATGACCCCCGAAGTGCTGGTGTTCTCGAAGAAGGTGTGGGACACGCTGTCGCCGCAAGAGCAGCAGATCATCAAGAAGGCCGCTGCCGACTCGGTGCCGTACTACCAGAAGCTGTGGACCGCGCGTGAAGCCGACGCGCAGAAGACCGTCACGAAGGGCGGCGCAACGGTGGTCGCGGCTTCGCAGATCGACCGTGCGGCTTTCGTGAAGGTGATGCAGCCTGTGTGGACGAAGTACGAAAAGACCCCGCAGATGAAGCAGATCGTCGACGAGATCCAGGCAATCAAGTAAGTCTCGCGTCCCGGACGCAATCAGCAATAGCAACGTTTGTCGCAGCAGCGGCGTGAATGGTCCGCGAGGAAACTCGCGAGACCTTCCGCCGCGCAGTTTCGCGCGCGCGGATCGCGTCGCTTCGGGACGGCTGAATTTTAAGCACAGGTCGGACGTAAGCAAGGACAGGGTCATGAGTTTCCTGAAACGCCCAAATGATTTTCTTTTTCGCGTGCTGCTGGTCGTTGCGTCGGTTAGCCTCGCCGCACTTTGCCTGCTCGTGATTTATAGCGTGGTGATGCGCTACGTGTTTAGCGATGCACCCGATTACGTGGAGCCCATCGCATTGTTGCTGGTGATTCTGATCGCGATGTTCGGCGCCGCATTGAAGGTTCGCGAGGGCGGTCACATCGGACTCGACTCGCTCGTCAAGAAATTGCCCGAGAAGGGCCAGGTGATCGCGAAAGGGATTCAGCACCTCTGCCTGTTTGCTTTCGCGGTGGCCGTTTTCGTCGGTTGCTTCGAGATGGCGGAAACCACGATGGGCGACCGCATTCCGATCATCGGCGTGCCGGAAGGCGTGCGCTACTGCATTCCGATCTTCGCGAGCGTGTGCATCGCGTTGTTCTCGATCGAGCATCTGCTCGAGCTCTTCGCCGGGAAGCGGGAAGAGCCAGCGCTCGAACTCTCCGTCACGGAATAAAAGTAGAGCCATCATGGAACTTGCCCTCCTCACCGTCAGTTTTCTAGTTTTCCTTTTTTTAGGTGTTCCGGTTTCATTCGCGCTGGGGCTGTCCTGCGTCCTGACCTATCTGTTCGAAGGTCTGCCGACCGCGACCGCGATGCAGGCGATGATCTCGGGCATGAACGGTTTCTCGTTCCTCGCGGTGCCGTTCTTCATCTTCTCCGGCGAGCTGATGCTCCACGGCGGCATCGCTGACCGCATCCTGCGTTTCGCGCAGGCTACGGTCGGCCATTTCCGCGGTGGCCTTGGCATGGCCAACGTGGTCGCCTGCACGCTGTTTGGCGGCGTGTCGGGTTCGCCGACCGCGGATACGTCGGCAATGGGCGGCGTCGTGATCCCGCTGATGAAGCGCGAAGGTTATAGCGCCGCATACGCGGTCAACGTGACCACGCACTCGTCGCTCGCCGGCGCGCTGATGCCGACGTCGACCAACATGATCATCTACGCGTTCGCGGCGCAAGGCGTGAGCGGCGTGCTGAACGGCAAGCAGATGAGCGGCGTGTCGATCGGCGATCTGCTGTTCTCCGGTCTGTTGCCGGTACTGTGGGTGATGGGCCTCGTGCTGGTCGCCGCATACTGGCAGGCCGTCAAGTTCGGCTATCCGCGCCGTCCCGACGGTTCGACCCAACTGCAGCGTTTCCCGGGCTGGATGGCGGTGCTGCGTACGTTCATCGGCGCGGTGCCGGGCCTGATGGTCATCGCGATCATTCTGTTCTGCGTGGCGCGCGGTATCGCCACTGCGACAGAGGCGGCCGCGATCGCCGTGGCTTACTCGCTGATATTGACCATCGTCGTGTACCGCACGTTGACGCTGAAAAAGCTCGGCCATGCGCTCGGCAAGGCCGCGAAGACGACCGGTGTGGTGCTGCTGCTGATCGGTGTGTCGAACATGCTGCGCTTCCAGATGGCCTATCTGGAGATTCCGGACGCGATCGAACGCATGCTCGACGGCGCGACCTCGCTGCCGTGGCTGATGTTGCTGTACATCAACGTGATTCAGGTGTTTCTCGGGACCTTCGTCGATATGGCGGCGCACATCCTGATCACGACCCCGCTGTTCCTGCCGATGGCGATGCACAACGGCGTGGGTCCGGTTCAGTTCGGCATCATGATCCTGCTGAACTGCGCATTGGGTCTCGTGCATCCGCCGATTGGCTCGGTGCAGTTCATTGGTTGCGCAATTGGCAATGTGTCGATAGGTGAAACTACTAAGGTGGCGTGGCCGTATTACCTCGCTATCTTCTCGGCCATCAATATTGTCACCTACGTACCGTGGTTCTCGACGTGGTTGCCGAGCGTCATCAACGGTCATCCGGTGTTCTGATTCAAATAAGACGTCTTACCCACACTCTGCGGCGCTTGCATGGGCTGCTTCAAAAAGTTTTTAACAGAGGAGTAGAAATGAAAAAGACTCTCGTGGCTTCGGCAGTGGCGTTGGTCGCGCTGGGCGCGCACGCGCAAAGCAGCGTGACGCTCTACGGTATTGTCGATGCTGGGTTGGGCTGGCAGAACAGCTCGACGTCGTTGAGCGCATTGGGATCGTCGAAGCCCTCGGCCGGTGGTGCTTCGAAAGTCCAAATGATCAACGGCGTGTGGGCTGGTAGCCGTTTCGGCCTGAAGGGCTCGGAAGATCTGGGTGGCGGCACGAAGGCGATTTTCCAGTTGGAACAAGGCTTTAATAGCGCAACCGGCGCGCAAGGCGTGTCGGGTCTGGCGTTCAACCGCCAGGCATGGGTGGGTATGACGAACGGCCAATTCGGTACGCTGACGGCTGGCCGCCAGTACACCTCGTACTACACGCTGCTGTCGCCGTATAGCCCGACCACGTGGCTGACCGGTTTTTACGGCGCGCACCCGGGTGATATCGACTCGCTGGATACGCTGTACCGCTCGAACAACTCGCTGGTCTACACGTCGCCGAGCTTTGGCGGCCTGACGGTCAGCGGTTCGTACTCGCTGGGCGGCAACGCAGGCAGCTTCGCCGCTGGACAGGTCTGGAGCGTCGCAGCACAGTACCTGAACGGCCCGGTTGGCATCGCAGCAGGTATCCAGCGTATCGACAATGCGGGCATCTTCACCCCCGCCACCGCGACGGCCGCGGCCAGCACGAACTGGAATTCCGCGATGTCGAATAACGGCGCACAGCCGGCGGTCTCGGCAATCAACAACGGCTTCCAGACCGCAGCGAAGCAGCAGCGCGTCGCAGTGACGGGCGGCTACGCGTTCAGCTCGGCGTTGGACGTTTCGTTCGCATACTCGAACGTTCAGTACGCTGCAGGTTCGGGCTCGTTGTTCCACGGCACCCAAATCTGGAACACGGGTGGCGCAGTGCTGCACTGGAAGCCGATCTCGGTGCTGGACCTGGCCGCTGGCTATAGCTACACCCGTGCAACGTCGTCGAACGGCATTTCGGACACAGCCAGCTACAACCAGTTCAACCTGTCGCAGTACTACACCCTGTCCAAGCGCACCGGTCTGTACGCGCTGGAAGCCTATCAGCGTGCTAACGGCAAGACGCTGGCAGGCGACGGCAAGACGATCATCAACGCACAAGCAAGCATTGGTGACGGCCAGAACAGCGCGCCGGCATCGTCGCGCAGCCAGGTCGCTGTCGGCGTTGGTATCATCCACAAGTTCTAAACAGTTACTGAACACGTGGCGGCACGTTGTTTTGCCGCCACATCGACGCGATTTTTTTCGCGTTGTAAGCCTCGAAAGCTGCGCACCTCACGTGCGCAGCTTTTTTTTCGATGCCTCTTTTTTATGCATCGAAGCGCTGGTCTCGCCGGCGCTTTTCGGGTCGATCAGGCCTCCGACCATAAACGCCCACCCGTTGCCCAGTTTTCGCGTTTAACGTCGGTCAGGATGATATCGACCGAGTTCGGCTCGACGCCGAGCGACTCGCAGGTGGCTTTCGTGATCGCTTCGACGAACTGGCGTTTCTGTTCCAGCGTACGGCCTTCGAAGAGTTCGATATGAAACGTGGGCATGACGTTGCTCCATAGGGTTGAGAGTTGGGACTGAAATGAAGCGGACCGGCTCGGGTGTTCAGGCGCGATAACCTCGATCGAGTCGATCGAGTTTGCGCAGCAGCGCGGGCCATTCGAGCGCGCCTTCGATCGCGCCGCCATCGTAGAGCTGCTCCGCCGTGCGCGCGGCGACCGCGTCGCTCGGCACGACCAGCGGCGCGCCGCAGGTTTGCGCCTGGATCTGGATTTCACAGGCTTTCAGCAGCGTCGCCATCAGCACATAAGCTTCGGCAACCGTGCGTCCGAGCGTCAGCGTGCCGTGATTGCGCAACAGCATCGCGTGGTGATCGGCGAGGTGCGCGACGAGGCGCTCGCCTTCGGCCGGCGTGAACGCGAGGCCTTCGTAGTCGTGATATGCAAGCTGGCCGTAAAAGCGCAGCGCGTGCTGCGACGCCGGCAGCAATCCTTGCGGCTGCGCGGACACGGCCACGCCCGCGGTGTTATGCAGATGCATCACGCAGAACGCGTCGTCGCGCGCGGCATGCACGGCCGCGTGCAGCGCGAAGCCGGTGGCATTCACCGGATGTTCGCTGGCGCCGACGATATTGCCCGCGATGTCGATTTTCACGAGATTCGACGCGCATACCTCATCGAACGCGAGGCCGAACGGATTGATCAGGAAGTGGCCCGGTTCGCCGGGCACGATCGCGGAAATGTGTGTGTAGATCAGATCGTCCCAGCCGTTGAGCGCGGCGAGTCGATAAGCGGCGGCCAGATCGATGCGGGTTTGCTGTTCCGCTTGCGACTGCGGACCGGTCTCGGCGATGCGGCCGGCGGGTGAGTGGGCGAACGACATATCTGTCTCCTGTCGGCTGGAGTGAGTGTTTCAGCACCGACTTCGGCGTCATGCGATGGATCGCCAAGGCATGAAGGTTGCTGAATGCGAGGCAGCGCGATGCGCGAACCGGCGTAGGATGCTACCGCACAATCCCGCGCCGTTGGCGACAGCGCACGACCCATCCTTGCGCTACGCGGCGCGGCGCCCCAGCTAGCGCGAGCGCGGTCAGCGCGCCGTTGAATCCTGACAGGCCGGCGTCGAATGAGGCAACGCTCGCGCCGAGCAACAGATGCGCAGCACTGGCCAAGGTCGCGCCGCCCAGCGCATACAGCGCGTGTCTTCGCGAGGCGGCGGCAATCCCGAGCAGCACCAGCACACCCGCTGGCGCGTCCGCCGCGAAGCCGGTCTGCGCAACGCCCGCGAGCACGCCGCTGACGAACCGCATCACGTCGAGCGGATGAGCGGCATGGGGACCCGCTGACAAGGAACGGCTCGCGATCAGCGGCAACCATAGCCACGTGACGATCAGGCACGGACTCGACAGATAGCCGAACCGACGCACGCGCAAACAATGCCACCACGGTCGCAGCAGCCACGCGGTGGCCGTCGCCGCAAGAATCGCGACGGCCGACGCGCGCGCCGGATCGCCGATGAAGCTGAACGCGGCGAGGCTCGCCAGCGCGCCGTTGAAGCCGAGCAGGCCAGCGCGCAGGTCGGCGTCGGCCGAACCGGCGAGCACCGCGCTGACGTTGGCCGCGATCGCGCCGAGCAGCGCGGCGCACGAGACGCGGCTCGCTCACCAGCCACGCGCCGAGCATGCACGCGCCGGTCGCGGCGTTCGATTGCAGCACGATCTGGCCGAAGCTGCGCAGCAGCGTGCGCAGCGGGGCGCTGAGCGAGGAAGAGGGCGCATCGGTCGCGGCGGCGTGCATCGGCGGCGGGTTCGGAGTCACGACAAACCGCGAGCATAGTCGAGCGGCCAACACTCAGGCATCTCGCGCGTTGATACTGGCTATTTGCCGGCCGTAAGCGCCTGGGTCGGGATTGACTCGCGCGCGGACTTTCGCGCTACGATGAAAGGCCGGCGCGCCCACTGCGCCGTTTCGCGAGGAGACACCGATGCGTGAATTACGATGGGCCTCGGAAGAGGGCGACGGCATCGAACATCTGGTATTCGATGCGCGCGACGACGGCTTCGCCGTGGAAAGCGTCGTGATAGGGCAGCGCTACGGCAAAACCTACGGGCTGCATTACTCGGTGCGCTGCGACGCGCGCTGGCGCACGCGCTACGCGCACCTGAAGATCGTTGGCGGCGGCGAGCTGGAATTGCATGGCGATGGCGAAGGCCATTGGCACGACGGGCACGGCCTCGCGCTGAGTGCGATCGAGGGCTGTATCGATATCGATATCGCCGCGACGCCGTACACGAATACGTTGCCGATCCGCCGGCTGCAACTGGCCGAGGGCGAACGTCAACCGATCGAAGTCGCGTACATCTCGACGCCCGACTTGCAGGTTACGCGCGCCGAGCAGGCATACACGTGCATCGAGTTGAATGGCGAGTACCGCTATGAAGGCATTTTTCGCGAGTTCACCGCCAATATGCGCGTGGATAGCGATGGCCTCGTGATCGACTATCCGACCTTGTTCGCGCGTTTGCCGCGCGCGCGTTAGGTTTAGCCTTTCGCTGTCGCGCTCACGCCGCGTCGTGCGCGCGGCGGCCTACCCGTGCGTGCCGCCTGCGGCGTTTGAAACGTCGTCGGGCCCGGTCGACGCTCCGCGGCCGAGCGTGCGTTGCATCAGCGTCGTGTCGAGCCAGCGGCCGTGCTTGTAGCCCACCGCCTTCAACGTGCCGGTCAGCTCGAAGCCGAGCTGCGTATGTAACGACAATGAGCCGCCGCTGCCGCCATCGGCGATCACCGCGATCATCTGACGCCACGGTCCGGTCTCGCAACGATCGATCAGCTCCTGCAGCAGCAAGCGTCCGATGCCGCGTCCGCGATATGCGTCGTTCACGTAGATCGAGTCTTCGATCGTGTTGCGATAGGCGGCGCGCGGGCGATACGGCGTCGCATAGCAATAGCCGGCGACGTCGCCGTCGATCTCTGCGACGATATACGGCAGTCCGTGGCTGCGCACGCTTGCGAGCCGCGCGCGCAGGTCGTCGACAGACGGCGGGGTTTCTTCGAACGACGCGACACCGGTCAGCACATGGTGCGCATAGATCGCCTGAATCGCGGGAAGGTCGGCTTCGGTGGCGTCGCGGATCAGCGGGACGTCAAGCGCAGGGCGGGTTGAACTCATGCGTGGTCCGGTCGTGGCCGGCTCAGTTTGACGGAAGCTTTGACTATGCCTGTCGCCGGTGCGGATTTGAAGCGGGTCAAAAATCGAATTGATCGAACTCGCTTTGCAACTCGCGATTGCGCGCCACGCGTTCGTCGATAGCCGGTCCGCGCCGTTCGACGACCGCCGAGATCAGCAGATTGAACAGGGACGTCAGCGGCGCGAGCGAATCCCAGAACTGACCGACGTCGGTCTTCACCTGCAGCAGGTCGCCGTCGAAATCGCGCGCCCACGGACAGTAGATATCGGTGACGAGCGCGAACGGCAGCCCGCGTCGCGAGGCCGCCTGGCAATAGCGTCGTGCGATGGTCGAATAGGCGCGCGTGTCGGTGACGATCAGATACGGTGTGTTGAATTCCGAGTTCAGCGAATCGACGTAGGAACCCGACATGCCATCCGAATAGAACACGCGCGGGCGGATGTATTCGAGGTAGCTGTAGAACGCGTTGCTGATACCGCGCGTCGACTGGATGCCGAGGATGTAGACCGCATCGGCGTTCGCGATGCGCTCGGCGACGCGCGCAAAGGCCGGCGAGCGCGCGAGCTCGTATACATGCTGGATCGCACCGATTTCGAGTTCGAGCGATTGGGCGAGCGCCGCGTCGCCCGGCGAGGCGCCGTTAGCGACGCCCGGTTCATGCGGCTCACGGGTTTGGGTGCTGTCGCTCGGGCCACGGCGGAACGCGTCGAGCCGGTCCGTGATCAGCCAGGGGCGCTGCTGCGTGCCGCGCAGCTCGCGTTTCAGATCGTCGAGATTGCGATAACCGACGCTGCGCAGGAAGCGGCCGACCGAAATGCCGCTGGTGCCGGCCTGCTGCGCGATCTGGTCGGCGGTCTCGAGGCCGAGCCGGTCGAGATTCGCGAGCATATAGCTGGCGACGCGTTTAGACGTCGGCGTGAGTTCGGAAAAACGGGCTTCGACGGTTTGGGCAAAAGCGGTCGTCATCGTCAGTCGCGGCGCAAGGCGCTGGTTGTGCCAATCTGCGAAATGATGACATATCGACCCACGACTCGCGTCATTCGATCCTGAAAAAAGACGGTTTGCCGTGCGCTGGTCGAGCCGCGTCAGACCGCCCGCCGCGCCGGCGCCGCGCGCGAAAAATGCCGAGCGCCGGCCACGCAGGCGACCACGATCACGGTGACGATGATCATCGACGGCGGGACCTGTTCGTGCAGCAGCACGCCGGCGAGCAGCAGCCCGAAAAACGGCTGCAGCAACTGCAGTTGTCCGACCGCCGCGATCCCGCCGAGCGCGAGTCCTCGATACCAGAACACGAAGCCGATCAGCATGCTGAATAGCGACACGTACGCGAGTCCCCACAGCGCGGCGGCGCCGACACCGTCGAACGACACGGGCCGCGTCCACCAGGCGAGCGGCAGCATCAATGGCAGCGACAGCACGAGCGCCCACGAAATCACCTGCCAGCCGCCGAGGTGACGCGACAGCCGCGCGCCTTCCGCGTAACCGAGCCCGCACACGATGATCGCCGCGAGCATCAGCGCGTCGCCGAACGGCGACGCGTCGATGCCGTGCCGCAGCGCGAACGCGGCCACCGCCGCGCTGCCGAGCGCCGAGAACAGCCAGAACGCGGGCTGCGGCCGCTCGCCGCCGCGCAGCACGCCGAAGATCGCGGTGGCGAGCGGCAGCAAACCGATGAACACGACCGCATGCGCGGCGCTCACATGCCGCAGCGCCAGCGCGGTCAGCAACGGAAAGCCGACCACGACGCCGAGCGCGACCACCACGAGCGGCAGCAGATCGCGGCGCTGCGGCCGCGTCTCGCGGAACACTAGCAACAGTAGAAGACCGAGAACGCCCGCGATCGTCGCGCGCGCCACGGTCAGAAAGACCGGATCGAGTCCCTGCACGGCCAGCCGCGTGGCCGGCAGCGAGCCGCTGAAAATCAGCACGCCCGTGAAACCGCTGAGCCAGCCGTTGGTGGTCTTGTCCATTGCGAACATCCCTGCGCTGAAAAAGTCACATGATGCGCGCCGCGGCCGTAAACGTTAAGCTACAGATCAGTACAGTTTGCACGAACTGTACTGAACATGGAGCAGTACAGATGGCGCAAAGCGACAACAACGAGACGGTGCCGGGCACGCGCGTCGGCCTCGTGATGGACAATCTGCGCGAGCGCATCGCGAGCCGCTCGCTGATGCCGGGCGCGCGCGTGCCGTCGATTCGCGCGATGACCGACACGCTCGGCGTGTCGAAGTCGACCGTGGTGGAAGCCTACGACCGTCTCGTCGCGGAAGGCGTGATCGTCGCGCGGCGCGGCTCCGGCTTCTTCGTGTCGGGCCATGCGCCGCCGCTCGCGCTCGCCGATCTCGGACCGCGACTCGATCGCGAGGTCGATCCGCTGTGGCTCACGCGGCAGTCGCTGGAAACCGGCTCGAAAGCGCTGAAGCCAGGCTGCGGCTGGATGCCGGCTTCGTGGCTGCCGGAAGATGGCGTGCGGCGCGCGCTGCGTGCGGTCGCCCGTGATCCGCAGTCACTGCTCGCCGACTACGCGAGCCCGGCCGGCTTGCCCGCGCTGCGTCAGCAGCTTGCGTGGCGGCTGTCTGCGCACGGCGTCGATGCGCCGCCCGAGCAGATCCTGCTGACCGACGGCGGCACTCATGCGCTCGATCTCGTGTGCCGCTTCCTGCTCGAACCCGGCGACACGGTGTTGATCGACGATCCGTGCTACTTCAATTTTCAGGCGTTGCTGCGCGCGCATCGCGTGCGGATCGCGAGCGTGCCGTACACGCCGCAGGGGCCGGATCTCGCGGCGTTCGAGCGCGTTCTGATCGAGCAGCGTCCGCGGCTTTACGTGACGAACTCGGCGATCCACAATCCGACCGGCGCGACGCTCGCGCCGGCCGTCGCGCATCGGCTGCTGAAGCTCGCGGGCGAGCACGATCTGCTGATCGTCGAGGACGACATCTTCGCGGACTTCGAAGACGAACCTGCGCCGCGCCTCGCCGCGTTCGACGGGCTCTCGCGCGTCGTGTCGATCGGCAGCTTTTCGAAGACGCTATCGGCGGCGGTGCGCTGCGGCTATATCGCCGCGCGGGCCGAATGGGTCGAACCGCTGATCGATCTGAAGCTCGCGACATCGTTCGGCAATGGTCAGCTCGCGGCGAGCGTTGTGCATCGGATGCTGGTCGACGGTACCTATCGGCGTCACCTCGAGGCAATGCGCGCGAAGCTGGCCGATGCGATGGGAGAGACCATCAGGCGTCTCGGCTATGCGGGCCTCGATATCTGGACACGGCCGCGTGCGGGCCTGTTCGTGTGGGCGCGCTTGCCCGGGGCGCTCGATGCCGCCGACATCGCCCGTCATGCGTTGACGGCGGGCGTCGTGCTCGCGCCGGGCAATGTGTTCAGCGCGTCGCAAGCGGCGGCGGGTTTTCTGCGTTTCAACGTGTCGCAATGCAATCGACCGAAGGTGTACGAGGCATTGCAACGGGCGATGGATGCGTGCGCGCTGTCGGCCGACGCGGGGCGCGAGCGCGTCTGAAACGAACTGAATCGAATCAGGCGCGCGCGGTCCTTGCTACGGCGTTATTTGCACAGCAGAAGCATCCGCTCCTGTTCCGAGCAGGGCGTGTGCGGTTTCGGCGCGGGTTGCGCGGCCGCCGCGCTCATCGCCGCGGTGCGGTTCGCGAGACACGCGCGCAGGTGCTTCTCGACCGGACCGTAATACTTCCATCCGCGTACGAGCGTCGGCAATTCGAGCTTCACCTGTTTCCATTTCGGATGGCCGTGCTCCTGCAGATTGTCGAAGTTCGCGCACAACGAGTCGGCGAAATGATTCAGATTGCTGACGGTGTCGCGCAAGCCATAGTCGTAGGTGACCAGAAACGCTTTGACCGTGAGGCCCGGCACGTCTTCCTTCAACCAGCCTGGGTAGCTGCTCTGGCGGATCGTCGTCGGAAAGTAGGTTTGTTTTGCGCGGTTCGTCTCCGGCGCGTTGGGATCGGCGGGCAACAGACGCAGTTGCGACAGCAGGTCGGGCTTCATGCTGGTGAACAGATTTGCCGGCTGCCCGACCACGATGATCGCGACGTCGATCTTCTTCACGATCAGCGCGGCGAGCGCGTCCTCGTTGCTCAGATGCACGACGTTCTGCTCGGGAATCGGCTGGCCGAACATCAGGCGGTAGAGCGTCGTCGCCGACTGCGCGGTGCCGCTGCCTAGCAGACCGACGCTGATGGTCTTGTCCTTGATGTCGGCGAGCGTCTTCAGCGGCGAATCCGCCCGCACGACGACATTAATTTCCTCGTCGTAGAGCGGCATGATCAGTCGCAGCGGCCGGATCGTCGTGCCCGCATCGGGGTTGCCCGTGTTGGCCATATCGATGAACGCCTGGTACACGTCGGACTGCACGAGCGCGAGCTTCACGCCGGGCTCGAAACGCATGCGCTGCACGTTTTCGGCCGAGCCTTTCGACGCCACCACTTCGAGGTCGATACCGACCGGCTGGGCCACCCATTTCGACAGGTCGTTGCCGATCTGGATATAGGTGCCGCGCTCCGGTCCGGTGACGATTTTGTAGTGCGCGGGTTCGGCGCCGGCCAGCGAACATACGACCAGTACCACCAGCCCCAGCCAGCCTGCGAGAAGTCTCTTCAGCATGGTCTTTCTACCTATCGGTCAGGTTGATCCCGCTTCACGCGTGGCGCGTGGAAGCACCAGTGATCCGGTTGCCATGTCATGTTCAAACTGCTGCCAGGGCCGCTCCGTCTGTTGCCGCTCAGAGAGCGCACGATTATGTGCGAAACGGCACAGACGGCGACCATCTGATCTGGTATGCGAAGCAATGCTTTCGCGCGACGGCGCAGTCGCTTGCGTCTCCGCGACCCTGAGCGGAGGGTCGCGTCGCGCGTGAGCACTAGTTGCTCCGCGACGTCGCCTGCAGCATGCCGGCGGGCAGCGGTACCTGCAGTTGTGCCTGCGCGAGCGGCGCGCCCGGCGCGGCGTCCGTCGCCGCATGCGGCGGAGTCAGCGGCGCCCAGCCGGTCTCGCGGATCACGCGCTCGAGGATCACTTTCGCCGCGTCGTTGCTGCTGTCGATCGCGAGCGCCTCGTTCGCGTGCTGACGTGCGCACGGCCACGACTGCTGCGCGACGCAGACCTGCGCGGCCTGCAGCGCAGTATCGCGACGCTGGACCAGCGGCCGCATCTGATCGGCCAGAACCTGCGCGTCGCTGTTTCCCGGTTGAAACGTTTGCGCGGCAGTGAGAGCGGCCTGCGCGGCGGACAGGTCGTTGGCGCGGAACGCGGTCCTCGCGATCTGCAGCGCCTGAGCGGCGTCGTGCAATTGCGTCGCGGGCCGCACGGGCGTCGCGGCCAGCGGCGGCGTGACAGGCGGCGCAGCCGGTGTCGCTGGAATGACGGGAACCGCGGGCACGACGGGCGCGGGCTTCGCCGCCAGTTCGGTCACGGGCGGTGGCGCAGGCCTGGTCGCGGCCGGCGCGTGCGCGGTCTGCGCTTGAGCAATCACCGGTGCGGACGCAAGTGGCGCGATCATGCCGGTCGTCGTTGTGCGGGCATCCTGAGTAATCTGCTCGACGCCTTTATCTTCCGACTCGCCACCGTCGCTGAATAACGTATAAGCGATATACGCCAGGCCGATCGCGATGACCGCGCCGATCACATATAGCACGCGCCAGATCGTCTGCGCGGTGTTGCTTGGCGCGTACATCGGATCTTCGTAAGGCGGGATAGCGGTGTCGGTCGACACGAGCGCCGTGTGCATGATCGGCTCGCTCTGCAACAGAGATTCGGACGCCATCGCGGCAGAGGCGATGACGGGCTCATCCCGTGTGCCGAGCTCGTCGTCGAAGCGAGGCAGCGGCTTGTGCGTGGCGCTCGCGCGGCTGCCTGGAATACCGGTGCGGATGTGCGGATCGTCCTGCTCGAACGGATGCGCAGCGCCACAGTAGGGGCAGGCGTCGACTTGTCGGTACAGTGCGCCACCGCAGCGTTTGCAGGGCGTGGGGAAACTTTGGCCGGTTGCTGTCTGGGTGGACATGCCGTGGACCCACCTTTGGAAAACGATGCCGTAAAGGCATGCTCCGGATCGTGTTGAGGCAGGAGCCTTGTCCGCGGAATCACGATCCACATGCGCCGGAGGTCGCGGAGACGTAGGCCGCGCCTGCGTTTCCACGGTTTCCAATATGTGATGTTTCACGGGGGACGTCAACGCGGTAGGCCCCTGGATTGTGTGCGCTACCGCTCATTCGGAGGTATGAAGAAACTTCGGCGATACGCTCGAAACGCATATATGTGTCTGTTGTTTCACGACAAATGCACGCTGCGCGCCACAAGTAGTGAGCGCGACAAAAAAACAACGAGGCCGACGCGTTGCGCGTGCGGCCTCGTGATCACCCGGCTATTGGATACTTGCCGGTAAGCGTTTGCATCAGCATCCGGACCAGGCGTAGAAGAACGCTCAGTGCTTGCGCAACGGATGATCCTTCAGCAGCCACGCCAGCGCGAACGCGAGCACCACGACGCAGGCGGCCGACAGATACACGGTATGCAACGCGCCAGCGAACGCATGCAGATAGTCGTTGCGCAATGCTTCGGGTAGCTGATGAATCGCGGCGGGACCCAGGGCCTGCGGAAGTTCGGTATCGGACGGGATCAACTTTTCGAGGCGTGCGGCGAGTCCGTTCGAAAACACCGCGCCGAAACCGGCCACGCCGATCGAGCCGCCGATCGAGCGAAACAGCGTGACGCCGGACGTCGCCACCCCCATATGCTTGAACTCGACGGTGTTCTGGACCGCGAGGACCAGCACCTGCATCACCATGCCGAGGCCGCAGCCGAGCAGACCCATGTACAGATACATCACATGAATCGGCGTATCGATCTGCAGACGCGCGAGCAGCAGCATCGCCACCGAGACGAGGAACGTGCCCATGATCGGGAACAGCCGATACTTGCCGATCTTGCTGATCAGGCGGCCCGTCACCATCGACAGGATGAACAGGCCGCCCATCATCGGCAGCATCTGCATGCCGGCTTGCGACGGCGTGGAGCCCTTCACCACCTGCAGATAGAGCGGAATGAACGTCACGGAGCCGAACAGCGATACGCCGATGATGAAGCTCACGAGGCTGCTGATCAGAAACGTGCGTTGCTTGAACAGTCCGAGCGGCATGATCGGTTCGACCGCGCTGCGCTCTTCGTGAATGAAGCCCCAGAT
This sequence comes from Paraburkholderia sp. EG304, assembly GCF_046543485.1. Lineage (NCBI taxonomy): Bacteria > Pseudomonadati > Pseudomonadota > Betaproteobacteria > Burkholderiales > Burkholderiaceae > Paraburkholderia > Paraburkholderia sp. EG304. The sequence goes on along the minus strand of NZ_JBKGUA010000013.1, from coordinate 99,451 downwards.
CGCTACGAGGCCCATGCCGAGCGTGAACCATAGTTGCGGCGAGGTCCACGGCAGAATCGTGCCGCCCTGGCTCGTGAACAGGATGATGCAGGTCAGCGCGCCGGCGAGAAACGCGGCGCCCATGTAGTCGATCGTGTGCTTGACGTGGCGCACGTGCGGCTTGAACACCGCGCCGATCACGATCAGCGACAGGATGCCGAGCGGCAGGTTGATGTAGAAGATCCAGCGCCAGGTCAGATGCTCGACCAGAAAACCGCCGAGCAGCGGACCGATGACGGTCGCGAGACCGAAGATGCCGCCGAACACGCCCTGATAGCGGCCACGCTCAGCGGGCGGAATCACGTCCGCGATCGCCGCCATCGTCACGACGAGCAGGCCGCCGCCGCCAAGGCCTTGCAGCGCGCGCAGCACGATCAGTTGGCTCATGTTTTGCGCGATGCCGCACAGCGCCGAGCCAACGAGAAAGATGACGATCGCCGTCTGTAGAACGATCTTGCGGCCGAACAGGTCGCCGAACTTGCCGTACAGCGGCACGACGATCGTCGAGCTGAGCAGGTAGGCGGTCACGACCCAGGACAGGTTATTGAGCCCGCCCAGATCGCCGACGATGGTGGGCAGCGCGGTCGACACGATCGTCTGGTCGAGCGCGGCGAGCAGCATGACCAGCAGCAGCGCCGGAAACAGCAGCCGGATCGGCGGATGATCGGCTGCGCCTGCGGCCGAGGCTGCGGCTGGGCGGGATTCCTCGGGCGCGGAGTCGGCGGACAGGGTCGTAGCAGGTTGTTCCATGGTGGCAACGCGTTGAAATTAATTAACCGAAAGATTAATATATGCGACATCGCCTCTCACGTCAAATTCAATGCAATGACAAGGATCTCATCTGATGACGCCGCGGCGGACCACGCCGTGACAGATGCGGGGCCATCCGCGCGGATTGCCGCGAAAGAGCGGGGCGCGTCGAAGTCCAAACTCGAGGGGACACAAGCGGATACGCAAACCGCGAATCCCGCAAGTGTCGCGCCAAGCGGGACGCCCGCCCGCCGCCCCGGCCGGCCGACGGGCGCCGCGCGCGGCCCCGAGCAGCGCGCGCGCTTGCTCGACGCTGCGCTGACGCTGTTTGCAAGGCAGGGCATCGTCGAGACATCGCTCGGTGAGATCGCCCGCGAGGCCGGCTTCACGCCCGCGATGGTGCACTACTACTTCAAGACACGCGATCAACTGCTCGACGTACTGATCGACGAGTGTTTCGCGCCGTTGCGCGCGAGCCTCGGTCTGCCGTTCCAGGAACATCCCGACGATCCTGTCGCGGCGATCACGCAACTGACCGAGCGGCTCGTGCAGATCGCGAGCGATAACCCGTGGTTCGCATCGCTATGGATTCGCGAAGTGATCAGCGACGGCGGACTGCTGCGCCAGCGCATGCATGAGCGTTTCGGTTTCGCGCATCAGAAGGAGTCGCTGCTGGCGATCGCGCGCTGGCAGAAGGAGGGCCGTCTGAATGCATCGCTCGAACCCGCGCTCGTGTTCGTCACGCTGCTCGGCATGACGATTCTGCCGCTCGCCACGTCGAAGCTGTGGCGTAATGATCCATTGCGCCGCAATATCGGCGGCGCGGAGATCGCACGGCACGCGGTGGCGTTGCTGGTGCAGGGCATCGGGCCCGGCAAGGGCGCTTGAACCGGCGGCCGGTGTGACACATCGGTCGCCGTGTCCGTTCAAAAGACCCTAGATTTTGCGGTTTTTCTTCCACTCGTCGAACGCCGCCTTCGTCTCGTCGTTCGGCGGATAGGTGCCGGGCAGCACGGCGCCGGCGCGAATCCTTTCGGTCAGAAACGCTTCGAGCCGTTCCTGCTCGGCCGCGGCCTGCGCGACCTCGTCGGCCATCTTCAGCGGAATCACGACGACCCCGTCCCCATCGCCGACGATCACGTCACCTGGAAACACCGCGACGCCGCCACAGCCGATCGGCACGTTGATGTCGATCGCGTGATGGCGGATCAGATTGGGCGGCGCGCTCGCGCCGGCGCAAAACACCGGCATGTCGAGCGCGGCGATCGTCGCGCTGTCGCGCACCGGGCCGTCGGACACCATGCCGGCCACGCCGCGCACCTGCAAACGCAGCGACAGAATCGATCCGAACGACGCGCTGCCGCGCTCGCCGCGGCAATCCTGCACGAGCACATGGCCCGGCGGAATGGTCTCGACGCATTTGCGTTGCGCGTAGTCAGGGTCCGCGAATAGCTCCAGCACGTCGATGTCTTCGCGCGATGGGATATTGCGCAGCGTGAACGCCGGCCCAACCAGATTCGCGCCGCGGCGCGGAGCGAGCGGTGCGACGCCCTGCATGAAGGTATTGCGCAGACCGCGCTTGAACAACTGCGTGGTCAGCGTGGCGGTGCTGACGTGACGAAGGATCTCGAGCGTCGCGGTGCAAAGCGCGGGCGATGTGGCGGACATGGTGTCGGGTGACCTCGGGTTGAGATGAAGAGACATCAATAGATGCGTGCGGGCAGCCGCGAACCGCAGCATGCCGCGCATGCGCGCCCACGATGATAGCGCCGCGGCGCCAACGGTTAGCGGGTAAGCGCCAATACATCTTTGTGTCATCGGCACGCGCGACCGGCCCCTCTTCACGTGACGCGAACCGCTGCAGCGAGGCACGCGACATGCTTGCAGAGTCGTCGGGTGCGAGCGGCGCAACACGAACGACAGCGCCGCGTCGCGCAAACAATACGAAGGACAGAATCGATACCGGGCGGAGAAGGCCGCACGAACGGGGTTCGTGCGAACCGCGCCGGAACATCGGGTGCCGGCAATCGGCGAGCCGCGGAAAAACTGCGGACACTCAGCAGCTAAATCGCGGCATGCGTCGAGCGCCGTTTTTTCATCGACGTGCAATTTTGGCGCGTTACCGTGCGCACGCGTTGTACTCGGGAAGGTGCTCAGCAATGTTTTACAATCGCGGACCTGTCTGCAACTCGGCGTGCGAAATCGAGTCGGAACCATGGACAGCAACACCTCGGCCGCGCAAATCGGCGGCAATCAGCAGAGTGAAACATTGGCCACTTCCGATGGCCTAACCGGTTTTCCAGAGCAACAACATACGATGAATGCAGCAATGAGGCTCGATCAGACCACGATCGTGCTTGTAGAGGACGACCCCGACAGCCGGGAATCGTTGACCTTGCTACTCGAGGCGGAAGGCGCGAAGGTATGCGCGGTCGCCGATGCGGAAGAGGGTGTCGTGGCGGCGATGGAGTTGCTTCCCGACGCGGTCGTCTGCGACCTCGACTTGCCGACCATGGATGGCTTCTATCTGATCCAGCGGCTTCGCGACCACGAGATTTGCGGCGGCCATTCGCCCGCGGTGGCGGTGGCGCTGACCGGCCACACCGACGACGCCTACCGCCTGCGCAGCATCGGCGAAGGCTTCCAGCATTTCATGACCAAACCCGCGTTACCCGAAGCGCTCGTGACGTTGCTGCGCGACGCGATCGACGCCCGCGCGGCGGGGTGATCGCCGCTTCGCAACGGGCTCGCAACGGGCTTTCGTGGAAGTGAATAGTAGCAGGCCGGCGCGCGGCGGGAAGACGTCGTTTCGCGGAGCAGCGCACGGCCATCGACGCTTCGCGGCGCATCACACCGCGTTGCGCACCCGACGCGTAGCGCGCCGCTATTTGGCCGCGGCCACCGGCGCGGCTTCGCCAGCCATTGCGGCCGCCTGACAGGCCGCACAGAGACCCTTCAACTCGATTTCGTCGCTCGCGAGCCGATAGCCCGCGTCTTCGATCTGCGCGATGAGCGCCTGGCGCAGCTTGGGTTGATGCAGCTCGGTGACGCTGCCGCATTGCTGGCATACGACGAGAATGCCGTGCTGGCATTGCGTCAGATCATGGCAGACGGTGAACGCATTGATCGACTCGATCCGATGCACGAGTCCCGCCGACAGCAAAAAATCCAACGCGCGATAGACGGTTGGCGGCGCCGAGCCCGGGTGAATCTGGCGCATTTCGTCGAGCAGCGAATAGGCCTTGGTCGCGCGTCCCGAGTTCAGCAGGAGTTCGAGTACCTTGCGCCGGATCGGCGTGAGTTTTTCGCCGCGCTCGCGGCAATATTCCTCGGCCAGTGCGAGAGCCGCTTCCTGCGACGGCTGATGCACGTCGTGATGCACATGATGATCGTGCGCATCGGCGGCGGTGGCGGCAGGCGCGGGAGTGACCGGATGGCCGGTTGCGGCGGGCTTGGCGGTTTTCATGCGTCGATTATAGAGGCATGCGCGGTGGGCCGCCGCGTCGGTCGCGAGATGGGCGGGGCACAGGCGCGCGGGCGGCGATCACGAAGTCGCCGATGAACCGGCCGTTCAGGTCAACGGAAAATCCACGTACTTCTTGAACCCGGTGCGCGTGGTTAGACGCGAATACCAGCGCTCCAGACTCGGCAGCGGCGGCCGCTGCAAACCGTCGAGGCCGAACCAGCGCTTCGCGTACGCGCCGATCACGATATCGGCGAGCGTGAACTTGTCGCCTTCGAGAAAGAAGCGGCCCTGCAGATGCGTGTCGAGCAGGCGCCACAGCACGGTGACCGCCTGCACGTCGGCCGCGAGTTTGGCGGTGTCGCGCTCGGCCTCCGGCGTGCGCACGAGCGACCAGAACACCGGACGTTCCACCGGCTGCAGCGTCGACAGCGACCAGTCCAGCCAGCGGTCGATGCGCGCGCGCAGTTTCGGCTCGGCCGGATACAGCAGGCTCGATTCGCCGTATTGCATCGCCAGATAGCGCAGGATCGAGTTGGATTCCCACAGCACGAAGTCGTCGTCGACCAGCGTCGGGATCTTGCCGGTCGGATTCATCGCGAGATAGTCGGGTTCGTTGTTGCGGCCGAATTGCAGGCCCGCGTCGATGCGGTCGAATGGCAGTACGAGTTCGTCGCAGCACCACAAAACTTTCTGGACGTTGACTGAATTGGTACGTCCCCAGATCGTAATCATCCGGTAAATCCTTTTCTGTTACGGTTGGCAAGCCGCGCCTCGCGCGCGGCGTTCAGCCAGTTACGATACACGATGCGCGAAGCTTTGCGCGGCATCCGAAAGGCGCCCCTCCGCGCGAGGCGGCACGCAGCCTCGCGGATGCGACGCCCGCCACCGCGTTGCGTACAATGACCGCACCCCGAATTGCGCACTGAGCCGACACGCGTGGACTCACGCATCCGTACCCAATAAGGCACCGCATGGCCCGCATTGTTCCCGACGACTGGAAGAGCCTCGAAGCGACCGGCGCGGCGGCGCGCGAACGCGAAACGCTCGCGCTGCTCGAACACGCACTGCCCGACGATTACACCGTCTATCACGGTGTGCATTGGACTCGCCTGAACCAGAACTTCTCGGTATTCGGCGAAGCCGACTTCGTGATCGTGAGTCCCGCCGGGCGTCTGATGATCATCGAGCAGAAGACCGGCTTTCTGCGCGAAACCCCGAAGGGGCTCGTCAAGGTGTATCTGCAGACCGAGCGCAACGTCGCGATTGCGCTCGCGCATACGATCGAAAGTCTGCACCGGCGTTTTACCGCGGCGTTCGGCGCCGGCACCTATTTCATCGAGGAACTGCTGTACTGTCCCGATCACATCGTCAAGGATGCGGCGATCGCCGGCGTGAATCCCGCGCGCATCGTCGACGCGACGCGGCGCGAACGGCTCGCGGCGATCATCCGCGAAGCGCTGCCGGCCGATGAGCCGCGGCTTCCCAGTGCATCGAAAATCCATCACTTTCTTGCCGACGAACTCGCGCTGGCACCCGACACGAGCGCGCTCGTCGGCCAGGCGGGCACGCTCGTCACGCGCCTGTCGGGCGGACTCGCCACGTGGGCCCGGCGGCTCGAATTCGCGCCGTTCCGTTTGCGCGTGGTCGGCACGGCGGGCTCCGGCAAGACGCAACTCGCGGTGCAGGTGATGAAGGACGCGGTCGCGCGCGGCGAGCGGCCGTTGTACGTGTGCTTCAACCGGCCGCTCGCCGATCACATCGCGCGGGTTGCGCCGCCGGAGGCGAAGGTCGCGAACTATCACCAGCTGTGCGACTGGATCATGCGCGACGCGGGCCGCGCGCCCGATTTCGAATCCGCGCAGGTGTTCGATCAGCTGGAGGCCGGATTCGCCGACACGCCGATCGAACCGCGCTGGCAGTTCGACGTGCTGATCGTCGATGAAGGGCAGGATTTCCAGCAGTCGTGGATTACCTCGCTCGAGCGGCTGCTGCGGCCGGGCGGCGCATGGTGGTGGCTCGAAGACCCGCTGCAGAATCTGTACATGCGCGAGCCGGTGTCGTTACCCGGCTGGGCCACGCTGAAGGAGACCACCAATTACCGCAGTCCGCGTGACATCCTCGACTATCTGCGCGACGTGATCGGCTCGTCGGTGCCGCTTGCCGCGGCGCTCGCGTCGGGCAGTCCGTTCGACGGCTCCGACGTTTCGGTGTCGGTCTACGACGAAGCGCAGGCCGCCGAAAGCAGCATCGACGCGACCAAGCGCGCGATCACCCACGCGCTCGGGCTCGGCTTTCGCAAGCAGGACATCGTGGTGCTGTCGTTCCGCGGCAGGGACGGTTCGGCGATGAGCGCGCTCGATCATCTCGGACCGCATCGGCTGCGCAGCTTCACCGGCAAATTTGATCTGTTCGGCAACCCGGAGTATCGCGACGGCGACGTGCTGTTCGAGTCGATCTACCGCTTCAAGGGGCAGGCGGCGCCGTGCGTGATCTTCACCGAGATCGACTTCGACGCGTTCGACGAACGCGTCGCGCGCAAGCTGTTCGTCGGCGCGACGCGCGCGACGATGAAGCTGATCGTCGTCGCGTCGCAGCGGGCCGCAAGGCATTTGCAGTTGCGCGAGGGGAAGGACAAGTAGAGAACGCTGAGCTCAGATCAACTCAACTCAGCTCCACGCCCTTGCGCTCACCAGCATCCCCGTGCGCGTCAGCGCATCCCACCAGATCACGCGCAACAAAGGCGCTTGCTGCGCGATCAGCAGCGCCTGCACCGGATCGCTTTCGACGAAGTGCGTGACACCCGCGCGCAGCGCCGCGCTCGCCTTGTGCGCGGCCGCCCCGGACGGGCTGTCGTCGTGCAGGCCGGTCGCGCGCATCACCAGTTGCATGTGAGCGAAGCCGTGTCGCGCGAGCCACGCTTCGGTGCGCGCGCGATCCATCTCCGGTCGACCCGTGATGATCGTGCGCACGTGCTGCAGGTCGATGCCCGGCAGCACCTCGAAAGGCAGCAGCGCGTCGCGCTCGGCGAGCGCGCCGGCGAGGTCTTCGTCGTAGCGCGCGAGCGGTACGTCGGGCAGCAGGATGCCGTCGAGGTCGATCGCGTACGCCGCGTATTCGTGGTCGTTGGCCATCGCCGGCGCCGCGCCGGCTTCGACGCGCGCCCAGTCGTCGCGATAGCGCTCGGTGTACGCCTGGCGCTCCCATGGAAAGAGGGCGAAGTAGCCGCGCGCGTCGATCGCGTAGTCGGGCTGCACGCGGCTCAGTTCATCGACCGCGGCGGTCAGCGTTTTGACTTCGAGCCCGTGCGACTGCAGGAACGCGATGCAATCGGCGAGCGTAAAACCGCGTCCGGCGATGTCCTCGCACAGCAGCACTTTCGAGCCGGCGGGCGGGATCGGCAGCGTCGAATCCCATGCGACCGCGCGCGTCTGGCGGTCGTAGCGCAGGAACGCGACCGACGCGCCGACCGCGTGCGACACCATCAGCGCGAGCGGCGCGCCGCCGCGCAGAATGCCGAGCGCCATCGTGAAACGCTCGGCGAGCAACGCGGGTTGCAGCGATTCGATCCAGTGATCGAGCTGTTCGTACGTCAGAGGCAAGACCGGCTTGTTCATGACTATCGAGGCGCCGTTGGCGCGATGGAAGGCATTGGTCCGCGGGGAGGCGTGCGTTGCTCGCCGACGCACTGGCGCGACATCGCGGGTCCCCGTTTTTGAGTCAGCGCATTTTGGCGATATTATGCATGCGGGTCAAAGGTCGCGTGTCGGGGTGGTACGCGTTTGGCTGCTGGGTATCGCGCAACACTTCGCGTGGCATAAGATCGGCTGACCGTGGCGCCGCCCATGGTCCGGCGAATCAACTAGAACGGATAAAAAAAGCAAATGGCCAACCTGATTGCAACGCTGCGCGATGCAGCCGGCGGAACTGGTGTGCGCTGGCGGATGCGCTGGCTGACGGGGCTCGCGGGACTGATCGTCGGGCTTACTGTCTATGGCGCGCATGCGCAGCCGGGCGTGCGGCAGTCGCCGGCGCTGGCGCTCGACGTCGAGGGCAAGATCGCCAACACCAACGACGCCGCGCATCGCAGCTATCACTTCGACGAGGCTCAACTGCTCGCGCTGCCCGTGCATACGATCACGACTTCGACCACCTGGACACCGCGCTCGACGTTCGCCGGTCCCAGGCTCGCCGACATCCTGAAGGCCGTCGGCGCGCGCGGCACCGAAATCGAGCTTCACACCTACGACGATTACACCTACACCGTGCCGGTCGCGGACTGCGACCGCTACGGCGTGATCGTCGCGTACAGCATGAACGGCCAGCGCCTGAAACTCAGCGACTTCGGGCCGCTGTTTCTGATCTATCCGCGCGATGCTTTTCCGGATGAACTGACTGGCGCGGTCGGCGACTCGAAATTCGTATGGCAGATCAAGGCCCTCATCGTCAAATAGCGCGCCGTCCATGGCGGCGCGCAATGTACGTGCTGATCTGGCTGATGGCGCTCGCCGCGCCCGTCGGCGCGATCGGCTATCTGCTGTATGCGAACCTGTTGAACCCGCGCGCGACCGAGCAGTTGACCGGCACCTACGACGGTTTCTACTGGGACGCCGCACAGCTGCAGATCGCCTACGCCCGCTTCGAGAATCAGCTGCTGCTGTATCAGTCCGGCGCCGACGACGACTATCAGCGGCTGCTGCTGCGCTTTCAGCTGCTGCAATCGAAGCTGCGCGTGATGGCCGGTTCGACGCAGCGGCTCTCCACGCAGCTCGCTCTGTTGCAACGGCAGATCGACGAAATCAAGACGCTCGAGGATATGCTCGACGACATCCAGCCCGAGATCGACGTACTGCCGCGCGACCGCACCCATGCCGCGCGGATCGGCGCGCAGCTGCGCCAGCACTGGAGCGAGGTCAACGATCTGGCGCTGTCGCGCCGTTTCGCCGATGTCGCCGACCGCGAGGCGATGAATCGCGATTTCATCGACAAGCGCCGCATCCTGTTCGCGGGCGGTCTGGTGCTGCTGTTGCTGTCGGCGGCGGCGACGCTGCTGCTCGTGCTCAACGGCCGGCGCCGCACGCGGCTCATGCGCCAGCAGCGCGCGGCGCTGGAAGCCGAGCATCAGGCGAGCCGCGCGGCGCGCGAGGCGAGCCTCGCGAAGGATGCGTTTCTCGGCATGATCAGCCATGAGCTGCGCACGCCGTTGCATGCGATCGTGTCGTCGGTGGAACTGCTCGGCTTCCACTATCACTCGGAGGCCGACCGCAAGGTGATCCAGCGGCTCGAAACCGCGGCGCGCCATCTCGAAGCGCAGATGAAGGACCTGACCGACTACGCGCGCCTCGGCGCCGGCAAGCTCGAACTGCGGCACCAGCATTTCGAGCCGCGCGAGCTGCTGGCGTCGATCGTCGATGAACACACGATGTCCGCCAAGGCGCGCGGCCTGAAGCTCGAAAGCGAGGCGAGCGGCGCGCGCGGGCTGGTCGAGTCGGACCCGCACCGCATCCGGCAGATCGTCAACAACCTCGTCACCAACGCGATCCGCTACACCGAGACCGGCACGGTGCGCATCGAGCTGCGCCAGCAGCCGGCGCTGCTGGTTTTCGTCGTCAGCGATACGGGACCGGGCGTGCCGTCCGAGCAAATCCCATTGATCTTCGAGGAGTTCACTCAGCTCGACGCGAAGCGCACGCGCCGTTTCGAAGGCGCCGGCATGGGGCTCACGATCGTGCAAGGGCTCGTCAAGCTGTTCGGCGGCACCGTGGATGTCGCGAGCACGGTCGGCGAGGGCACCCGCTTCACCGTGACGATTCCGGTCGTGCCGGTCGCCACCATCGAGCCGGCCGACGTCGCGGCGCAAGCCGAGCCGGACGGCGCGCAACCGTGCGTGCTGATCATCGACGATAACCGCCTGATCCGCGAGTCACTCAGCGAGATGGTCGCGCATATGGGCTACGACTCGCTCGCACTCGGCAATGCCAACGACGCGCTCGCGTGGCTCGATACACACCGCTGCGAAGTGGTGCTGCTCGATCTGCATATGCCGGAGCGCGACGGCTACACGTTTCTCGAGGACTTCGCGGCGCGCGGCGGACCGTCGGCGGGCGTGCCGGTGATCGTGGTCAGCGCGTACGCACCGGAGGTCGTGCGGGATGAGGAAGGTGGCGTAACGGGCGCGCCGTGGGTGTTCGAGGCGCTCTTAAAGCCGGTCCATTACGAGGATCTGAAGCACGCGCTGCAGCGCGCGCTGGCGGCGCGGCATCAGGCGTGAGGGCGCGAGGGGGGGGCCGCGCGCGGTTCAGGGGCGGTTCAGCCGTTTCGACAGATCGGCGACGAGGATCGCCATGCGCGCGGGCTTCTCATAGCACGCGACGTCGTAATCGCGGATCACCTCGCTGATCTCCGATTCGCTGGCCTTGCCGGTCAGCAGCTCGCCGGTCAGCACGAAGATCGGCGCGTCCGGGTTCTCCGACGCGCGCACCGCGCGAATCGCGGCCGCCGAGGTCTGCGAGCCGAACAGCCAGTCGATGATCACGCCGTCGAACACCTGCGTTTGCAACTGCTCGCTGAAGGCGGCGAGCCCATAGATCGCGACCGCCGTGAAGCCGCTGCGCTCCAGATAGTCGCGCAGGTTATCGGCGCTCGCGCAATCGTCGTCGACGACCGCGATCGCAGGCTTGTCGGTTTCGGCGCGGCGCGGGTAGATCTCGATCTTGTGGACTTCATAGGCGCTCTGATACAGCGCGCCATCATGACGCGAGACACGCCATTGACCGAGCCGCGAATAGGCGACGAACTCCGGACGGCTGCCCGGTTCCAGCGCGGCGCCGACCCACGCGGTACAGGCGATTTCGGTCGCGCCGATGCAGAACACCGCCTCCTGGGCGATCGCGCCGACCACGCCCGGATCGAGCGACTGCGCGCCGAACAGCTGCGCCGCGGGTTCGTCGAATACCTCGGCGACTTTCTTGATCTGCGACAGCGTCCATGGGCTATTGCCGCGCAGTTTGCGGTGCCCCTGAGAAAAACTCAGATCGAGGATGCGGCATAGCTCCGTGGTTTGCTGGCGCTTGCCGATTCCATGCCGGCTCATCAACTCGCGCACGCGCTCGGCAACCGCGATGGAGTCCGGTGAGTGTGTTTCGTTGGCCATACGGCGTGAAAATCCGCGAGTTAAAAGGTACAAGTGGTACGCGGTCGACAGGCGCAAACCGACCTTGCGCATGCAATGCGCATGAATCGGCCACGCGGGGACAGCAAATGTACCGTAAAAAAATTCACTGTTTATGATTTTGTCAGACCGTCGCCGAGGCCGCTAATGCAAGCGACGCAGCCGTCGCGCGGGTGACTTTTGATGCATTGAGCATTAAAAAGCATTCTACCGGTGAAACGATGACGAAACCGTAGGGAATCCACGAATGAGTTGTGCGCAAGCCAACGGTTCCGGCTTCCGGCCGCGAAGCGTTCAGCTTGCCGGCATCGTGTCGAGCCGGGCCGCCGAGTTTTGAAGTCCTTTAAAAATCCGCTCGGCGACCTTGCCCGGAAAGCGCTCGGGCAATTCCGCCGACACCCGCTCGATCACGCCGGGCGTCTGTTCGATCAGACGCTGGATCAGCGGTTCGGCGTTGGCGCCATACGAACACTTCAACGCCATCGCGTTGAAATGACGCCGCTGCACATCGCGAAACGCATCGTGCTTGCTGCGCGACCACAGACCCATCGCGAGCCGTGCCTTGTACCACGACCACTGGTTCGGGCCATTGCCTTCGACCGGCCAGATCGACATTACGTCGTAAAGCGGCGTCAGACGGTACTGGCCGCCCGCGAGCAGACGGATGCTGAAGTTCTTCGCGTGGCCGTCCGGCGCGGCCAGCATCCAGAACAGGATCTGGCTCGCGAGCAGGGTCTCGAGGTCCTGCCGCGCGTCGACCGACTGCTGCAGAATCCGCGCGAGGTCGAGCACGCCGGGGCCGCCCTCGTTCTCGTACTTGCGATGCGACGGCACGCCGTACACCTGGCAGAAGTCTTCCTGCGGCAAACGCAATAGCCAGGTGCCGCTCGAATGCATCTGCCGGTCGAAGCGTTCGACGGCGAGCACGCGCTGCCGGCCAAAGCTGAGGACCTCGGTGTTCGCGACCGGCAGGCCGAACGCGCGCAGAATCCGCATGCACAGCCACTCGTTTTCGACCGACGTGCTCAGATCGGCGAGCCGGTTGCCGACCAGCCCCAACGGCAGCTTGAAGATATGCGTGGTCGGGGTCGCGCCGTGCGGCCGCTGCCACTGGCCGTCGTGCCACAGCAGCGCGGTTTTCTCCTGCGCGCCGGCGAGCGAGATGCGGAAGTCGTCGGGTTCGTCGGGCGCGCCGAGCGTCGGTTTGCCCACCGTTTGCGCGAGCAGCGCCTCGATGTCGTCGTCGGAAAGCGGCGTGCCTTCGATGCGCTGAACCCCGGCCGGCGCGTCGTCTTCGCCGAGCAGCTGGACCGCGCCGACGCAGTCGCGGCCGATGGCCCGCAGCAAGTCGAACGCGTCGAGCGTTTCGGTCCGGTAGCGCTGCGCGATGCGTTTGCGGATAGCGTCGCTGTCGGGCAGCAGGTTGTCGAAGTAGTTCAGCACCCGCGGCCCTTTGTGCGCCATGTTGCCGGGTGTGAACGGCAGCGACAGCGACAGCGGACGACCCGCGGGCGACGCGATCCAGGCGGCGTCGTAGGCGAACTCCATCGGGCCGCGCGCGGGCAGGCGCCAGACGCCGACGCGCTCGCCGTTGGCCCACACCGACAATGCCTTCGAGGCGGTTTGCCGGGCCATCTCACCACTCGACGTTCGGTGCCGGCTCGGCGCCCGGCTGATTTTTGTCGCGCAACTGCAGTTGCAGGCCGTAGACGCCGCACAGCGCGAGCAGCTGGGTGAGCGTGAGCCCGCTCGCATCGGTTTCGAGCGCGGAAATGCGGCTTTGGCTCACGCCGACGCGCGCGGCCGCCTCGGTCTGCGTGAAGCCGGCTTGGCGGCGGCTGGCCGCTAGCAGCTGCGCGAGCTGGTCCGACGTGGTGATCAGATGGAGCATGGCGGATTATCTGCGAGACGAATAAACGCAATTTATGCGTTACACGAATATTTGTCAAATATTTGCCTGACAGATAATCGACCAATATCCGTTTGACGGATAACTGGGGATTCCGCCAGGAGCCGGCTGCCGTCCCGGCTGCGACCTGCAGCGGTGCCGAACTCACGCGGCATTGCGGACAATGGCCGCCACTGCGAAGATGACGCCCACGTCTCCAACCCGCCCAACCAATGACCACGACTTACCCACTGCACTCGACCTTCACGCCCGCCGACCAACCGTTTCCCAGCCGCGCCGACGTCGTGATCGCCGGTGCCGGCATCATGGGCTGCGCGGCCGCTTATTACCTGGCGCGGCGCGGCCTGTCGGCGGTGGTGCTCGACAAGTCGCGGATCGCCGGGCAGCAGTCGTCGCGCGCATGGGGCTTCGTGCGTCAGCAGGGTCGCGAGGCCGCCGAGGTGCCGCTGATGATGGCGAGCATTCCATTGTGGAAAGAACTCGAGCGTGAGCTGAATTTCGATCTCGAATGGCGCCAGGGCGGTTGCCTGTACGTCGCGACCAATGACGAAGACTGGACTTCGTTCCAGCAATGGCTCGAAGTCGCGCGTCAGTATGGCCTCGACACCCGCACGCTCGACCGCGGGCAGATCGACGCCGTCGTCAGCGGCATGCAGGGCCCCGCGCTCGGCGGCCTGTACACGCCGAGCGACGGCCAGGCCGAACCGCGCCGTGCCGCCGCGGCGTTCGCGGCCCGCGCGGCCGAAGCCGGCGCGCTGTTTTTCGAGGGCTGCGGGGTGGTGGGCGTCGAACGCGCGGGCCGCGCGATCGCCGGTGTGCTCACCGAGCGCGGCACGATTCGTACCTCGCGTCTGATCTGCGCGGCCGGCGCGAGCAGCTGGCGGCTCCTCAGGACGCTCGGTCTCGAACTGCCGCAGCAGGCGGTGCGCGGTACCTGCATGCGCACCAATCCGCTGCCGCCGATCACGGCGTCGACGTTCTGGGGCCACGGCCTCGGCATCCGGCAGCGCGCGAACGGCGCGATCAACCTCGCCGACGACATGCAGGTCGACGTCGACATGACGCTCGGCCATTTCCGCGCGCTCAAATGGTTTCTGCCCGAGCTGTGGACCCAGCGCGAGAAGTTCAGCTTCCATCTGAACGGCGCCTGTCTGCGCGATCTGCGCGAGCGCCTGCCGGGCGGCGTGCCCGACGCCGAACGTGGGATTTATCCGCGCGACCCGCATCCGCAGCCGAATCCGAGCCACGCGCCGCGCGCGCTGAAAAAGCTGCGCGCGCTGTTTCCGGCGTTGCGCGACGCCCAGGTGGTCGAAGCGTGGGCCGGGCTGATCGACGTGTTGCCCGATGGCATTCCGGTCATCGATGCGCCGCCGCAGGTCCCAGGCCTGACGATCGCGACCGGCTTCTGCGGACATGGGTTCGCGATGGGGCCGATCGTCGGCAAGCTGCTCGCTGAACTCAACGATGGCGGCAACGCGTCGCTCGATCTGTCGGCGTTCCGATTGCAGCGTTTCTTCGACGGCACGATGAAGCGGCCGCGCAGCATGCTGTAACCGCGCGCAACGCGACCCAACCCAACTCAACCCGATCGATACCACCGATGACCGAACCCGTTCTCCGCCACGCCGATGTTCCGTACTACACGCAATGGGGCAGCCCCGAGTGGGTGCGCGACATCGTCGAACGGCAGCGCGATCCGTGCGAAGACCCGCACTGGCAGCGCAGCGGTTTCGCCGACCCCGAGCGCTATCGTTTCTGGGCGCAACGCCTGTGCGGGCTGACGTGCCTCGAATCGGCGCTCGACTACTGGGGCATCGATCACGCGCCGCGCGCCGCATTGCTCGACGACGCGCTGCGGCACGGCGTGTATCGGCTGCGCGACGATGGCGGCGTCGACGGTCTGATCTACCGGCCGTTCGCCGACTGGGCGGGCCCGGCCTTCGGCCTCGACATCGACGTGCTGCCGCAGGCGTCGCTCGAGGAGATCGCGGCGCGGCTCGACGCCGATACGCTCGCGATCGTGTCGGTGAGCCCCGAGATCCGCTATCCGGAGCGGCCGAACCGGCAGCGGGGCGGTCATCTGGTCCTGCTGCACGGGCGGGATCGCGACGGCGTCTGGTTCCATAACCCGTCGGGCGTCGCGCCGCACCAGTCCGACGTGTACCTGCCGTTCACGACGATGTCGCGTTTCTATGCAGGGCGTGGGATGACGCTCGGCCGCAGCATGAGCTAGCTGGCGCGCCGGGCATGACGCGGCGTTCGCGATTCGGGTCTGTTTCCTGCTAATGCAGCATCTTCGACGTGCGACCGATCGGATCTTCCATGAATCGAGCTTTCCGTCTGCTTGCTGCCGGCCTCGTCGTGCTCGACGCTGCCGGCGCCGCGCATGCCGCGACCCGCGAAGAACAGGCCCATGCGTGCCGTCACGATGCGTTCCATTTTTGCGCTTCGGAGATTCCGCACCGGGCGAAGATCATCGCCTGCATGAAGCGGCACCTCGACGAACTGAGCCCCGCGTGTCGGGCGATGTTCGGCAACGGCAACGGCAAGAACGGCGATCAGAACCGCGATCAGAACCGCGACCAGAACCGCGACCAGAACCGCGACCAGAACCGCGACCAGAACCGCGACCAGAACCGCGACGGTAACGGCGGCAAGTAGACGCCCACACGACTAGTCAATTTTTCTGCGCTCGGTTACGGTGACGCCATGCCCACTTGATCCAGCATTGGACCGTCCCGCCCATGACCCGCCCGACCACGCAGATCTTCGACGCCGCCGCCACCGCGCGGCTGATGCCTTTTGCAGCGCTTGTCGACGCATTACGGCGCGCAAGCATCGACTACGCGCAACGACGCATCGTGAGCCCCGAGCGGCTCGTCGTGCCGCTGAATGCCGGCGGCATCATGCTGTCGATGCCCGCCACCGCGCCCGATCTGGCCATCCACAAGCTCGTCAACGTGTGCGCGACCAACGGCGCGCGCGATCTGCCGACGATCCACGGCCAGGTCATGGCCTTCGATGCCGATACCGGCGAGACGCTGTTCGTCCTCGACGGTCCGACCGTGACGGGCCGCCGGACCGCGGCGATGTCGATGCTCGGCATCGCGACGTTCGCCGCGCGCACGCCGCGCGAATTCCTGCTGATAGGCACCGGCACGCAGGCGCTCAATCATCTGGAAGCGATCGGCGAACTGTTTCCCGACGCGCTCGTGTGGGTCAAGGGCAGCGCGCCCGCCCGCGACGAGGCGTTCTGCGCGGCGCAGCGCGGCAAGGTGCGTGAGTTGCGGCCGCTCGCGAAAGCCGGCGCGACGATTCCGGCTTCGGTCGAGGTCGTGATTGCGTTGACCACCAGCAAACAGCCGGTCTACGACGAGACGGCGCGCGCGGAGCGGCTCGTGATCGGCGTCGGCGCTTTCACGCCGCAGATGGTCGAGATCGGCGCGACGACGATCGCGGGCAGCGCGCTGTACGTCGACGACGAGGCCGGCGCCAAGCACGAGGCCGGCGATTTCATTCAGGCCGGCGTTGACTGGGCGCGGGTGGGCGCGATCGCCGCGGTGCTCGGTGAGACGCAGCCGGTGCCGGCGGGACCCGTGGTGTTCAAGAGCGTCGGCTGCGCGGCGTGGGATCTGGCCGCGTGCCGGGTCGCGCGAGAGGCGCTGGCGCGCGGCTGATCGTTAGCGGTCCACCCGCCAAAATCACGCAAAATATCCCGAAAAAACAACCATGTGGCGCGCAAGCTTGGCAACTTGCGCTAACCTGCGGCAGATGTTGCCGTGCAAACTATCTCAAAACGTTGCACCATAGATGTTTGCCGGAAAAAGCGCCATACCGGACGTGAGCTTTAGCCCGTCCGCCCGCCGCCGATTCCTGATCGACGCCTTCCCCCTAGACGCTGCGACCGTGCCATGACGACCCAACAAGCTCCTGCCACACCCGACCTGCCGCTCGACATGATCATCTTCGGCGGCACCGGCGACCTGTCGTTCCGCAAGCTGCTGCCCGCGCTGTATATGGCGCATCTGCACTGCAATCTGCCGCCGGACACCCGCATTCTGACGATCGGGCGCAAGCCCTGGTCGCGCGAGGAATACATCAGCGAATTCATGGAGCAGAAGGCCAAGCCCTTCATCGACAAGAAGGCGTTCGATGCATCCGCGTGGGACAAATTTCTCGCGATTTTCGAATACGTGCGGATGGACGTCGATTCGCGCGAGGACTACCTGCGCCTGAAGGAAGCGTCGCGCGACGGCGTGAACCGTGTGTTCTATCTGGCGACGTCGCCGGATCTGTTCACCAATATCTGCGACAACCTGTCGGCGGCCGGGCTCGTTGACAGCCATTCGCGCGTGGTGCTCGAAAAGCCGCTCGGCCACGATCTCGCGTCCGCACAGGAAATCAACAACGCGGTCGGCAAGCATTTCGAAGAATCGCAGATCTACCGGATCGACCACTACCTCGGCAAGGAAACCGTGCAGAACCTGATGGTGCTGCGCTTCGGCAATCCGATTTTCGGGCCGCTGTGGCAGGCGCCGTACATCAAGAGCGTGCAGATCACGGTGGCCGAAACGGTCGGCGTGGGCACTCGCGCGGGGTTCTACGACAAGACCGGCGCGCTGCGCGACATGGTGCAGAACCACCTGCTGCAACTGCTGTGCATCGTCGCGATGGAGCCGCCGGTGTCGCTCGATCCCGACGCGGTGCGCGACGAAAAGCTGAAGGTGCTGCGCTCGCTGCGGCCGATGACGCCCGAGGACATCGCGCGCGACACGGTGCGCGGCCAGTACACGGCGGGCGCGGTCGATGGCGAGGCGGTCAAGGGCTACCTCGAGGAAGAAAACGTGCCGCCGGGCAGCCGCGCCGAAACCTTCGTCGCATTGCGCGCGCGGATCAACAACTGGCGCTGGGCCAACGTGCCGTTCTTCCTGCGCACCGGCAAGCGGATGCAGAAGAAGCTGTCGGAGATCGTCATCGAATTCTCCGAGCTGCCGTTCTCGATCATTCCGAGCAATGGACGCACCTATGGCAATCGTCTGGTGATCCAGTTGCAACCGGAAGAGTCGATCCAGCTGCAGGTGCTCGCGAAAGAACCCGGCAGCGGCATGCACATGGTGCCGGTGAACCTGAACCTGGACCTGCAGCAGGCGTTCACCGAGCGTCGCGCGGAAGCCTATGAGCGGCTGCTGATCGATGTGATCCGCGGACGGCTCACGCACTTCATGCGCCGCGACGAACTCGAAGCGGCATGGGCGTGGGCCGAGCCGATTCTCGACGGCTGGGCGAAGTCGGGCGAGCGGCCGCGCTCGTATTCGGCGGGCACGTTCGGACCGGCGGCATCGACCTCGCTGATGACGCGGGAGAACGCCGTGTGGGCGGAGGAATCGCAGTAACAGGCTTTTGACAGCACGCTATACGAGGCGGCTCGCGACGTTGCAGTGGCGTCGCGAGCCGCTTTTGCTTGCGCTGTCGCTGGCGCGTTGATTGTTCGTCATTCATAGGGCTTGCGCCTATGATGATTTCCTTGTCCGCGTCACTCAGCGGCACTCCAAACGAGGCATCGATGAGGCGAATTCTCGTGGCATTGATCTGGGCGGCAAGCGTGGCAACCACACTCAATCTCACGGCTTACGCAAGCAACGGTGTCAATGCCCGCAGCGATCCGCCGAAGGTGATCATCGACAGCGACTACAACACGCTCGGCGACGATGGCCAACTCGGCGTGATGGCAGCGCAACTGCAGGCGCAGGGTTCGCTGAAAGTGCTCGGCATTACCGTGGTGTCCGGCAATCAGTGGCTGAAGCAGGGCGTTGCCGATGCGTTGAAATCGGTCGAGCGGCTCGGCGTCGAACAGCAGATCGGCGTGTATGCGGGCGCCAATTACGCGTTGTCGCACGACTTCACGACGATCCAGCGTGAACTGAAAGAATTCCCGGGCGGCGACGGTTACATCGGCGCATGGAGCAAGCCGGAGCCGAAATCGGCTAGTGAACTGGTCGCGCCGCCAGACGGCTTCGCGACGCACACGAAGGTGCGAAGCCAGAGCGCGATCGACTTCATCGTCGAATCGGTGAAGCGCTATCCTGGCGAGGTGACGATTCTCGCAATCGGCCCGCTGACCAACCTCGCGTTGGCCGCCCGCGAGCACCCCGAGATCGTGCCGCTGATCAAGCAGATCATTTACATGGGCGGCGCGATCGACGTGCCGGGCAATACCACGCCCACCGCCGAATTCAACTGGTGGTTCGATCCCGAAGCGGCGAAAACAGTGCTGCATCTGCCGATCAAACAGACGGTGATTCCGCTCGACGCAACGAATACCGTGCAAATGGACAAGGCGCTTTACGATCGCATTGCGCACGATCCGGCGAAGCAGACCATCATCACGCAACTGTTCAAGACGCTGAACGGTTACGGCTACGACGGCAAGAACGGCTTCGAGACCAATCCGAACTACACGACGAACATCTGGGACACGCTGACGCTCGCGTATCTGATGCATCCGTCGTTCGCGACGCAGACCGTCGAGGAGTGGGTGGATGTGGATACGGGCTTCGGCGTCAACGATGGCAGGGCAACGGGCTACACGAGTTCGCCGCCGCCGGGTTTGCAGAAGATGACGGTCGTCAAGCGATTCGATAATCCGGCGTTTTTCAATTTCTATGTCGATCTGCTGACGCGGCCGGTGACGGTGCGGCCAATGAACTAATCAACGCGCGAGCGCCGCGCGCCCGCACCCGCTTTACGCGGGATGCAGGCCGCGCAGCAACTGACGCACGCGCGACAGATCCTGCTCGACGTGGCCGGCCTTCTCGAACAGCTCGGCGAGCCAATCGACGAATGCGCGCACGCGCGGCGACACGCGGCGGTTTTTCACGTACGCGACCGAGACCGGCATCGGCACGGGTTTCCATTGCGGCAGCACTTCATGCAGCAAGCCCGAATCGAGGTAAGGCTGCGCGGCGATGCGCGCGGGCTGGATCATGCCGAGGCCTTGCAGTCCGCAGGTGAGGTACGCCTGTTCGTCGCTGACCTGCACGAAGCCATTGAGCTTGACCTTGCGCGCTTCGCCGTCCACTTCGAAATCGAAGTCGCATTCGCGGCCGCTATGCGGCGACACGCAGTTGACCGCGACATGCGCGCGCAGCTCGTCGAGATCGACGGGCGTGCCGTGGCGAGCCAGATAGGCTGGACTCGCGCAGGTGACCTGATCGAGGGTGCCGAGTTGCCGCGCGACGAGATTGGAATCGGGCAATTCACCGAGCTGGATGCTGCAGTCGATTGCTTCGGAAACCATATCGACGGTGCGGTTGCTGACGCCGATCGCGAGATCGAGGTTCGGGTAGAGGGCGTGGAACTCGTCTAGCGATGGGAGCACGATTGCGCTTGCTACTGCGCTCGGCATTTCTATGCGCAGGCGGCCGGTCAGGTTGTCGGTCGAATTGCGGATGCTGGCTTCCATTTCGTCGATGTCGGCCAGTATTTGCGCGCAGCGTTCGTAGTAGGCGGCGCCTTCTGGGGTGATGCTCAGGCGGCGCGTCGTGCGGACTAAGAGCGCGGTGCCTAGCAGGGCTTCCAGGTTCTGGACGATCGTCGTCGCGGTTGCGCGGGGAATGTTCAGTGATTCCGCTGCGCGGGTGAAGCTGTTGGTGTCCACGATTCGGATGAATGTGCGCATTGCAGTTATTCTGTCGATCACTGGGATGCTCCAAATGAGGTTTCTTTTTTTGCCTGCGGCGGTTCTTTTGTCTTTGTTCCTGCGGTGTTGGCCTTTCCTTGATTTCTTGTCGGTCTATTGGCGTTGCCCCTGTGCGGGGCGGCACCTACTTTCTTTGCTGCTGCAAAGAAAGTAGGCAAAGAAGACAGCTCAAACCGCTAATTCTTAAGCGGGCACCGTGCCCCACGAGCGGCAGTGGTGCATCTGGAATCCGTGCCCCCGCACATTCGACGGCAGTGACAAAGCCGTCATCCATCCCACTCCGCACTACGTGCGTCGCGGACCGGTATGCAGGGGAAACCAGTGTGTTTTTTGTGTTAGTGGGGCCATCGGCTGCGTCTCGGCGACACGCCAAACCGACCAATGGTTTGAGAACAGTGCTTCGGCGCGCGCAGCGCCGCCGGAGGTATGACTGCCTTGTCACTAACGCGGAATGCGCGAGATGACAGATTCCAGATGCACCACTACCTCACGCGGACCGAGGGCCCCGCTTATGAGCTGGCGGTTTGAGCTGTCTTCTTTGCCTACTTTCTTTGCAGCAGCCAAGAAAGTAGGTGCCGCCCCGCACAGGGGCAACGCTAATAGACCGACAAGAAATCAAGGAAAGGCCAACACCCTAAGAACAAAGAAAAAGCGCGAAGGCAAAGAAAACACAACAACAAAACAAAACAAAACAGAACCCCGCGCCGCAGGCGCAAAAAAAGCCACCCGCTGCGCGGCAAACAAGCAGCTATTACTTCCGCAACGAATCCATATCAATCACAAACCGATACTTCACATCGCTCTTGAGCATCCGCTCATAAGCCTCATTGATCTTCTGCATCGGAATCATTTCAATATCCGAAGTAATGCCATGCTCCCCGCAGAAATCGAGCATCTCCTGCGTCTCGGCAATACCGCCAATCAGCGAACCGGCAAGGCGCCGCCGCTTGAGAATCAGATTGAACACCTGCGGCGACGGATGATCGTGCTCCGGCGCACCGACCAGGGTCATCGTCGCATCGCGCTTCAGCAGATTCAAAAACGGATTCAGATCGTGCTGCGCCGCCACCGTATTGAGAATGAAATCGAAGCTATTCACATGCGCTTCCATCTCCTGCGGATTCTTCGAAACAACGACTTCATGCGCGCCAAGCCGCTTCGCATCCTCGATCTTCGACGGCGACGTCGTAAACAGCACGACATGCGCGCCCATCGCACGAGCCAGCTTCACACCCATATGGCCGAGTCCGCCGAGGCCGACAATTCCGACCTTCTTGCCCGGGCCCACGCCCCACGTGCGCAGCGGCGAATACGTGGTGATGCCCGCGCACAGCAGCGGCGCGACACCCGCGGGGTCGAGATTCTGCGGCACGCGCAGCGTAAAAGCCTCGTCGACGACCAGTTGCGTCGAATAGCCACCGTACGTGATCTGTCCGTCGACGCGATCGACACCGTTGTACGTGCCCACCCAGCCGTTCTCGCAATACTGCTCGAGACCTTCCGCGCAGCTCGAACAGGTGCGGCACGAATCGACCAGACAGCCGACCGCGACCAGTTCTCCGACCTTGTACTTCGTCACATTCGGACCGACCGCGGTCACGCGGCCGACGATTTCGTGGCCCGGCACGACCGGGTAGATCGTGTTCTTCCATTCGTTGCGCGCCTGATGCAGGTCGGAATGGCACACGCCGCAGTACAGCACTTCCATCTGCACGTCATGGGCGCGCGGTGCGCGGCGCTGTAATTCAAACGGGGCGAGCGGCGTGGTGGCGTCGGTCGCTGCATAGGCATACGTCGTGCTCATGGGTAGCTCCAGCAAAGAGGGTGATGGCGCAACATGCGACGCGCCGGCGATGCGCAACAGGGGGTTGCGGATGCGGCGGACCGCAGCATGAACCGGAATCGGGGAGAGTGCATCGGTGGCCAACATCCGCGTCGAGCAAATTGATGGTGGCCAATGACCGCGCACGCTGCGCGCGGCAAAAAGGGCGATCCGGCAGGGTTCCCATCTTAGGAGTCCGACACCCGTCGTGGAATACCTGACTGTCTTGAAGGTTTGCCTAAAACTCTGGAGGAACAGCGCGATACACTGTTTGGTGCTAAATTCCAGGCATTATTCTCCTGGCTGTCACCATATCGTCATGTCCACTCAAGCTGTCGATTCCGTTACGAACGATGCGGCGCAGCGCCGCGTGCTCGAACTGTTCAATCTGCTCGCGCCGAATGCCGGCATCACGCGTTCGAGCCTCGAAGGCGTCGACCTGCTGCGCGCGAATCAGCCGATGGCGCGCAGGCCGGTGATGTACGAGCCGAGTATCGTGATCGTCTGCCAGGGACGCAAGCGCGGCTTTATCGGCGATCAGGTGTTCCAGTACGACGCGCAGCAGTACCTGGTGCTGTCGGTGCCGTTGCCGTTCGAATGCGAGACCGAAGCAAGCGAACAGGAGCCTTTTCTCGGCATTTCCGTGCGCGTCGATCTGACGATGGTCGCCGAGTTGCTGATGGCGCTCAACGAGACTCAGGGGGTCGCGCAGCACGAACCGGCCGGCATCTACTCGACGCCGCTCGATTCCGCGCTGAGCGGCGCAGTGAAGCGTCTGATGGAAGCACTCGCATCGCCGCTCGATGCGCGCATCCTCGCCCCTGGCATCGTGCGGGAAATCTGTTATCGCGTGTTGACCGGCGAGCAGGGCGGCGCGATTCGCGCGGCGCTCACGCATCAGAATCACTTTGGCCGCATCGCCAAGGCGCTGCGGCGCATTCATGCGGACTACCACGGCTCGCTCGATGTCGATACGCTCGCGGCCGAGGCCGGCATGAGCCTCGCGGTGTTTCATGCGCAGTTCAAGGCGGTCACCGCGACGTCGCCGATGCAGTACGTGAAGACCACGCGTCTGCATCATGCGCGTCTGTTGATGGTGCAGGATGGTTTGAATGCCGGCGCAGCCGCCGCGCGTGTCGGCTACGAAAGCGCGTCGCAGTTCAGCCGCGAGTTCAAGCGGCTATTCGGCCTGAGTCCCGGCGACGAGGTCAAGCGCATGCGCGCCGCTCACGATGCGCCGCTGCCGCGCGCGCACAAGCCGGTGCCGCGTTACGTGACCGCGGTCTAAAGCCCGCTGAACCAGTTGTAGCCCTGATCTTCCCAGTAGCCGCCGGGATTCGTGTTGGTCACGAAGATCGCGGCGATATGCTTCGGGTTCTTGAAGCCGAGCTTGGTCGGCACACGCAGCTTCAGCGGATAACCGTATTTGGCCGGCAGCGGCGCGTTGCGGAAAGCGAGCGTCAATTGTGTTTGCGGATGCAGCGCGGTCGCCATGTCGAGGCTCGAGTAATAGCGGTCCGCGCATTTGAAGCCCACGTAGCGCGCGCTCAAATCGGCGCCGATCAGTTGGAGAAACGTGCGAAACGGTACGCCGCTCCATTGTCCGATCGCGCTCCATCCCTCGATGCACACGTGGCGCGTGATCTGCGAGACCTGCGGCAACTTGCGCAGCTGCTCGAGACTCCAGCTTCGCTTGTCCGCGACGAGCCCGGACACTTCGAGCCGAAAGCTCGAGCCGTCGATATCGGGCGCATCGAACTCGGGATAGAAAGCGTTGAACGGAAACGGATCGGTGATATCGCGCGCCGCATAGGTCGGCGCGAGTTTGTTGCGATCGAACAGCCACGCCTGCACGCGGTCGTTCCAGCGCGACATCGCCCACAGCACCTTATCGACGGAATCGTTGTCCTGCAGGTTGCAGCCGGACAGCATCGCGAGCGCGCCGTTCGATAGCGACGAGCGCAGAAATAGACGGCGCTGCAATTGCTCGATTTGCGGCCGGTGCTCGGCAAGCACGATGCGTGAGCGGCGCGCGCCGTCTGTATTGGCGTGCGTATCGTTCGCCGTGTCGGTTCGTTGCGGGGCGCTCATGCGCGAGTCCTCTGGGGGGCTTGATCGATGCGAGGCGTGCCGTGCTGGGCGCGTCCGGTGAACATCGGCGGCAACGTGCGCGGCACCAGCAGCACCAGCAGCAGATGCACGACGACGAAGCCGACCACGCCGGCCATCGCGACGAAATGCACGCGCCGCGCAAAATCGAAGCCGCCGAACAGCGCGGTCAGCCACGAGAATTGCACCGGCTTCCAGATCGACAGTCCGGATGCGACGAGCAGCACGCCGAGCAGCAGCACCAGCAGATACAACGCGCGCTGCACGGCGTTGTACCTGCCGGTTTCGTGCGGCAGTCGGAAGCGCAGCGCAAGCGCCGCATCGCGCGCGACGTCGCGGGCACGCACCGGCAGCAGCTTGCGACGCAAATGGCCGCTCGCGACGCCGTACGCGAGATACAGCAGCCCGTTCACGCAGAGCAGCCACATCGCCGCGAAGTGCCATGCGATCGAGCCGCCGAGCCATCCGCCGACCGTCGCCCATACGGGAAACCGGAACGGAAAGATCGGCGACGCGTTATAGATCGCCCAGCCGCTCATCACCATGCAGACCATCGCGAACGCGTTGATCCAGTGCGTCACGCGAACGAAGAGAGGATGAACGATCAGAGATGCTTGCGAGTCGGGCATTGGCTTCAAAGACGAGAGTGAGGAAGACGAACGAAGTGCCGCGTTACATCGGCGGCGTCACGCCATGCTCGCCGGCCGAAATGAAGTTCGCCGCCATCGAGCCGTCCGCCTCCTTGTGCGCAAACAGCACGACCTTCGCGCCGGGCGTCAGCAGCGCGCGGCTGCCAGGCTCCAGACTGACGATGGGCACGTCCTGCGGAATCACGATCTTCTTCTCGCCGTCCTTGTACTTGACGGTAATCGTGCGGCCGTTGCTGACCGCCAGCGAGCCGACCGTGCCGTTCGTCATCGTGCTGTTCGCGCCGAGATCCCACGGTCGATGACCTTCGCCGGAACCGCGCATGCTCGGCGGGAACACATGCACTTCGAGCGCTTTCAGCGTGCCGTCGGCCTGCGGAATCGCGGCGGTGCCGACATAGCTGTCCGGCTTGATGTCGGCGACGTTGGCGAGCGTGACGCCGCGAATCGGCGTGTCGGCGGCAAGCTTCACGTCGACGTCCTGGCCGTCGCGCGTATGGACTTTGAGCAGATCGCCCGACAGCGACGTGACCGTGCCGCGCACGCCGGTCGGCGCGGCAGTCTGGGCCGAAGCCGCGAACGACGTTGCGAACAGCGCGGCGGCGAGGGCGGGGACGGCGAGGGCGCGCAGCGTGCGTGCGCGGACAGTGTTCATGCGGGTCTTCATCAGGCAACTCCAGGAAGGGGATGCAGCGTGGTTGATGGTGCGATCAGACTAGCCGCCGCATCGGCTCATCAAGGTGACGGGAGGATGACAAAAACGTCATCAATGGCCGACGGCGGCCACGTAGAATGGCCGCCGGGGGAGCGCCGCAGGTTTTCTCGAGCGCTCCCGTCAGGCGTTTATTGCGCGCGCGAGCGCGGCCTTGCGGGCCGAATCGTGCGCAGGAGCGGCGAGCATCATGAGCATTCTGGTCATCGAAGACGATCCGAAAACCGGCGACTATCTGAAGAAGGGCCTGCGCGAGAACGGCTACGCGGTCGACCTCGCGCGCACCGGCACGGACGGCCTGCACCTGGCGCTCGGGCACGACTACGAACTCGTCGTGCTCGACGTGATGCTGCCCGGCATCGACGGTTGGGAAATCATGCGGGCGTTGCGCGCGCGACGCGATTTGCGGGTGATTTTCCTGACCGCGCGCGATCAGGTCAGCGACCGCATTCGCGGTCTCGAACTCGGCGCCGACGACTATCTGGTCAAGCCGTTCTCGTTTACCGAGCTGGTGCTGCGCATTCGCACGTTATTGCGCCGTGGCGTGATCCGCGAAAGCGACGTGTTCGAAGTCGCCGACTTGAAGCTCGACGTGTTGCGCCGCCGGGTCACGCGCGAAGGCGTCGACATTCCGCTGACCAACAAGGAGTTCATGCTGCTGCATCTGCTGGTGCGCCGCGAGGGCGAAGCGCTGTCGCGTTCGCAGATTGCATCGGAAGTGTGGGACATGAACTTCGATAGCGACACCAATGTGGTCGACGTGGCGATCAAGCGCTTGCGCGCGAAGGTCGATCACCCGTTCGAGAAGAAGCTGATTCACACGGTGCGCAGCATCGGCTACACGTTCGGCGACGGCGCATGAGACTCTGGACCGAACGCTCGCTGATCGCGCGCACCACGTTCCTGTTCGCGCTGATCGCCTGCGCGGTGATCGGTTCGCTCGGCGCGTATTTCTATCATTCCGCTGAAGTCGCGCTGCAACGCCGCGCCGATGTCGTGCTGAGCGGCCGCGTCGAGCATTTCAGCCGCATCGTGCACGACCTTTACTCGGTCAGCGAATTGAAAAAGCGTCCGCTGCTGTTCGAGACGATGCTCGGCGCGGAGGAGGACGTGCTGATCTTCCGCCGGCCCGGCGAAGCGCCGTTCGTCGACGTGAATCCGGGCGGACTCGCGGTGCCTGATCTGCCGGCCGCCCCGGCAGGCGATCCGCCGCGCGCCACCGACGTGCGTCGGACGCGCCTGCCCGACGGCGTGCCTGTGCATTGGGCGATTGCAACCGCGACAGCGCGCGAGGATGGCACCGAAGTCGAGGTGATCGCCGGCCATCCGATGACACATGAAATGCGCATGCTGGCCGAGTACCGCAACCGCATCGTGCTGGCGACGCTGACCGGCATGCTGGCCGCGACGCTGCTCGCTTACTGCGTGCTGCGCCGCGCGCTGCGCCCGGTGCGCGAGATCGCCACCCGCGCCGCGCAAATCAGCCCGACGAATCTGGCGGTGCGGCTCGACGATCGAGCGGCGCCGCTGGAACTGCGTCAACTCACGCATGCGTTCAACGCGATGCTCGATCGTCTCGCCGACGGCTATCAACGTCTGCAGCAGTTTTCCGCCGATCTCGCGCACGAAATCCGCACGCCGGTCGGCGCGCTGGTCGGCCAGACCCAGGTGGCGCTCGCGCAGCCGCGCGAACCCGACGAGTATCAGCAACTGCTCGAATCGAATCTGGAGGAGTTGAATCGCCTGAGCCATATCGCGGAGAACATTCTGTTTCTCGCGCATGCGGATCATGCGGCGTTGTCGATCGAGCGGCAGCCGGTCGATCTGCATGGCGAGCTCGTCAGAATCGCCGACTATTTCGAAGGCCTGGCCGACGAACGCGGCATGCGTTTCGAAGTCGACGCGGCAGGCATCGCATCGGCCAATCCGATGCTGTGCCGCCGCGCGATCAACAATCTGGTCGTCAATGCGGTGCGTTATGGCGCGGGCGACACGATCGTGCGCCTGCGCGGCGCGCAGGACCAGGCGGGCGCGCTGGTGACGGTCGAAAACGAGGGCGAGCCGATTCCGGCCGCGCAACTCGACCGGCTGTTCGATCGCTTCTATCGCGGCGACGCGGCGCGCAGCGCGTTCACGGAATCGAACGGACTCGGGCTCGCGATCGTGAAGGCGATCATGCATCTGCATGGCGGCAGCGCGCGCGTGGTGTGTCCGCAGCCGGGCGTCGTGCGTTTCGAGCTGCGCTTTCCGGGCGCGTGACTTGCTCGCGCATGAGGCCCGGCGTCGCTTCAGCCGACGCCGCCTATACTTTTCAAAGCGCTTTGAAAGGACCGTTCGCTGCCGAACTCACCAGGAGTCGCATCATGGTCAAGCTCGCTTTGTATGTCCGTCTGGAAGCCAGGCCCGGCAAGGAAAAGGAAGTCGAGGCGTTTCTGCTCGGCGGCCTGCCGCTCGTCGAGCAGGAACCGGCCACCGCCGCGTGGTTCGGTCTGAAGCTCGGTCCGTCGACGTACGCCATTTTCGATGCGTTCGACGACGAAGCCGGTCGCAACGCACATCTGAACGGCAAGGTCGCGGCCGCGTTGATGGAGAAGGCGGGCGAGCTATTCGCGTCGCCGCCGGGCATCGTCAAGCTGGATGTGCTGGCGGCCAAGCTGCCGGGCTGAGCGAGGTTGAGCGTCGAGCGTTGCGCCGGCGTGGCGAACGCCTGACGCCCTCGGCCGTTACTTCGCCGCCGCCTCCACGCCCGGCTGCGCGTCGTAGTGCGCGCGCTTTTCCTCGTACATCAGCAGGTCGGCGCGCTGCACGCCCGCTTCCAGCCGGTCGCCGCGCTGGCAGGTCGCCGCGCCCATCGAGAAGCTCAGCGGCGAGCCCGGATAGAACTGGTTGTTCATCTCGACCAGCTGGCGGATCGCGTCGATCATCGCCGCGCCGCCGCGCTCGTCGGTATCGGGCATCAGGATCGCAAATTCGTCGCCGCCGATCCGCGCCGCGTGGAACGGCGACTCCATCGCCTTCGCGAGCACTTCGCCGGCACGCCGCAGCAGCGCGTCGCCGGCCGCGTGGCCGAGCTGATCGTTCACGCGCTTCAGGCCGTTCAGGTCGGCCATGATGATCGTGACGGGCCACGGTCCCTTGCGTTCCAGCCGGTTGAGTTCGTCCACATAGAACGAGCGGTTGCGCAGCTTGGTCAGCACGTCGTGCTTGCCGAGGAATTCGAGGTAGGCCTCGGCTTTCTTGCGCGCGGTGATGTCGGTCAGCGCGACGAGCACGAGGTCCCAGTCCCGCTCGTGGCCGGGCAGCACCGAGAATTGCAGGTGGACGTGAACCTCGTTGCCGTCGAGTGAATAGTTGAGCACCTCGCGCTGCTGGAACAGCTTGTTGTCCCACAGGTCGATCAACTGTTCGCGGAAATGCGGGCGCATCTCGTCGCGGAACACGTCGGCGAGGCGCGCGAGCAGCGTCTTCTTGTCCTTCGCGCCGAACATCCCGAGCGTGTGGTGGTTGACGTCGAGCACATGGATTTCCGCCATGCAGCGTTCGACGAACTCGGGATGGACGTCGGTAAACACGCGGAAATCGTTGATGCCGGCCGCGCGCGCGCCGTCGAGCAGGCGTTTGACCGCGCTGAAATCCTCGACCCACAGCGACACCGGCGAATGTTCGAAGAGCCCGCGCGCGTATTCTTCCGCCTCCGCGACACGGCGCCGCGCGCCTTCGAGCTCGGTGATGTCTTCGGTCGACACCAGCACGCGGTCCCAGCGGTCCTCGTGACCGGGCAGCACCGCGCCCTTGAGCAGCACGTCGAGGCGGCGGCCGCCGAGCGTGTAGTTGACCGTGTGGCTCGTGAAGTTCGACTGTCCGGCCCAGAGCTGGCACAGCTCTTCGAGGTGCGTTTTCAGCATGTCATCGCGGAACACCGACGCGAGGTTGCTCGTCAGCGTGTCGAAATCGGCGGCCTCGAATTGCGCGAGCGTCTGGCGATTGACCTTGATCACGCGGATGCGGTGAGCGCATTCGGCGACGCGCTGCGGGGCTTCGGCGAAATGGGCGCGCAGATCGGTCACGCCCGCGGCTCGCCATTCGTCGAACAACGCGCGCACGCCGCTGAAATCTTCGAGCCACAGCGACACCGGCGCAAGTTCGAACATCCCGGAGTCGTCGTTGATGGGCGCGGAGCCGCTCGTGAGGGTATCCAGCATGAGGTTCTCGGGATCGGAAGTGCGGCTATTTTAGACAGGTTGGCGCCGGCCGAAAATGAAAGACGATTGGCCTGTCGTTTTTGCGCAGACGTGCCTGGCGAGTGACCGTGGTCCGCTATTTCTGATCGTCGCGTGCCGCGCGCGTGCCGATGTACTCGTATTCCTCGGTATTGAGCCGCGAAATGCGCAGTTCCACCGCGCTGCGATGATACGAGTACGCGATGCGCCGAATCTCGAGCAGCGGCGCGCCGACATCGACGCCAAGCTGCGCGCTTTCGAGCTCATTGGCGAGCGCAACGCTCACACGCTCATCGGTCTCGACCACGTTGATGCCGAAACCGTCCTGATAGAAGTTGTACAGCGTGTTCGGCCGGTTGCGCAGCTTGCTTTCGGTCAAACCGGGAAACAGCGCTTCGGGCACGGTGATATGTTCGATCAGCACGGTCTTGCCGTGCAGCGCGAGCCCGTTGACGAACTGCAGCACGCGCGCACCGGTCTCGATACCAAGCGCGACGGCCGCCTCGCGCGATGCTCGCGCCTTCTTGAACCCGATCAGCGTGACGACCGGGTAGGCCTTGTCGCCGTCGCGCCGCACGATGCGAAAGAAGCGGAAGAAGTGCCGGTCGCGCTGATGCATCGCCACGAAGGTGCCGAGCCCCTGATGACGGATCAGAATGTTCTCGACGCACAGTTCGTCGATGGCTTTGCGCAGTGTGCCGATCGACACGCCGAAGCGTTCGGCGAGGCGCTTTTCCGAAGGAATGCATTCGCCGCCTTTCCATTCGCCGGCCGCGAGCGCCGCGAGAATCGCGCTCTTGACCTCCTTGTACCGTGTGGCGCCCACGGCGGGCGCATTGATCGCGAGCGTGCTCATGAAAACCTCTGGAATACGCGAGTCGTAGCTCGCCTGCGTTGGACCTGCCCTGATTCTAAACGACCAGGTCATCTGAAACATCTGGATGAATCGTATGTTGTCGGCGATTCGCGACAGCGACCGGTCACCTCCCAGTCTTCTAACACATCTATATGACCTAGTTGACATTGAGTAAGTGGGCGCCTAGTATCGATTCACCGCGGCGCACCTGGCTGCGCTGTCCGGCGGCACCCTCACCGCATTCAAACTACGAATGGAGACGCTCATGAGCAATCCCACGGCAGACATCAACGACACCGCAGCGGGCGCGTCGGCGCCACGTAGAACGATTCACATCGTGCTGCACGAGGCGAAAGACACGGTCGGCGTGGCGGTGGTCGAGGGCATCAAGGCGGGCATGCAGCTCAACGCATGGATCATGGATGACGACGCAATCGTCACCGTGCCGGCGAAGCAGGACATTCCAATCGGTCACAAGGTCGCGCTGAAGGACATGGCCGTCGGCGACACGGTGTTCAAGTACGGCGTCGATATCGGCAAGGTGGTCGCGCCGATCAAGGCCGGCGAGCACGCGCACGTGCACAAGATCAAGACGAAGCGCTGGTAAGCAACGCGCGCAATTGCTGCCTGCTTTAACGCATACCGCTGGGCGGCATCCCGCTTCGCGGCATCGAGCCGCCCTCACTGGCATCAACCCGAACACGAGAGAGACACCATGAGCGTGATTGACCTGGATACCACTTTCCGCGGCTATCGTCGCGACAACGGCCGCGTGGGTGTACGCAACCACGTGATCATCCTGCCGGTCGACGATCTGTCCAATGCCGCGGCACAGGCGGTCGAACACAACATCAAGGGGACCATGGCGCTGCCGCATCCGTATGGGCGGCTGCAATTCGGCGCCGACCTCGAACTGCATTTCCGCACGCTGATCGGCGCGGGCAGCAATCCGAACGTCGCGGCGGTGGTCGTGATCGGTATCGAGGAGGGCTGGACCAAGCGTGTCGTCGACGGTATTGCGAAAACCGGCAAGCCGGTGATGGGCTTCGGCATCGAACTGCATGGCGATCACGACACGATCATGCGCGCGTCGAAGGCCGCGAAGGAAATGGTGCAGTATGCGACGTCGCTCGATCGCGAGGCGTGCCCGATCTCGGAGCTATGGGTGTCGACCAAGTGCGGCGAGTCGGACACCACGTCGGGCTGCGGCTCGAACCCGACCGTCGGCAATGCGTTCGACAAACTCTACGGCCTCGGCACCACGCTGGTGTTCGGCGAGACCTCGGAGCTCACGGGCGGCGAGCAGATCGTCGCCGCGCGCTGCGCGAACGACGGTGTGCGTGAGCGCTTCCAGTTCATGTTCGACCGCTACCAGGACATGATCAACCGCTGGAAAACCGACGACCTGTCCGAGTCGCAGCCGACCAAGGGCAATATCGCGGGCGGCCTGACGACGATCGAGGAAAAGGCGCTCGGCAACATCCAGAAGATCGGCAAGAAGTGCATGGTCGACGGCGTGCTCGACAAAGCCGAGGAGCCGACGCATTCGGGACTGTGGTTCATGGATTCGTCGTCGGCCGCGGCCGAGATGGTGACCTTGTGCGCGGCATCGGGCTTCGTCGTGCATTTCTTCCCGACGGGGCAGGGCAACGTGATCGGCAATCCGATCGTACCGGTCATCAAGATCTGCGCGAATCCGCGCACAGTCCGCACGATGGGCGAGCATATCGACGTGGATGTGACCGGCATTCTGCAGCGCGAGCAGAACCTCGACGAGAGCGGCGACAAACTGCTCCAGTGCATGATGGCCACGATCAACGGCCGTTTCACCGCGGCCGAAGCGCTCGGTCATCGCGAGTTCGTGTTGACGCGTCTGTTCGAAAGCGCCTGACGCGGGCGGCCCGGCCGCCGCAGCGAGCCGCACGGCTCGCGCGCCGCGGTCCCCACCTTCCCGGCGCATGCCGGCACGGAGAAGCGGCCAGGCATGCCCCCGTGACCGGCAGCTCATGCGGCAGTGGCGCCGGCTCGACATCTGGCAGCAGCGAGTGGAGGAGACACCATCTTGCGCGTGCTCAAACATCTCTACGTGCAGGTCCTGATCGGACTTGCGGCTGGCATTCTCGTCGGTCAATTCGCGCCCATGTTCGGCGTGCAGATGAAACCGCTCGGCGACACCTTCATTCGCCTCATCAAGATGCTGATCACGCTGGTGATCTTCTGCACGGTTTCCGTGGGCATCGCGCGCATGGAAAGCCTGAAGCAGGTGGGCCGCGTCGGCTTGAAGACGCTGCTGTACTTCGAGGTCGTCACCAGCATCGCGCTGGTGCTCGGACTCGTGGTCGCGAACCTGTTGCGTCCGGGCGCGGGACTCAATATCGATCCCGCATCGCTCGATCCTCATGCGCTCACGCATTACGTCGCCGATGCGCACTCGGTGTCGTCGAGCTTCATCGACATGATCGTGCCGAACTCGGTGGTCGGCGCGTTCGCGCGCGGCGATCTGCTGCAGGTGCTGCTGTTCTCGGTGCTGTTCGGCATCGCGCTGTCGATCATGTCGCAGCGCAGCCGGCTGCTGATGCGCGGCATTGAGCAATTCGGCGACACCTTGATGCGCATCGTCGAAATGATCATGCGGCTCGCGCCGCTCGGCGCGTTCGGCGCGATCGCGTTCACGGTCGGCAAATACGGCATCGGCACGCTGCAGCAACTCGGGCTGCTGATTCTGTGCTTCTACATCACGAGCATCCTGTTCATTGCGATCGTGCTCGGCGCGGCCGCGCGCTGGGCCGGCGTGGGCCTCTGGCCGCTGCTGAAGTACTTCCGCGAGGAACTGTTGATCGTGCTCGGCACCTCGACCACGGAGTCCGTCCTGCCGCGTCTGATGGAAAAGCTCGAGCGCCTGGGTTGTCCGCGCGCGATCGTCGGGCTCGTGTTGCCGACCGGCTACTCGTTCAATCTGGACGGCGCCGCGATCTATCTGACGATGACGTCGCTGTTCATCGCGCAGGCCACCAACACGCATCTGACGCTGATGCAGCAGCTCGGCTTGCTGGCGGTTCTGATGCTGACGTCGAAGGGCGGAGCGGGCGTGGCGGGCGCGGCGCTGGTCGCGTTGACCGCGACGCTGTCGACGCACAACATCATTCCGGTCGCGGGCATCACGCTGATTCTCGGCGTCGACCGCGTGCTCAACGAGATCCGCGCGCTGACCAATATGATCGGCAACGTCGTCGCGACGCTGGTGGTCGCGCGCTGGGAGCGCGCATTCGATGCAAGCGCCGCACGCGAATTCCTGGCCGCACCGCGCGAGGTGCAGGCGCAGGCATTGGCGCAGCCGGGGTTGTACGAATAGGCCGCGAAGTGAGCATCGCGTCGCAGCGGCATCGACAGCAGTGCCGGACTTGATGCTTCACCGCGGCAATGACAAAGTGATGCGCTGCCCACAATAGAACCAAGGAAAGGAATACCCGATGGCCCGACTGTTTCCCGACGCGCTCACTGCGCTTGCGATTCGCGCGTTGCGCCGCGCGGATGCGTTGCCGGCGGCCGCCGAATCGACGGCGCGCGCGCTCGTCTATGCCGACGTGCGCGGCCTGTCTTCGCACGGCGTATCGCGTCTGCCGATGTACTGCGCGCAATTGCGCAACGGCCGCGTCGATCCGGCCGCGCAAGCGCTCATCGTCGCGGATCGCGGCGCCGCCGTGTTGATCGACGGCGCTGACGGCCTCGCATATCCGGCCTGCGATCTGGCGGTCGCGACGCTCGCCGAACGCGCCCGGCAGTACGGCAGTGCAGTCGCTGGCATCTGCCGCAGCCATCATTTCGGCGTTGGCGCGGCGCATCTGGCCGCGCTCGGCGAAGCCGGCATGGTCGCGCTCGCGTTCAGCAATTCGCCAGCCGCGATGCCCGCCTGGGGCGGCCGCCGCGCGCTCTTCGGCACCAACCCGATCGCGGCCGTGTTCCCGCGCCGCAACGGCGCGCCGCTCGTCATCGACCTCGCGCTGTCGCAGATCGCGCGCGGCAAGATCGCGCTGGCCGCGCGCGACGGCAAGCCGATCCCCGAAGGCTGGGCGACCACGCGAGACGGTCTGCCGACCACCGATGCGCGCGCCGCGCTCGACGGCATGATGCTGCCGTTCGGCGGCGCGAAAGGCGCGATGCTGGCGCTGGTGGTCGAGTTGCTGGCCGCCGCGCT
Source organism: Paraburkholderia sp. EG304 (assembly GCF_046543485.1). Taxonomy (NCBI): domain Bacteria; kingdom Pseudomonadati; phylum Pseudomonadota; class Betaproteobacteria; order Burkholderiales; family Burkholderiaceae; genus Paraburkholderia; species Paraburkholderia sp. EG304. Next base: position 63,859 of record NZ_JBKGUA010000013.1, on the reverse strand, counting down.
GACCGGCGCGAACTTCGGCTACGAAGCGGGCTCGTTCCTGACCGAGGAGGGCGAGCGCTCGCGCATCGGCCATCTGTTCTGGGCGATCGACCCGGGCGCATTGGCCGGCGACGACGCATATCTGTCGCGTGTCGAGGCGCTGATCGAGATGATGCTGATGGACGACGAGGTGCGCTTGCCCGGTTATCGAAGAGAGCAGCTTGCGCAAGCGGCATACGAAGACGGCGTCGACATTCCGGATGCGCTGATCGCGCAACTGGAGGGCCGCGCTTGAACAAGTCCTGGCGTACCCAACCGGCCTGATGCAACTGGACACGCGGAAGAAAGAAGCGCATAGCTGAAAGCGAGACCGAAACTATCGGTGCGTCGGATAGTTTCAGTCGCAAATCGCGATTTCCCTTGTGAGGCAGGCGCGAATACGATGATCGATATCGTATGGGCAGCGCGAATGACCCGCGCTTCGGCCCACCAGAAGCAGCGATGGAGATGGCCATGGAGCACCACGCCCGCACGCAGAACGAACGGCTCGATATCAAGACCACCACCTGCTACATGTGCGCGTGCCGCTGCGGCATCCGGGTGCATCTGCGCGACGGCGAGGTGCGCTATATCGACGGCAATCCGGAGCATCCGCTGAATCAGGGCGTCATTTGCGCGAAGGGTGCGTCCGGCATCATGAAGCAGTACTCGCCCGCGCGCCTCACGCAGCCGTTGATGCGCAAGGCCGGCGCGCAGCGCGGCAGCGCGCAGTTCGAACCGGTCTCGTGGGACACCGCGTTCGACGTGCTCGAAAAACGTCTCGCCGCGATCCGCTCGACCGATCCGAAGAAGTTCGCGCTGTTCACGGGCCGCGACCAGATGCAGGCGCTGACCGGCCTGTTCGCGAGGCAGTTCGGTACGCCCAACTATGCGGCGCACGGCGGCTTCTGCTCGTCGAACATGGCGGCCGGCATGATCTATACGATCGGCGGTTCGTTCTGGGAATTCGGCGGACCGGATCTCGACAGCGCGAAGCTGTTCTTCATGATCGGCACCGCGGAAGATCATCATTCGAATCCGCTTAAGATCGCGATTTCGAAGTTCAAGCGCGCGGGCGGCCGCTTCATCGCGATCAATCCGATCCGCACCGGCTACGCGGCGATCGCGGACGAATGGGTGCCGATCAAACCCGGCACCGACGGTGCGCTGTTCATGGCGTTCCTGCACGAACTGATCGCCGCCGACGCGTGGGATCACGAGTTCGTGCAGCGCTACACGAACGCGGCGGAGTTGGTCGATATCGACGAAGCGACCGAAAACTTCGGTTTGTTCGTGCGCGATCCCGAACGGGCCGAAGGCAATCCGCTGTTTCCGCAGAATCATCTATGGTGGGACCCGGCCAGCCAGCGCGCGGTGCCGCATCACACGAGCGGCGTGACGCCCGCGCTCGACGGCCGTTACACGCTCGCCAACGGCAAGCCGGTCATGCCGTCGTTCGCCTTGCTGCGCGAGCGAGTCGCCGCTTGCACGCCCGAATGGGCGGCGGAGATCACCGGCATCCCCGCCGATACGATCCGCCGCCTCGCCGGCGAAATGATCGAAACCGGCCGCCGGCACCGCATCACGCTGCCGATCCGCTGGACCGACGCGTGGGGCGAAACGCACGACACGGTAACGGGCAACCCGGTCGCCTTTCACGCGATGCGCGGGCTGGCCGCGCATTCGAACGGCTTTCAGTCGATCCGCGCGCTTGCCGTGCTGATGTCGCTGCTCGGCACGATCGACCGCCCCGGCGGCTTTCGCCACAAGTCGCCGTTTCCGCGTGCGGTACCGCCATCGGCGAAACCGCCGAACAGCCCTGACGCGGTGAAACCCAATACACCGCTCGCGACGGGCCCGCTCGGCTGGCCTGCCGCGCCGGAGGATCTGTTCGTCGACGAACACGGCGGCCCCGTGCGTATCGACAAGGCGTTCTCGTGGGAATATCCGCTCGCGGTGCATGGCGTCATGCACAGCGTGATCACCAACGCGTGGCGCGGCGATCCTTATCCGATCGACACGCTGATGATTTTCATGGCCAACATGGCGTGGAATTCGTCGATGAACACGATGAACGTGCGCGAGATGCTCGCCGACAGGCACGCGAACGGCGAGTACAAGATTCCGTTTCTCGTCGTATGCGACGCGTTCCAGTCGGAGATGACCGCATTCGCCGATCTGATCCTGCCGGACACGACTTACCTCGAACGTCACGACGCGATGTCGATGCTCGACCGGCCGATCTCCGAGTTCGACGGCCCCGTTGATTCCGTGCGTGTGCCGATCGTGCCGCCGACCGGCGAATGCAAGCCGTTCCAGGAAGTGCTGATCGAACTGGCGTCGCGCCTGAAGTTTCCCGCGTTCACCAATACCGATGGCGGCCGGCGCTTTCGCGACTACCCGGACTTCATCGTCAATCACACGACGTCGCCCGGTTCCGGCGTCGGCTTTCTGATCGGCTGGCGCGGCAAGGATGGCGACAAGGCACTGGTCGGCGAACCGAATCCGAAGCAGTGGGAGCAGTACGCGAACAACAACTGCGTGTTCCATTACCGCTTGCCCGAGACCTTGCAGTACATGCGCAACTGCAACGGACCGTATCTCGACTGGGCGGTCAAAAACGGCTTCCGCAAGTTCAGCGAGCCGATCCTGATCCAGCTTTACTCGGACGTGATGCAGAAGTTCAGGCTCGCCGCGCAAGGACGCACCAGCGGGCGACAGCCGCCCGAGCATCTGCGAGCGCGCGTCGACCGGTACTTCGATCCGCTGCCGTTCTGGTACGCGCCGCTCGAAAGCGCGGCGACGGATCTTGCGCAATTCCCGCTCGCCGCTGTTACACAACGGCCGATGGCGATGTACCACTCGTGGGATTCGCAGAACGCGTGGCTGCGGCAGATCCATGGTGAGAACTATCTGTATGTGAATCCGCGCACGGCGGCCGGAAACGGTATCGCGGATGGCGGCTGGATCTACGTCGAGTCGCAATGGGGCCGCGTGCGCTGCATGGCGCGCTACAGCGAGACCGTCGAACCGGGCACCGTATGGACGTGGAACGCGATCGGCAAAGCGGCGGGCGCATGGAATCTCGGCCCGGACGCGAACGAATCGCAGCGCGGCTTCCTGCTCAATCACCTGATCACCGACGAATTGCCGGGCCGCGACGACGCGCCCGCGCGCATGTCGAACTCCGATCCTGTGACGGGCCAGGCCGCCTGGTACGACGTGCGCGTACGCATCTATCCGGCCGAAGCCGACGCGCGGCACACGCTGCCGCAGTTCGATGCGATGCCCGGATTGCCCGGTGCGGTTGCACAGAAGAGTGTGGTGTCGCGCATCGTCCAGACCTATTTCGCGGGACGCGGCGAATTCGCGGCGCGCCTGCGCGGGACGTTGCGACGCGCCGAACCTGACGGCGACGATCGTTGAAGCCATGGCAAGGAGCCTGCAATGACCCAGATGGCGCTGGTGATCGATCTGAACGTATGCGTCGGATGCCAGGCGTGCGTGACGAGCTGCAAGGAGTGGAACACGTCGGGAGAATCGGGCAGCCTCGCCGATTTCAATCCGTACGACGCGGACCCGTCCGGCACGTTCTTCAACCGCGTGCAGAGTTTCGAAGCGGGCAGCTTCCCCGACACGGAGATGATCCATTTTCCGAAGTCGTGCCTGCATTGCGAGGACCCGCCCTGCGTGCCGGTATGTCCGACCGGCGCGAGCTACAAGCGCAAGGAAGACGGTCTCGTGCTGGTCGATTTCGATCGCTGTATCGGCTGCAAGTATTGCGCGTGGGCGTGCCCGTATGGCGCGCGCGAACTCGACGAAGCGCGCAAGGAGATGAGCAAGTGCACGCTGTGCGTCGATCGCATTCATGACGAGCATCTGTCCGAGCGCGATCGCAAGCCGGCCTGCGTGCTCGCGTGCCCGACATCGGCGCGGCTGTTCGGCGACATACACGATCCGGAGTCGGTGGTGTCGCAGGCGATCCGCGAGCGCGGCGGCTATCAGTTGATGCCGGAGTGGGGCACGCGTCCCGCCAATCACTATTTGCCGCGCGTGCCGACCACCGCCGCGGGTTGCGGCAGCGACGCATGCTCGTGCAAATCGTCGGGAACGACCACAGACGATGCGACGCACATGTCGGGCTCGCCCGACTCGCGACTCGAGGCGCAGCTCGCGCGTGGCGAAGTGCATCTCGCGTCGATCGCGACGCGCATCTGAACGACAACGAGGCCACACGATGAATCCGGCTTTTTCCGTAGTCTTCCTGACGACGCTGAGCGGCGCGGCGCAGGGGCTGTTGACCGCGCTCGTCGGCGTCGAGAGTGCGGCATGGTTGGGCGTCGTTGCGCAACCGGCCGCCGCTACCGCGTTCTATGTGAGCGGCGCGGCGCTCGCGGTGCTGCTGGGCGGTCTTGGTCTGATCGCGTCGTTCTTCCATCTCGGCCATCCGGAACGCGCGTGGCGCGCGATCGCGATGTGGCGCACGTCGTGGCTGTCGCGTGAGTGTTTGTGCCTGCCGGCGTTTCTCGCGTGCGCGTTCCTGTATGGCGTCGCGCACTGGCTCGGCTCGTCATGGTCGCTCGCGCTCGGCTGGCTCGGCGTGCTCGCTAGCGCCGCGCTGTTCGTCTGCACCGCGATGATCTACGCGTGCCTGCGTTTTCTCCAGGAGTGGGCGACGCCGCTGACGCTGGTGAACTTCGTGCTGCTCGGCTGCGCATCGGGCTCGACGCTCGCGACCGCATTGAGCGCATGGTTCGCGCCCGAGTTGACGTTGGGACTGGCGATCTGCGCGTGCGTGCTGACGCTCGCCGGCTGCGCGAGCCGCACGGCGTCGCTGCTGCGCAATGCACGCTTGCGGCCGAAATCGACGGTGCAGAGCGCGACGGGCATTCGCAATCCGAAGCTCGTGCAGGTGTCACGGGGCTTCACGGGCGGCGCGTTCAATCTGCGCGAGTTCTTTCACGGCAAATCGGCGCGCACGTTGCGTGGCGTCAAATGGGGCTTTCTCGCGGGTGCGTTCATCGTGCCGGTCGTGTTGATCGCGCTCGGCGCGGGACTACTTTCGCTTGGTGCGTCGTTCGGCTTGCTGGCTGCGGCTTGTCTCGTGCAGTATGCGGGACTCGTGGCGGAGCGCTGGTTTTTCTTCGCGGAGGCGAAGCATCCGCAGAATCTTTATTACGCGAGGGTGGGGTGAAGCATAGCCCCCGATGAGCGCGTCTGGCCGCGAGGCCACCGCGCTCCCAACCTCACACTACCCGCACGCCCCCACCTCCCCACATGCGGTGCAAAAATCGCAGCCGTCCTTGCGAATCACCGCATTCGCGCCGCACGAAGCGCATTTGCGTCCGAGCATCGTGTGCAGCCCTTGCGTGCCGTTAGGCTGCAGCAACGTGTCGGCGCTATCCGCGGGATTCGCACGGAGGCCGAAATCGGCGGACAGCGCCAGCTCGGTTTTCATTTGCCCGCGCGGCAAACGCGCGAGCATCCGCGACGCGACCTGATTGCCCTCGGCGTCGAGAAAGCCGCGTCGATACAGGATCTGCTGGATCGCGAACGCGAGCGCCGCCACTTCGGAATCGTGCCAGCGCGGCGCGCGATGACCGTCGAGCCGCTGCACGTCACCAAGCCGCACCTGGCCGCGATCCCACGACACCTTGCGCATGTCCTGCAGATTGCGCGCGACGAAGCCGCCGCGCGCGGCCAGCGACAGCGAACGCATCGTCGCAGTGATCCATTGCTGCGACTCGTCGCGCTGACCGACCGGAATGAAGAACTCGATAGGCCGCTCGATGGTGACGTCCTCGCCGCCGAGCCGCCCCGTCACCTCAATGAACGACACCGCGACATATAGCGACTTCTTGCCCGCCTGAGTCAGATACTCGACCTTCTCGATGATCGCCGGCAATTCGCCCCTGGGCCGATGATCGATCGCGATACGCAGCGGGTCCTGATCCATCTCGGCGAGCGTGTCGTCGGCCTGTGCGGACGACACGCTCAGCACCGCGCCGAGCGTGTCGTTCGGGCGATAGGTCGCAAGGCCCTTCAGCCCGCTTTTCCATGCATCGAAGTAGAGGCTTTCGAAAGCGTCGAACGGATAGTCGGCGGGCACGTTGACGGTCTTGGAGATCGACGTGTCGACGTACGGCTGCACGGCCGCCATCATGTCGAGATGGTCGCGCGCGGACATCTGCAGAGCGCTGACGAAATAGTCCGGTAGCCTGGTCACATCGCCGCCCAGCTCGCGATAAAGCCGGTACGCGTAGTCCTCGACGTCGAACGATTCACGGCCGCCGTCGGCCATCACCTTCATGCGCGTATAAGTCCACGAAAACGCCGGCTCGATGCCGTTCGACGCGTTGTCCGCGAACGCGAGGCTCACGGTGCCGGTCGGCGCGATCGACAGCAGATGGCTGTTGCGGATGCCGTCGCGGCGGATCGCCTGCTTGATGTCGTCGGGCAGACGCGACGCGAAGGTGCCGGCTTCCAGATAGCGCGCGGCGTCGAACAGCTCGAACGCGCCGCGCTCTTTCGCAAGTTCGACCGACGCGCGATATGCTTCGTCGCGCATCAACTGCGCGATGCGCACCGCGAAATCGCGGCCTTCCTGCGAGTTGTAGCGCAGGCCCATCATCACCAGCGTATCGCCGAGGCCGGTGAAGCCGACGCCGATGCGCCGCTTCGCGCGCGATTCGGCGTATTGCTCGGGCAGCGGCCACAGCGTGACGTCGAGCACGTCGTCGAGAAAGCGCACCTGCGTGCGGGTGCGGCGCGCGAGGCCGTCCCAGTCGAACGACGGCTGGCGCCCCTGCATCTGCGCGAACGGATCGACGACGAAGCGCGTCAGATTGAGCGGCCCGAGGTTGCAGCAGCCGTAGGCGGGCAGCGGCTGCTCGCCGCACGGATTGGTCGCGCGGATCGTTTCGACCGCGCGCAGATTGTTGTCCTCGTTCATCCGCGAGATGAACACGATGCCGGGTTCGGCGACGTCGTACGTCGAGCGCATGATGCGGTCCCAGATCGCGTGCGCCGGATGTTCGCTATAGACCCACAGGCCGTCTTCGCGCTGCCGCACGTCGCCGGCCGCGCGCAGCGCCGGTGACGGCTCGGCGCGATGGACCAGTTGCCATGGCTCGTCGTTCTCGACCGCGCGCATGAATTCGTCGGTGACGCCGACCGACACGTTGAAGTTGTTCCAACGTCCCTTCGAATGCTTGGCTTCGATGAATTCGAGCAGGTCCGGATGGTTGCAGTCGAGCACCGCCATCTGCGCGCCGCGTCGCGAGCCCGCGCTTTCGACGGTGCGGCACGATGCGTCGAACACGTCCATGTAGCTGCACGGACCCGAGGCGGCCGAGCTGGTCGTGTGAACCCGCGCGCCCTTCGGCCGGATCGCGGAGAAGTTGTAGCCGACGCCGCCGCCGCGGCGCATCGTTTCGGCCGCCTGGAGCAGGGCCACGTAGATGCCCGGCAAACCCTGTTCGTCGACGCCCTGGATCGAATCGCCGACCGGCTGCACGAAGCAGTTGATCAGCGTCGCGGCGATGCCGCTGCCCGCCGCGCTCATGATGCGGCCCGCGCCGAGCGCGCCGTGGCGCATGTTGTCGACGAACTGTTCCTCGACCGACGCGCGCAACTCGGGCGGCTCGGCCTCGGCAACGCCGCGCGCGACGCGTCGATACACGTCGTCGGCGGATTGCTCATCGCCTTTCGCATACTTTTCGAGCAGCACGTCGAGCGAGAATTGCGGCGGCGGGATCAGCGAAGCGGGAGCAGCGGAGGAAGCGGGAGGCGTGGAAGCGGCGGTGGCCGCGCGGGTTTGCGGCGTGTCTTCTGCCATGATCGGCCCTCAAACGGCGTCGCGGCGGGCGCGGCGCGGTGGTGGAAGGCGCGCAGCCGACGCCGGATAGCGAGCCGGCGGTCGGGCGAGCGCAACGAATCCACCTTAACGCACGAGGCGCGGGGCGGCAACCGGGGGCGGTGCCGGCGCGGCGGCGCATCATGCGATGCCGCGTCGGCCGGGCACACTGTCGTTGAGGGCGCGTGGGCAGTAGGGAGATCGACCGCGAGGGCAACGGGTTGAAACTCGCGCTCCGGCCGCGGTACTCGGGAACGTTCCGTGCGTCAGGCCGCTTCGAGCAGCGGTTCGAGAATTTCCGCGCAGATCATCGCGGACGCATTCGACGGCGCCGGGCGCTCGGCCGGCTTGAACACCGGGTCACCGCGGCGGATCTTGCGGCGCGACACCGCGCAGGTGCCGGACGAATGCGCCGAGCGGCGGCGCCAGCGCTGCTCACCGTAGTGGCAGCGGCCCGGCTCGACCCAGCGGATCACCAGCGTCGTGTCGGAACTCTCGAGAATTTCGATGCGTACGCCATTGCTACCGTCGAGGGGGATGGACTCCAGGGTCATCATCGACTCCGTATTGTGGAGTGCCGAATTTAGTCCCGTGCGCGCCGGATAGCCATTGTGTCATCGTTGAAACACCGTTCCGGAATTAGCAATAATCACACTTGACATTTGCGACTGGCTGAAACGACGGGCGTTGCAAGCGGTTTTTATGTGCTTTTTTAATAATGCCTATTTTTGCAACGCTGTGTTGCCTGTGGCGCGACTAGGAGAGCGGCCGGGAAAAGGGCGGCAACGCTTCCTTTAAGATGTTGGGTGTCGGGCGGCAAACCGAGCCGTCAGTGTAGCGGGTTTGAATTTTTCAGGTCGGCTCGCGCGCACACCGTTCAAAAACACCAGAGTTCACATGATTCCACGCCCTCCCGCCGTACCGCCCAACTCTCCCGAAGCGTCGTCCGTCGCCGCGGAGCGCCAGAAAAAGCAGCGGGCCGCGTCGGTCGTGCTCTACATCGGGCTCGTGCTGCTCGCATTGTGGGTGGTGCGCGATTTCATCGTGGTAGTGGCGTGGGCGGCGGTCGTCGCGATTGCGCTGTGGCCGCTGCTGCACAAGGTGGCGAGCAGCCAGTGGTTCAGGGGGCGCACGACCTTGCTCGCGACCGTCTTCACGCTCGTGATCGCCGTGCTGGTGCTGCTGCCGGTCGGGCTCGGCATCGCGCAGGCGCTGCGCGAGGCGCACGAGCTGAACGACTGGTTCCGCAGCGTGCAGGAAAACGGCATTCCGCTGCCGGACTTCATCAACCGTCTGCCGTTCGGCGTGCAGCAGATCAGCTCGTGGTGGCAGGCCAATCTCGCTCAGCCACTGCGCGGTTCGGCGGCGATGAAAGGCTTGCACAGCGAAACGGTGATGACGCTTGGCCGGCATTTCGGCGCCCGCGCCGCGCATGCGGCAATGGTGTTCGCGTTCATGCTGATCACGCTGTTCGTGATTTTTCAGGCGGGGCCGCGCCTGTCCGGTTCGTTGCTGAAGGCCGCGCGACGCGGTTTCGGCGATAGCGGCGCGGACCTCGTCGCGCACATGGGGACCGCGGTGCGCGGCACCGTGTCGGGCTTGATCGTGGTCGGCGTCGGCGAGGGCCTGCTGCTTGGCGTCGCGTACTTCGTGACCGGCGTGCCGCATGCGGCGCTGCTCGGCTTCGTCACGGCGATCGCCGCGATGCTGCCGTTCTGCGCGCCGATCGTGTTCGGTCTCGCGGCGCTGTGGCTGCTCGTGCAGGGCTCGATGGTCGCGGCGGCCGGGCTGCTGATATTCGGCGCGGTCGTCGTGTTCGTCGCCGAGCACTTCGTGCGGCCGGTGCTGATCGGCAATTCGACGCGCCTGCCGTTTCTCCTTGTGCTGTTCGGTATTCTCGGCGGCGCCGAGACGTTCGGGCTGCTGGGGATTTTCATCGGCCCCGCGTTGATGACGGTGCTGATGGTACTGTGGACCGATCTCGTGGAGTAGCGCCGGCTCAAGGCCGTTGATTCGACGGATGCTCCTGCGCCGGCGGCTTCACGCAGCCGAGCGTGTATTTGAGCGCGGCGGGCAACAGCGCGCTCCACACGTCCCATGTGTGGCCGCCGTCGATGATCCGCAGCGCAGCCGGATTGCCCGCGAGCCGCAGATGCGTGTACAGCAGCGACGCGTCGGCCTGGATGTCGAGGTCGTCGTCGCCGGATGCGATGAACATCGGCAGACGATACGGCTGGCTCATATAGCGGTCCCACTGCGCCGGATAGTTGAGCTCGCGCCAGATGCGCGGATCGAACTGGTGCTCGCCGAACACGCCGACCCGCCGCGCCGCCGACGCGCGCGGCGGCTCGTTCGCGTAGATCGCGGGACTCAGCAGCAGCGCGCCGCAAAACATCTCGGGCTGCGTCAGCGCGTAGCGCAGCGCGCCGAAGCCGCCCATCGACACGCCGCCGATCATCCGGCCGCCGCGCTGCGTCGCGACCGCGTAGTGCGTTTCGATCTCGGGCAGCAGATCGCCGAAGAACGCGCTCTCCATCTTTTCTTTGCGGTCGACGTACCAGTCCGTGCCGCCTTGCGGCATCACGATCACGACCGGCGCGATCTCCTTGCGCTCGATCAGCGTGTCGGCGGCGCTCTGTAGATGACCTTGCGTGAGCCAGTCGTTGGCGTCGCCGTTATTGCCGTGCAGCAGGTAGAGCACCGGCAGGCGCGGACCGTCCGCGCGATAGCCTGCCGGCAGGTAGATCGTGTAGCTCCAGTCGCGGCCGAGCGCATCGGAATGGAAGCTGCGGCTCGCGACCGTGCTCGCGAACGCGGGCGCGCCGACGGCGGAGGCAAGCAGTGCGAGGGCGAAACAGAGGAATCGACGCATGTCAGTGAGGATGGCCGGCTGGCGCGGGATTCGCGCGCGGCCGTCATCCTATCAGCATTGGCGCCAGATTTGAGATGGAACGTGGCGGCAGACGGACGGCGCTTTATGCGCGCAAAGTTCTTCAGCTTGAGGTCCGCAGCCGCCCGTCGACGAACCGCCCGACGAAGCGCTTCAGCGGCTCCACGCCGAGCGCGACGGCGAACAGCGCGCCGACTGCGGCGGCGTCGGCGAGCAGGCCGAGCGGATAGTTCAGGTAACCATCCGTCGCCGCGTAGAGCACCGAGTCGATCACCAGCGAAATCACCGCGCCGGCAATGAAGCACAGCAGCCCCTGACGGCCGATCAAGCCGACCCACGGCAGCCGCCGCGCGACCTTCTTCGCCCAGCCGAGCTCGATCAGATTGGCGACGAACCATGCAATCGCGAGGAAGTTGCCCGCGCGCAGGTAGGACAGGTTCTCCTTGAAGCTTGCGGCAAGCGGCGCATGCAGCAGCACGAGCTTGTAGTACGCGGCGCCTACGACCACCGCGAACGCCAGCACGCTGACGAGCCAGCCGGATCGATGCGCGCTGGTCCGCTGATACACCGGCTGGCAGCGTGCGAGCACGCCGAGCACGAACATTAGTTGCCACGCGAACGGGTTGAAGTCCCAGTGCATGTCGGGCGCGGCGGGCAAGTACTTGCTGATCGCCGGCGCGCCAGCCCACAGTGCGACGCTGCCGACGACCAGCAGCCATGGCTTGCTGCGCGCGAGCGGCAGGATTGCGGGCACCAGCAGCGCGAAGAACGCGTACATCGGCAGCACCGACGCGAGGTACGGCTGGCGGCGCAGCAGCACGATGTCGCGCAGCGCGGCGAGCGGCGTGTCGATCAGGTCGTCGAGATCGGTCGTGGCGAGATTCGGCCCGTCGATGCTGAATGCGGTGAGCACCGCGCTGACCAGCAGCATCAGCCCGGCGGTGACGAGAAACGCCCGATAGATCTCGAACGAGCGGCGCACGAAGCGGCCGCGCGCGATCGTCTCGTTACGCCGCTCGGCGAGCGTTGCATAGGCGGTGGCGGTCGCGAAGCCGCCGAGGAACACGAACACTTCGGCGGCATCGCACAGCGCGTACGCATGCAGCGTCACGCGCGACAGAATGCTGCCGCCGATGTGATCGACCACGATGATCAGCAGAACCAGTCCGCGGAAAAAGTCCAGCTCGATCAGGCGGGAGGAGGGCTTGTCAGGCATTGTTCGAGTCAAAAGCAGCCCCGTGCGACGGCGCGCTGATCCAGCGCGGCGGGCGTCTCACAAGGCTTTTTAATATGGGATTGGGTGCTGCGGCGGGAAGGCGATCCGGGTTGGCGTCGCCTGTGGTCCGCGTCGCCGACTTCGGCCGCCTTTTCGAGGCGGCGCGTCAGCGGGCTGTAAAGGTGACCTTCGCTGCGGCATCGAGTTCCGTTGCATGGCAGCAGAGGCACGGGATTATATTTCTTTTCATGACAATGACGCAGCGAGATCGGCAGCAGCAGCTGCCGTTTACCTGAACCGACCTTACGAAAAAAGAGGAAACAACGCGCAGTGGAGAATTAGCAACATTCCCGATACTTGGCGCATCCACTCATGGACGGCCGGACGATGTCGTGTGAGGATTTCTGGAAAGCGCAGCCATTGGAGCAGTCCTCAGAACTGCTGGGAAAATGACGAGAATAAAGAGCAAAAAGAACAAAGCGGCCGGATCGAGTTGTCCCATCACTCGAGGTGCAGGGAGATCATCATGAACAAGCAAGTGTTCGCGCTGGCTGTCTCCGTTGCTGCGTCTTCCGTTCTTGCCGTGCCTGCCGTCGCGCAGACTAGCGTCACGCTGTATGGCGTGATCGACGAAGGCATCAACTACACGAACAATGTCGGCCACGGCCATGTTTATGAACTCGCCAGCGGGCTTGCACAGGGGAGCCGCTGGGGCCTGAAGGGCTCCGAGGATCTCGGTGGTGGACTGAAGGCGATCTTCCAGCTCGAGAATGGTTTCGATCTGAATTCCGGCCGGCTCGGGCAGGGCGGCCGCCTGTTCGGCCGTCAGGCTTTCGTCGGACTCAGTTCGCAGGCGTACGGCACGCTAACGTTTGGCCGACAATATGATTCCGTCGTCGATTACCTGGCGCAGACCACGGCCAACGGCAATTGGGGCGGCGAGCTGTTCTCGCATCCGTTCGACAACGACAACACCGACAACACGTTTCGCCTGAACAACACCGTCAAGTACGCGAGCCCGTCGATCTCGGGCTTCCAGTTCGGCGGCACCTACAGCTTCAGCAACGACACGGGCTTCGCCAACAATCGCGCGTACAGCTTCGGCGGCCAGTACGCGTATGGCGGGCTGCTGGTCGCGGCGGCATATCTGCAGGCCGACAATCCGGGCGGCAGCGCGAACGGCGCGGTCGCCACCAACGACGCGGGCTTCGTCGCGACGCGCATGCGCGTGTTCGGCGGCGGCATCACCTATACGTTCGGACCGGCGACGGCGGGTTTCGTCTACAGCAACTCGAACTATCTGGAGCCGACCGCAAACGGCTATCTCGGCATCGAGCCGCCGGTGCCGCTCGTGCCCGTCACGCCGCCGGGCGTGCTGCTGAACTCGCTCAAGTATCAGAACTTCGAGATCAACGGCAAGTATCAGATTTCGCCGGTGCTGTTCGTCGGCGCGCAGTACGTGTACACGATGGAAACCTACGACGCATCGAACGGCGGCGTGAAGCCGCGCATCCATACGTTCGGGCTGATGGCCGACTACAACCTGTCCAAGCGCACCGACCTCTATCTGCAGGGCGCGTATCAACAGGTCGCCGGCGATTCCACACTGTCGGTCCTCGACTTCGCATTCATCCCCGGCACGCAGTCGCCGTCGTCGACGTCGAAACAGGTCGTCGTGCGCGCGGCGATCCGGCATAAGTTCTAGTTCGCTGCTGTCAAACGCGGATCGGCCAGCCTTCGGATTTCGAAGGCTGGCTTTTTTGCGCCCTCCGGCGCGCCGCATGACTATTCAAGTTCCCCTCGCGTCTGCCGATAAGTCGAATGTCAACGAGTCTGAACGTGCCGCGCTGAAGCGGCGACGTGTGCGTCGTTGATGTGCCCAAACACGTGCCGTCGTAACGCGGAAATACGGCTCGTAACGTCTGTATCAGAGTGTGTGGCGCGGGACGTTTTTATTAAACGGCACTTTAGAATTCCGCGAGAAATTTGATCGGCAAGCAGGCACGGAATGAGCGCCGTACGAGGCAGCTTCGCCGTGTCGCCGGGAAGGCCGCGCGGCCAAAGATCGCGCGCCTTGTCAGCGGCATCGGCGTATCCGGCTTGCGCATCTATACAGCAGGAGTCGGACAGAATGAGAAAGCGTTTCGACAGAACGATCTTGGCCGGTCTCGCCGGCGCATGGGTCGCGCTGGCCGTCAGCGGTTGCGCGAACGTCGGGCAGCCGAATGCGCAGAACAATGTGGCAAACAGCACCAACGCAGCGTCCGGCGTGCTGGCGGCGAATGCGATGGGAACAACGTCTGGCGATGCGGCGGCAGACGCGCCGCTGTCGATCGACGCCAGCGATAACGCGCAGCTGAAAAAGTCGCCGCCGCTGGTGTATCGGGTCAGGCGCGGCGACACGCTCGCGCGGGTCGCGCAGCGTCACCACATCAGCGTCAAGCAGTTGCAGGCATGGAACGCTCTGAAGGCATCGGCGCGGCTGAAGCCGGGGCAGGTGCTGCACGTCGCGTCGCCGGAGACGGTGCGCGCGGTCAAGGCGGCCAATGCGGCGGCCGCCGCGAAGGCGGCGGCGCGACCCGCGGCGCCGGGTGATTCACAAGCGACAGCGCCAACGTCGGCACAAGCCTCGACGCAGTCCGCAGCACCCGCTCCGGATGCCGCGGAAGTCCGCCAGGTCACGCGGGAAACCCGCCGGCATGCGAGCAGCGTGACGCTCGCGTGGCCTGCCGCGGGCAGCGTCGTCGAAGCGTTTCAGCCGGGCGAAACACGCGGCATCGAAATCGGCGGCAAAGCGGGCGATCCGGTGCGAGCTGCCGCGGACGGCAAGGTGATGTACGCGGGCACCGGACTGAACAGCTATGGCAGCCTGATCATCGTCGAACACAACAAGGATTTTCTGACCGCGTATTCGCACAACCGCAAACTGCTGGTCAAGATGGGCGACATCGTCCGCAAGGGTCAGCAGATCGCGGAGATGGGCGACGAGAACAATTCGCGTGTGTCGGTCGGGTTCGAAGTGCGGCACGACGGCAAGCCGGTCGATCCGCTGCGTTATCTGCCGCAGGGGCGCAGTTGAGCTTCGGCGTTCCCGCAAAAGCTCACCTTGAATTTATTCAGCTAACCCAGGCAATCTGATCGGCCGTGCCTTCCAGTCGGTCGAGAAATCGTTGCGAAAGTACCTTCACGCCAGCGCATTTCGCTCAATTCACGCAAAAGTACCAACCATCGACGGATGCCGCATCGACGCGCGGCCGCTTGTCAACGGTGAGGAAATGCGGGAGCCGGCAAGCAGCGCACGCGCCGCCGCCGTGCTCCGCGCGAATCGCCGTTACGTCGTTTGCACGCCGCGCAGCAAACGCGCTACCTCGCCGTGGTAATGCAGGATCGCCGGATCGGCCTGCAACAGCGGCAGATAACGCGGCAGGAAGTGGTTGTTCGGTTGATCGGGCGAGAACAGTCCGATCACGGCCTCGGCGGTTGCGAGGCGGTCGCCGGCCTCGGCTTCCGCGTCGTCGAGAATCTCATCGACGCTCGCGATCACCGTCGATAGCGGCGTCAGCCAGCGAAACCCCGAACCGTTGATCAGCACCTGCAGGAATGCCGCCGGCGTCACCGGGCCGAACTCCTTTTCGTATGCGGCGCGTTCGTGATCGAGAATCGCCTTGTGCAGCGCAAGCAATGGTCGGCGAACATCCGTGAGGAATTGAATGCATTGCGGGTCGTTCATCGGCGGCTCCAGCGGCTGAGGTGACACGACGGAATCGCGCGTCGCAACACCACTCGGTGCGATGCAGCGGGTCGCGCGATCACGCTGACGGATCAATCCATCGATGGTAACGCATCGCCCCAGCCGGCACATGCGATCCACCCCGCATAGCATGCGACGTGCCGCCTGGCACCGCCAAAGCGCAGTTCTTTCGACACGACTACAATCGGCCGGTTTTCTGTCGATACCCGCTCGATCACAGGCCGCTTTTCATCGCGGATTAGCGCGACATGCCGAACAAAACGGCGCATGTTCGCGCTCTGGTGCGGTGTCGCGATCTAAACCGCGTGACCACAACAACATCCCCACCGGAGCCGCTCATGACAACGCTCAATATCAACGGCGAAACCCATACCGTCGATGCCCCGCCCGACATGCCCCTGCTGTGGGTCCTGCGTGATCTCGTCGGGCTGACCGGCACCAAGTTCGGCTGCGGCATCGCGCAATGCGGCGCATGCACCGTGCATCTCGATGGCGTCGCGGTGCGTTCGTGCGTGTTCCCGGCGGCGGCGGTCGGCGACCGGAAGATCGTGACGATCGAAGCGGTCGGCGCGACGCCCGCGGGTCAGAAAGTGCAGCAGGCCTGGCGTGAACTCGACGTCGTGCAGTGCGGCTACTGTCAGTCGGGGCAGGTGATGTCGGCGGCGTCGCTGCTCGCGCGCAATCCCAATCCGAGCGACGCCGACATCGACGCCGCGATGGCGGGCAACATCTGCCGCTGCGGCACCTATCACCGCGTGCGCGCGGCGATCAAGCAAGCCGCGAAGGGGGCCTGACATGTCCCAGGGATTGCTCGATGCACAGACCGGCGCACAGCCGACCGGCACCACCACGCGGCATGCACGCGGCATCTCGCGGCGCACGTTCCTCAAATTCGGTGTGACGGTCGGCGCCGCGGCCGGCGGCGGTCTGCTGCTCGGCTTCAGCATGCCGGCCGCGAGCCAGGATCAGAAGGCGGGCAAGAGCGTGATCGGCGGGGATGCGAACGAGGCGCCGCAAAGCGGCGTGTTCGCGCCGAACGCGTTCATCCAGATCGACACCGCCGGCAAGGTCACGCTGGTGATACCGAAGGTCGAGATGGGTCAGGGCGTCTATACGTCGATTCCGATGCTGATCGCCGAGGAACTCGAAGTGCCGCTCGACTCGGTCACGCTCGATCACGCGCCGCCCAACGAAAAGCTCTTCATGGACCCGCTGCTCGGCGGCCAGTTGACCGGCGGCTCGACGTCGATCCGCTTCGCGTGGGAGCCGATGCGCCGCGCGGGCGCGACCGCGCGCGTGATGCTGATCAACGCGGCCGCGCAGCAGTGGCAGGTCGATCCGGCCAGTTGCCATGCGCAAGGCGGGCAGGTGATCCACGCGGCCAGCAATCGCAGCGCGAGCTATGGTCAGCTCGCGCAGGCCGCCTCGGCGCTGCCCGCGCCGCAGAACGTGCCGTTGAAAGACCCGAAGGATTTCAAGCTGATCGGCAAGCCGGCGAAGCGTCTCGATTCGCCGGAGAAAGTCGACGGCACCGCGCAGTTCGGCCTCGACGTGCGCTTGCCCGGCATGGTCTACGCGGCGATCGCGAACTGCCCGGTGTTCGGCGGCACGCTCGCGAGTGTCGACGCTACGCATGCGAAGCAGATCCCCGGCGTGCGCGAAGTGATCAAGCTCGACAACGCGGTGGCGGTGATCGGCGACCACACGTGGGCCGCGAAGCGCGGTTTGCAGGCGCTCGATATCAAGTGGAACGAAGGCGCGGGCGCGCAGTTATCGATGAAGCGCATCGTCGACGATCTCGCGGCGGCCTCGCAACACGGCGGCGCGGTAGCGCGCAAGGACGGCGACGTCGGCCGCGCGTTCGGCGATGCGACGTCGCGCGTCGACGCGGTCTACCAGCAGCCGTTCCTCGCGCACGCGACGATGGAGCCGGTCAACGCCACGGTCCACGTGCGCGGCGACGCGTGCGAAATCTGGCTCGGCTCGCAGGTGCCGACGCGCGTCGTCGATGCGGCGGCCGCGGTCACGGGCTTGCCTGCCGACAAGATCATCGTGCACAACCATCTGCTCGGCGGCGGCTTCGGGCGGCGGCTCGAAACCGACATGGTCACGCAGGCCGTGAAGGTCGGCAAACAGGTGTCGACGCCGGTCAAAGTGCTGTGGACGCGCGAGGAAGACATCCAGCACGACATGTACCGGCCGTACTACTACGACACGATCTCGGCCGGGCTCGACGCGAACGGCAAACCGATCGCGTGGCAGCATCGCATTGCCGGTTCGTCGATCATGGCGCGCTTTGCGCCACCCGCGTTCAAGAACGGGCTCGATCCCGACGCGGTGGAAGTCGCCGCCGATCTGCCGTACGACCTGCCGAACCAGCTGGTCGACTACGTGCGCGTGGAACCGCACGCGGTGCCCACCGCGTTCTGGCGCGGTGTCGGCCCGACGCGCGGAACGTTCGTCGTCGAGAGCTTCATCGACGAACTCGCCGCGCACGCGAAGATCGATCCGGTGCAGTACCGGCGCAATCTGCTCGGCAAATCGCCGCGCGCGCTGAACGTGCTGAACGTGGCCGCGCAGGCCGGCAACTGGGGCAGCGCGCTGCCGAAGGGGCAAGGGCGCGGCGTCTCGGTGATGCACGCGTTCGGCAGCTTCTTCGCGATCGTCGTCGAGGTCGCGGTCGAACAGGGCGAGGTCACGGTCAAGCGCGTGAACTGTGCGGTCGATTGCGGGATGTACGTCAATCCGAACACGATCGAGGCGCAGGTGCAGGGCGGCATCATCTTCGGCATCACGGCCGCGCTGTACAGCGAGATCACGATCAAGGACGGCCGCGTCGAGCAGAACAACTTCACCGACTACCGGATTTTGCGCATCAACGAAACGCCGCCGATCGACGTGCATCTCGTGAAGAGCGGCGAGGCGCCCGGCGGCATCGGCGAACCCGGCACCGCGGCGCTCGCGCCCGCGCTGACCAATGCGATCTATGCGGCCGCCGGCACGCGGCTGCGGCAATTGCCGGTTGGCCGTCAACTGCACAGCGCGTGACGCGCAAGGAGCCCGACATGAAAAACAAGCTGAAGGGTCTTGGCGCGGCGCTGTGCGTCGCCTTGCCGTTTCTCGCGCAAGCGCCTGCTGATGCCGCGACTCCGGCGGGTGCCGGCGCAGCCGATCAAGCGCTCGTGCAACGCGGCGCTTATCTCGCTCAACTCGGCGATTGCGCGGCCTGCCACACCGCGCCGAAAGGCAAGCCGTTCGCCGGCGGCCTGCCGATGAACACGCCGATGGGCCGCATCTACGTGACCAACATCACGCCCGACGCGCAGACCGGCATCGGCGGCTACACCGAAGCGGACTTCGCGCGGGCGCTTCGCGAGGGCGTCGCGAAAGACGGCCACAACCTGTATCCGGCGATGCCGTATCCGTCTTACGCGAAGGTCAACGACGACGACGTGAAGGCGCTGTACGCGTTCTTCATGCGCGGCGTCGCACCGGTGCAGCAGGCGAATCGCGAGTCCGACATCAAGTGGCCGTTGAACATGCGCTGGCCGCTGATGTTCTGGAACATGGCGTTTCTCGAAAAGGGCGCATACCGCGACAAGCCGGGCAAGGACGTCGCGTGGAATCGCGGCGCGTATCTGGTGCAAGGGCTCGGACATTGCGGGTCGTGTCACACGCCGCGCGGCGTTGCGTTCCAGGAAAGCGCGCTCGACGAAAGCGGCAGCGCGTTCCTGAGCGGCGCGCTGCTCGACGGCTGGTTCGCGTCGAACCTGACCGGCGAGCACAACGCCGGGCTCGGCCGCTGGAGCGACGAAGATCTGCGCACGTTCCTGAAGACCGGCGCGAATCGCCACGCGTCGGCGTTCGGCGCGATGACGAGCGTGATCAACAACAGCACGCAAGCGCTGAGCGATCAGGACGTCGCGGCGGTGTCGGCGTATCTGAAGTCGCTGCCGCCGGTGGGCGGCAACGGCGCGGCGGCCTATACGTACGATCCGCAGGCGACGAAGGTGTCGCTCGATCGACCCGCGAACGATGCCGGCGCGCGCGTCTATACCGCGTATTGCATGCATTGCCACGGTGTCGACGGACGCGGTTTCGCGCCGATGCTCGCGCCGCTGGCCGGCAATCCGAACGTGCTCGCGAAGGACGCGTCGTCGCTGATCAACGTGACGCTGAACGGCACCGGCGACCTCGTGATCAACGGCGTACCGTCGCCGTTCCCGATGCCCGGCTTCGCGGCGGTGCTCGACGATAAGCAGATCGCCGACGTGCTGAGCTTCGTGCGCGCGGGCTGGAACAACGGCGCACCGGCGGTTGGGGCGGCGGAGGTGGCGAAGTTGCGGCAGTCGACCCAGGCGGGGCGCTGATCGAGAGGTAAGTGCGGCGCAACGCAAAAGCGGCAACCCATGCAGCGCAGGGTTGCCGCTTTTTTTTTGGCGGGACCGCTTCCGCGCGATCAGCGTGGCGTCGAGTCGTTCAGATAGATGCCTGCCGACAGTCCAGCCTTCACCTGCCGGGTGAATTCGTCGGTGGACACTTCCTCCGAGCCGGCCTCGATAGCTTCATACGCCTGGCGCACGACGTCGGCCGGTGTTGCCTTCGGCACTTCCAGGTCGCGCACCAGATCCGTGTCGATAAAACCTGCATGCAGCCCGATGACCTGCGTGCGCTGCTCGCGCAGCGATTGGCGCAGGCCGTTGGTCAGCGCCCACGCGGCCGACTTCGACACGCCGTAGGCAGACAGAATCGGCCGGTTCACCCAGCTCGCGACCGACAGCACGTTCAGGATCGCACCGCCGCCGTTCGCGGCGAGGCTCCCCGCGAACGCACGCGACATCGCCAGCATGCCAAAGACATTGGTTTCGAAGTGATCGCGCAACGCGCCGAGCGCGCCGTCGTCCGTCAGGCTGCCGAGTCGCGCGATGCCCGCGTTGTTGATCAGCAGCGTGAGGTCGCGAACCGCATCGGCAGCCGCGGCCACGGCCGCCGGATCGGTCACGTCGAGCTTGATGGGGACGACTCCAGGCAAGCTCACGCTGGCCGGATCGCGAGCGCCCGCATAGACCTTCCGCGCCCCGCGGTCGAGCGCCTGTTTCGCGAACTCCAGGCCAAGCCCGCGGTTCGCGCCCGTCACGAAAACGACAGCATCTTCGATCTTCATAGTCCTTCCTTTCACGTGGTGAATCGCATGCGCGCCGGCTCGCGGTGCGCGTGAGATGTGGTGGAAACGAGGCTGCATTCGCTAACCGAGCCATTGCGCTGCGCCTTTGCCGCGCAGCAGCCAATCGCGTCGCGCAGCCGGCGCCGTACGGCTTATGTCGGACGATTCGTGACCTCTCACGCGTCGCGTATGACAATGGGCGCAGCATATAACTATGATATTCATACCGTCAAGTGCGGCGAGGCTTCGGGCGAATTATTCGTTTCCTCTATCGGCTGCTCGTATGCGATTAAATCTTTTGCGATTGACAACGGGTGCGTCTTTCTCCATTATTCGACGCAAGCGATTACATCGCATGCGATCTAAGACGCTTAACCCCCTTATTCACACAGGAACCCATCATGACCCGGATCGACCAAGTCCTCTTCTCAGGCAACTCCCACGCCACGGTCAACCACGACCCCGAGCTCCAGCGCGGTGAGCACGGCGTGCTCGACCTCAAGCTCTCGGCGCTCGACGGTGAAAGCCGCGATTTCATTGCCACCGAGCTGCACCCGCGAGCCGAGCAGATGTTTGCCGGGGCGTGGTCAGCTTGTTACATCAGCGCCTTCGAAATTGCGGCCTCGCTGAAGAAGGTCACGCTGCCGTCCGACTATTCCGTGGACATCAAGGTCAGTATCGGCACCATCGGTAACGGGTTCTGTCTCGGCGCGCAGTTCACCATCCGCGCGCCGGGTCTGGCGGTGGAAGTCGTCGAGGCGATCGCGAACCGCGCCCACCAGATCTGCCCGTACTCGAAGGCCGTGCACGGCAACATCGAGGTCGGCCTGAACGTCGTCACAGCGTGACATATATATCGTACGCGATTTAATCGTACAATAGTCAAATCCGTTTGATACCCCGTTGATACCCCGTTTGATACCCCCATACATACAGGAATCCATCATGGAAAAGATCGAAAAAGTCCTCGCTGCAGGCAACTCCCACGCCACGGTCAATCGCGACCCCGCAGCCCAGCGCGGCGAATATGGCGTCTACGACCTCAAGCTGACCGCGCCTACCGTCGAGACGCTCGACTACGTCGGCACCGAACCGCACCCGCGAGCCGAGCAGCTGTTTGCCGGCGCCTGGTCGGCCTGTTACACCACCGTGTTCGGCATCGCGGCCCAACTGAACAAGGTCACGCTGCCGCCCGACTATTCGGTGGACATCCGGGTGAACATCGGGCAGACCGGGGCCGCGTGGTTCCTCGGCGCCGAGTTCGACGTCCGCGTGCCCGGCGTGGACAAGGAAGTCGTCGAGAAAATTGCGCACCTGGCCCATCAGATCTGCCCGTACTCGAAGTCGGTGCGCGGCAACATCGAGGTCAGCACCAACATCGTCACGGCGTAATCCGTCAGGGCACGTGTCTCTGCCCGAGACAGGTGCCCTTCACTGAACATTTTTGAAGGAATTCCCATCATGAAGACCAAGCTCATCGTTGCACTGCTCGTGGCAGTTTCCGCATCCGTCACCGCACCCGCGTTCGCCAGCGGCTATGGACCGGCCCCGTTCTACAAGCCCTCGATTGGCGCACCGGCATCGCAAAGCGGTCCGAGCCTGCGAACCGTCGCCTCGGAGCGCGAGGACCAGGCTGCCCCGGAAAGGGCGTACGGCGGTGCGGTTTCCGGACAGTCGGAATCGGGCAGCCATGTCGCCGTGACGTCGAGTGGCAACCTTTTCGCACACCACTAGATCGTCGATCCTTTTGTCGCTTGGCCGGCGCACATCCACGTTGTGGCTGCGCGCCGGTCACGGCAATCGGACGGTCGATGATTTAGCCACTGACAAAGAAGCAGCGTTCAGAGCGGTTCTACGATGCCGTACGGGCGTTCTTCGCCGACGGTAGGTTGTCGCCTTCAGGAAGCGATGCGCCATATGTTGTAGCGCGATATAATCGTATGCGATGTATATCTTGCGAAACGTCAGGCTCCAGCCAAGGAGGATGCACATGAAACCCAAGGATCAACTGGCACCCGAAAATCTGATGCTTTCCGATTACCTGTGCTTTGCGGTCTACTCCGCGAACCTGGCTTTTGGCAAGGCATACAAGCCGATACTCGAGGAACTCGGGCTTACCTACCCGCAATACATCGCGATCATTGCGTTGTGGGAGGAGGACAATCAGACCGTCAGCGGTCTTGGCGCCAAGCTGTTTCTCGAATCGAACACGCTTACGCCAATGTTGAAGAAACTCGAGGCGATGGGTTATCTGGAAAGGCAACGCGATCCCGGCGACGAGCGCCAGGTGCGGATCAGTCTCACGAAGAGCGGCAGGCGGCTGCGCGAAAAAGCGCTGAAGATGAACCCCGTCGAGACAGGGCTTGCGTCCGACGAGTTCGCGAAAATTCAGGCGTCGGTCGTGACGTTGCGGAACAATCTTATCAAGTCAGTCCAGAACGACGAATGAACGCGTAACGGTCGCTTAGCAGGGGGCGCCCATGTCTGCATTCAACGGACTTTTTGGCGCCTCACGGGGGACTTCCCGGCGGACCGAACCTCGCGGGGACCTGGTTTAGACGAGCGAGTGCGATCAGCCAGAGGCTTGCCGGTCTTCGCTGCATCCTGTCGGCTCGCGCGCTCCTGCGCGTAGGACGGGCTCAGCTCAGTCTTCAGATCTTCGCGCCGCAATGGTTCACCGCAGGCCTGGCAAACGGTGCCAAGGCCGGCATCGTTGCCACACGTGACATGCGTGAAGCGTACCGCGACGTCCTTGCCCTGCGGTTTATGCCACTTTTCGCCCCATTCGCGAAGCGCCAGCATGACCGGGTAAAACGCTCGGCCCATCTCGGTGAGTTCATATTCGTAACGAGGGGGCGTTGCCATGTAGCGCTTGCGCTCGATCATGCCGTCCGCTTCGAGCCGTTTGAGCCGGGACGAGAGCATCTGCGGCGTCGCTTGCGACTGCGCCACCAGACTGTCGAATCTCCGATTGCCCATAAACAGTTCGCGCAGGATCAGAACCGCCCAGCGGTCGCCGATGACAGCCTGAGACAACGCGATCGGGCACAGCGTATCGCTCTTGGCGGGCAATGCACTCATTCAAACCTCCATCGAAATCGCAGCGATCGTAAGTATGATAATCATAGCAATATTGGCGCAGGTTTGCGGCTCAACGCACGCGTGAGGAGCCGGTGACTCGCTGATCCATTGCGCAGCAGTGCGTGCGGAAATCTTAGCGATCAGGCGGGAAGTGCGGCAACCAGTTGTGCGGTTGTCAGGATCGCATGGGCGAACGTGGGACCGTTCAGATCGTGTGCGGCGCGCATCATTTCCTTGATGAAGGCGGCTGTAGCGTCTCGCACGAGTGTGACGTGATAGCCGAGTTCCATTGCGAAGCGACTCGTGGACTCGATACATGTATTCGCCAGCAAGCCGACGACGATCACGTGCGTGATGCCTTGCTGTTTGAGCTGAAAGTCGAGGTCGGTGTTAGCAAAGCCGCTTTGACCCCAGTGCTCATGAGCGATGATGTCACCCGGATTCACACAGAACCCAATCGTTTTAGGAGAAGCACCATGTCCGACTCTTCGCAGTTCGACATCGACCGCAGCAATCCTGGCCGGTGGACGATCACCTTCAGCAACCCGCCGATCAATATGTTCGTTCCCGCGACGATCGTCGAATTGGACGCACTAATGGCCGATCTCGAGTCGGACCCGTCCGTCAAGGTCGTGGTGTTTCAGTCGGCGAATCCCGATTTTTTCGTCGCCCATCTCGACGTAGCCAAGGCTGCCGAACGACCGGAGGTGCTCGGCCTTTGGCGCGACTTAGTACTGCGCCTGTCGTCTGCGCCAGTGGTGAGCATCGCAAAGATTCGCGGCCGTACGCGCGGTATCGGCAACGAGTTCGTGCTCGCCTGCGACATGCGGTTCGCCAGCAGGCAGAATGCTTTGTTCGGTAACCCCGAGGTCGGCGTCGGTCTGGTCCCTGGCGGCGGAGCGCTCGAGTGGCTGCCGCGCCTGGTCGGCCGTTCGCGGGCGCTCGAGATCGTGCTCAGCGCCGACGACTTCGATGCCGACGTCGCCGAACGATATGGCTGGGTGAACCGCACGCTGGATGATGACGACCTCGACTCTTTCGTCGAAACGCTTGCGCGGCGTCTGGCGTCATTCGACCGTGAAACGCTCGGCGCCGCGAAAGCCCAGATCAATCGCGTCGGAACGCCGACGGCCGCCGAACTCCAGTCGAGCATCGACATGTTCTTTCCGGCTCTCGCCTCGCCAGGTGGGCAGGCACGTCGCGCCAAGCTCCGTAGCCTCGCCTATGGCGTGCCGAGCGACTTCGAACTGAATTTTGGCAAGTACATGCCCACGCTAGGGCCGGCGGGCGACGATGACACGCTATAGCCTCCCGATCACCTCAGCGATGCAGCCCGACCTTCTGCCGCTTCTCCAGCACGCGCGCATACCAGGTCAGCGGAAAACACATCGCGAAGTAGATCATCGCGACCATGCCGTAAATCGGAAACGGCCGGAACGCGGCGTTCGTAATCATCGTGCCGGTCTTCGTCAGTTCGATGAAGCCGATGATCGACGCGAGCGCGGTGCTCTTCAGCACCTGCACGAGAAAACCGACGGTCGGCGCGACCGCGATCTTCAGTGCCTGCGGCCACACGATATAGCGCAACTGCTGGCCGAACGTCATGCCGAGGCTCGCGCCCGCCGCCCACTGACCGCGCGGCACCGCTTCGACGCAGCCGCGCCAGATGTCGACCAGATAAGCGCTCGTATAGAGCGTCAACGTGACGGCCGCAGCGGCCCACGGCGACACGTCGATGCCGATGAGCGGCAAACCGAAGAACGCGAGAAAGAGTTGCATCAGCAGCGGCGTGCCCTGAAACACCTCGACGTATAGCACGACGATGCGGCGCAGCCATGCCACCGGCGACACGCGCATCGCGAGCAGCGCGAGCCCGACGACCCCGCCGCCGACGAACGCGATCAGCGACAGCAGCACCGTCCAGCGCGCGGCGAGCAGCAGATTGCGGGCGATATCCCACAGCGTGAATTCGACCATGATCAGCGCTCCGTCGGCAGGGTACGCGCGCCGCGCCACATCAGGCGGCCGCGCCAGTTGCGCGGCAAGCCGTCGTTGCCGCTGCTGCTGTTGTTGGCGCCACGCGCGGCGCGGCCCGCGAACAGCCCGCGGCCGAAGCGGTTCAGCAGCTGCCGCAACACGATCGACATCAGCAGATAGGTCGCCGTGATGATCACGTAGCTCTCGAACGAGCGGAAGTTGCGCGACTGGATGAAGTTCGCCGCATAGGTCAGGTCGGGCACCGAGATCTGCGACACAACCGCCGAGCCGAGCATTACGATCAGCACCTGGCCGAGCAGCGCGGGAAACACGTTGGCGAGCGCCTGCGGCAGCACGACGTAGCGGAACACCTGGCGTCCATGCAGACCGAGCGCCTCGGCGGCCTGCACCTGGCCGCGCGAAATCGAATCGATGCCGGCGCGCACGATCTCGGTCGCGTACGCGCCGAGATTGACCGTCATCGCCAGAATCGCGGCCTGGATCTCGTCGATATGAATGCCGAGGCTCGGCAGACCGAAGAACACGAAGAACAGCTGCACGAGAAACGGCGTGTTGCGGATCAGCTCGACGTAGCTCGCGACCAGCCAGCGCGCCCACTTCGGCCCGGCCGCCGCGATGCTCGCGCCGGCAATCCCGACGAGCCCGCCCGCCAGGGTCGACACGGCCGTGAGACCGAGCGTCACGGCGGCGCCGCGCGCGAGCATCCCCGCATAGAGGCCGAAGCCGGTGAAATCGAACGCGTAAGTCATGGCCTCGTGCCCATCGTAGGATCAGATTGAGGCGCGGACTTCACAGCACCACGCCACGGGTTTCAGAGATCGGCCGGCAGCGGCGCTCGCAGCCACTTCTGCGAGATCGCGTTCATCGTGCCGTCCTTGCGGGCCTTGGCAATCGTTTCGTCGACCTTCGCCTTCAGGCGCGGCTCGTTCTTGTTCAGACCGACGTGATCGGGCGAGCTGAACAGCGCGAACTTCTGCTCCGGATCGTTCGCCGGATGCCGCGCGAGAATCGTCGCGCCGACGTCGTTGCCGACCACCATCAACTGTACCTGACCAGAAAGAAACGCCGAAATAGCGCCGTTCGGATCGTCGAAACGTTTGATGTTCGCCGACTGCGGCGCGATCTTCGTGACGCTCAGGTCTTCGAGCGTGCCGCGCGCGACCGAGATCGACTTGCCGCCGAGGTCGGCGGCGTTCTTCACCGGCAGCGATTTCGGGCCGAACACCGCGAGGTAGTACGGCGCGTATGGTTGCGAGAAGTCGATCACCTTTTCGCGCTCCGGCGTCTGGCCGACCGACAGCAGCATGTCGGCCTTGCGATCGGCGAGGAAGGCCATGCGGTTGTCGCCCGTCACCGGCACCAGTTCGACCTTCGCGTTGAGCGCCTTGCCGATCAGATTGGCGACGTCGATGTCATAGCCGACCGGCTTCATGTCCGGACCGATCGAGCCGAACGGCGGATAGTCCTCGAACACGCCGATGCGCACGGTGCCGGACTTCGCGATGTCGTCGAGCGCGTCGGCATGTGCGGCCGATGGCAGCGCGCACAGCGCGCCGAGCGCGGTCATCGCGAGGGTCGCGGCGAAGGTCGCGAACACGCGGCGGGTCGATTGGAGAGCGGGGCGCTGGTTCATCATCTGGTCCTCTGTCGTCATGCGGGTTCGTCGAAACGAAGCGTGTGTGATGGGTTCGGTGTCGGGCAGCCGGTTCGTTTACGCGGATGTGGTTCGGCGTGACCGCCGCCGGATATACCGCGCGTGGATGCACTGTAGGTTTGCCAAAATCACGCAACAATCGAAATATGCGCATGGGCCGCATGACGTACGCTCATGGCTCGCCGCCGGCGAACGCAGCGGCGAGCGCTGCGACGATGTGGCGGGAAGCTACGGGCGATGGCCTATGCGGGTTAACATCCATATCGGGCTGAGGAAGTCCAGCGTGCATCGAGGCATGAGGAAAGCTCGGTTCCGGTGCACTTCCTGAAGGCTTTTTGCACCACGCCGGTGCGACGTCGACCAGAGCGAAGATTCTTATGCGCGCCATGAGCCGGACGCATGCGGGTTCCCCAGCGCGCCCACTCGTGCGCGCATAGCCGATCGCGTATGCTGTGGGCATAACGGGCAGGGCGGCGACGCGCGCTGCCACAGCCCCGCAATGATTTTTTCTGATCCTGGACGACATTCGATGCGACGCCTACCGCCGCTCAACGCGCTGCAGATTTTCGAAACCGTCGCGCGCCATCGCAGCTTCACGCGTGCCGCCGATCATCTGTGCCTCACGCAAGGCGCGGTCAGCCGGCAGATCATCGCGCTCGAGGAGTACTACAAGTTTCCGCTGTTCAAGCGTCATGCGAAGGGGCTGACGCTGACCGCCGAGGGCGAAATGCTGCTGCCGGCGGTCAAGGAGAGCTTCGCGCGAATCGAGGAAATGTCGCTGCGCTTGACGAGGCAGCGCACCGACCTCGCGCTGAAGGTGCCGACCTGCGTGATGCGCTGGATGCTGCCGAAGATCATGCGCTTCCAGTCCGAGTATCCCGATCTGCACGTGCAGATCACGACCACCTGGCAGCACGACGTCGATTTCCAGAATGAGCCGTTCGACGCGGCGATCATCTACGGTTCGTCGCCCGGTGCGGACGTGCAGGCGGTGTCGCTGTTCGAGGAGCGTCTGACGCCGGTCTGCACGCCCGAACTGCTGAAGGACAAGCCGCTCGCGCAGGTGGCCGATCTCGCGCGCCATACGCTGCTGCATCCGACTCGCGATCACCGCGACTGGAAGATGTGGCTCGCGAAAGTCGCGGAGACCGATGCAGCGGGCGCCGCCACGATCGACGCGGAGCTAGGCCCGAGCTTCGATACGCTCGACATGGCAACCAATGCCGCCGCGCAGGGCTTCGGCGTCGCGATCAGCGACCTCGCGCTGATCGACGAGGATGTCGCGGCGCGGCGCCTGGTCCGGCCGTTCGACACCGTGCTGAAGACCGGCTGGCGCTATTACTTCGTGTATCCGGACTCGGTCGCGCAACAGCAGAAGCTGAATCTGTTCCGCGACTGGATGGCCGAGCACTGGGAAGAGTGAGTTGCCGTCCGCCAACGCCGGATAGGGCATCCCTCACGGCGCGAACGACAAAAACAGATAAGCCGCGAATAGCGACAGATGCACGGCGCCTTGCAGAATCGTCGTGCGTCCGGTGCTGAGCGTCAGCGTGGCGACGACCAGCGTGAGCGCGAGCAGCACCATGTCCTTGCCGTTGATGCCGAGCACGATGGGCTGACCGATATACAGAAACACGCCGGCGACGGTGGGAATGGTCAGGCCGATACTTGCCAGCGCCGAGCCGAGCGCGAGGTTCAGGCTGGTCTGCAAACGATCGGCGCGCGCCGCGCGCAACGCCGCGAGCCCTTCGGGTAACAGCACCAGCGACGCAATCACGATCCCGACCACCGCCGGCGGCGCGCCCGCGCCGAGCACCGCGGATTCGACCACCGGCGACAGCACTTTCGCGAGCAGCACGACCGCGACGAGGCTCACCAGCAGCAGCACGCCGCTGATGGCTGCGAGGCGCGCGCCCGGCGGCTCGGCATGGACGTCTTCGTCGGGCACGCCGGCCAGGAAGTAGTCGCGATGGCGCACCGTCTGCACGAACACGAACACGCAGTACAGCACCAGCGACGACACACCGGCAAACGCGAGCTGCGACGGCGACAAGACCGGCCCGGGGCTGGTGGTCGTGAAGTTCGGCATCACGAGGGTCAGCACCGACAGCGATGCGAGCACCGCCAGCGCGGCCGCCGCGCCGCGGCTCTGGAAGTCCTGTTCAAGATGGCGGATGCCGCCCGCCAGCAAACATAGCCCGACGAGCCCGTTGCAGACGATCATCACGGCCGCGAATACCGTATCGCGCGCGAGACCGGCTTTCTCGGGACCAGACGTCAGCATCACCGAGACGATCAGCGCCACTTCGATCACGGTGACGGCGATCGCGAGCACCAGCGTGCCAAACGGTTCGCCGACGCGATGCGCGACCACTTCGGCATGATGGACGGCGGCAAACACGGCCGCGCACAGCGAAACGCCGACCAGCGCCAGCAGCAGAGCATTGCCCGGCATCGCGTAGGCGGCACCGAGCACGATCCAGCCAATGATCGGCGCGACGAGGGTCCAACGGGGCAAGACGGTCGCCGGCGAAGTCATGCGGCCTTCCTTTCAGTGCGTGTATGAACTTGAAGTGATGTCTTAAGGATCGACCTTAAGCCATTAAATTATAAGGGAGAAATCGTCGCGACAACCCGTGCTGCACGGAGTCGTCCGTTCAACATATCGTGGTTTCGAGGGCATGGGGGATTCGTCTCGTCGGGCGGTGTGACGGCCGCGCCGGGGGCAATCGTGTCGAGCGACCGATCGGAGGGGAATTGGCGTCGCGACGGAGCTTTCCGCCGTCGACGCCAGCTTGCTGCTTTACCGCTACTTCTTCAGCTGCTTGACCGGCTTACTGGCCGATTGCGCGGATCGACAGTGCGCTCTTCACCGACGTCACGCCTTCCACGCCCTGAGCGGCGTTCGTCGCGATTTCGATCTGAGCCTGCTCCGGCACCGAACCTTCCAGCGTGACCGCGCCGCTGCGTGCGCGCACGGTGATGTTGCCGACGGTCAGGCCCTTCGTACGTGCGAGCTTCGCGCGGACTTTCTTCTGCAGAGCGCGATTAGCCTGTTTAACTTCCTTGGTGGTCGGTGCCGCTGCCGCCGGCGCTGCGGTCGCAGCTGCATCGCTGCTTTGCGCGTACGCGTTGAGGGAAGCGAAAACGACCAGCGCGCCGCCGATCACCTTGATTGCCGAGAATGCTTTCATTCAACCATCTCCTATTGTCGTAGAACGTCGATCCCCCGGATGGGGTCGATTTTTTTTACATCAGCGGGTACAGCGGGATTCAATGCGAATGGAACAGGTACAGCAGCCATGCGAACACTTGCAGCGGACACGCACGTTTCCGCGGGCCGCGAAGCGCGCGCAAGACATGCAAACGGCCGTGTGACCGGCCGGAAGCACACGATACAGCAATTGGTGCCATGTTGACTTGCTGACGCAGAAAATGAGGCGTCGGTACAACGAATTTGCAGATCGCAACCGGTCTATGACCTGGGATTTCAGCACCGACTTAAGGATATCCAGCCCATGCGAAACGAAGCTCTTCCGATCCGACCTTTACACCGCGACGATCTGCCGGTCGATACGGTCGAACTCGCGCGCTTCATGGTCGGCAAATATCTCGTGCACGATCTCCCCGAAGGACGCCTGAGCGGCCGCATCGTCGAGACCGAGGCGTATCCGCTCGGCGATTCGACGAGCCACGCGTTTATCGGACGGCGTCCGTACAACGGCTCGATGTTTCTCGCCCGTGGTCACGCTTACGTGCGGCTGACCTACGGTGTGTCGTACATGCTGAACATGTCGTCCGAAGCGGAGGAGGTCGGCGCCGGCATTCTGCTGCGCGCGATCGAACCGCTCGAAGGACTCGCGCTGATGGAAGCGCGCCGCCCCGGCGTGCCGCTGCGCGATCTCGCCCGCGGACCCGGCCGGCTGACGGTGGCATTCGGCATCGGCCAGGCGTTCGACGGCCAGGATCTGTGTACGGGACGCGGGCTCTGGATCGGCGTGATCGAAACCGGCGACGCACCGGTCGGCGTGACGACGCGCATTGGCCTGTCGCGCGAGATGCACCGGCCGCTGCGATTTTTCGAGCCGGGCAGCGCGTTCGTCAGCGGCCCGCGCAAGCTACTGACGATTCCGCATTCGGGCGCATGACATTTCGGCGGCCCACGGGATGTTCCGGACAATTGTTGCCCGGAACATCATGCGGGTCGAATCGACTCCTCGATATTCCTCGGCATTGTTGCGAACAGCACAATTTCCTATCTCGCAATTAAGGGTTTTCCCTTGCTCATGCGGTGACTAGACTGAACTTATTCGCTGAACACCACGGTGTTGGCGATGCAGATAAAACCACATTGGAGGGAAGTCATCATGAAATCGCTGATCAAGGCAGTTGCCATTGCAGCCGTTGCCGCCGCGCCGATCGTATCGTTCGCGCAATCGAGCCAACAGCCGGTCACCCGCGCCCAGGTTCGCAACGAACTGATCCAACTGGAGCGCGCGGGCTATAACCCGTCGACCTCGAACGACGCGGAATATCCGGCTGACGTCCAGGCCGCCGAACAGCGCGTCCAGGCGCAAAATCCGGCCGTCGCGCAAACCCAGCCCACCGCTAATACCAGCGGTTACGGCGCGCCGATGAGCGGCGCGACGCAAGCGGGTCGCCCGACGCAGCC
Source organism: Paraburkholderia sp. EG304 (assembly GCF_046543485.1). NCBI lineage: Bacteria > Pseudomonadati > Pseudomonadota > Betaproteobacteria > Burkholderiales > Burkholderiaceae > Paraburkholderia > Paraburkholderia sp. EG304. Next base: position 31,560 of record NZ_JBKGUA010000013.1, on the reverse strand, counting down.
GCAGCCGACGAGCGGCCCGAAGAGCGTGTATTTCGGTAACTGAGTTCGCTAACCGGTAAGCACGCGGCACCACGCTGTGCGCCGCTTTCGCGAGCGCACGGCGTTTCATACCAGGTACTGTTTCAACCGAGCGCGCCGCACCCATGCACCCGCAAGCGTGTCATCCGTGCGCGCGTCGCGTTCCTCTTTCCGAAGGAACCTCCGCTGCCGCAAGGTAGCTTGGCCCAAGCTCTTCGAGGCTTGGGCTTTTTTTGCTTCCGCTACCGCGCGGATGATCGAGGCGCGTTCGTTCAGCGAAAGCCGTGCTGGCTGTCAGAGCCGTTCGCCGTGGATATAGAACTCGAGTTGCTGGATCGTGAACTGCTGCTCCGCGATGATGTCCTTCACGAGGTCCCCAATCGACACCATGCCGATCAGCCGCTCGTTCTCGATGACCGGAAGGTGACGCATGCGCCGCTCGGTCATCAACGCCATGCACTCTTCGGTCGTCTGGTCCGGACGCACGAAGCGCACCGCCTTGCTCATGATGTCGCGCACCGGTGTCGCCTTCGAGGAGCGGTCCATCAGCACTATCTTGCGTGCGTAGTCGCGCTCCGTGACGATGCCGGCGATGCTGTCGCCGTCCGTCACCACCAGCGCGCCGATGCCTTTCTCGGCCATCAACCGGATTGCCTCATAGACGGAATCGTCGGCGCCGATTGTGTAGACCTCGGAGGAGTTCGGTTTCGTTTTAAGAAGCTGTGCAACGCTTGTCATGGAGCGCTCCGTTTCGCAATGCAGCACGCCGAAGTGGCGCACTGTCGTGAGGGACAGGCGATTCCAGTATAGGCGCGACGTGCGCCCGCGGTACATCAGGAATATCTGGGGCGCGCCGGAGAATGCCTGCTGAATTGGCGGGTTCGACGGGTGCTTCGCGGGGGTTGTGGCGGCGCAGCGTCCAGTGGCTGCGAAGGGGCATCCACGTGCTGCGCGCGGATTAGCGGTAAACTCGCAGTCCAACCCTTATCCCCGGCTCGACCGGGTTCATGCCAGCACTATCGTTCAACGCCATGCTCACGTCTCAGGATTCATCGCCCGCAGCGGACGGCGCCGTCACCAGCGAATGCGTCGTGCTCGACGCCACCGCCACGCTGCCCACGCGCTACGGCACGTTCACTTCCTATGTGTTTCGCGTGGTCGACAGCGGCGCCGAACATCTCGCGCTCGTGATGGGCGATGTCGCCAACCAGTCGTCCGTGCTGACGCGCCTGCATTCGGAATGTCTGACGGGCGACGTGCTCGGCTCCTATCGCTGCGACTGCGGTGAGCAGCTCGACCTCGCGCTGCGCTATATCGCGGCTGAAGGTTGCGGCGTGCTGCTCTATCTGCGCGGCCACGAAGGACGCGGCATCGGCCTGTCGAACAAGATCCGCGCGTATGCGCTGCAGGAGCAGGGGCGCGATACCGTCGAAGCCAACCTCGATCTCGGCCTGCCCGACGATTCACGCGAATACGATTCGGCCGCGGGCATCCTGCGCACGCTGAAGGTCACGTCGGTGCGGCTGATGAGCAACAATCCCGAGAAGTTCGACACGCTGTCGAAGCACGGCATTCCGGTGTGTGAGCGTGTCGCGCTCGCAATTCCGATGCGCGAGGAAAACGAGCGCTATATCCGCACCAAGCAGCTGAAGTTCGGCCATTACTTCGACGAGAACGAATAAGCCGGAACGCCAGCCACCTAGAACACGCCGAAATCGTCGTTGCTGTCGGGAATCGCGGCGAGCAGGTCCGCAAGCGCGCGGCAGCCGATCAGGTTCGAAAGCGTTATCGCCGCGCGCAGCCAGCACTCGGCGCGTGAGTCTGGGTTCGCCGCTGCTCGCGCCACGCCGTCCGTTCGCCGAACCTCCATGCGGCTCACCGCGCCGCCGCCTGGATATCGCCGACGCGCGATAGCAGCGCCTCCAATACCTGCCGCAACGTCGTGGCGCCGAAGCGTCGCTCGCTGGCGTTCGCCTCGACGTCGATGCGGCCAGCGTTGTGCGCGTCGTACAGATCGACGATCAGTTGCGCGTGACGATCGCCGAGTCCGGCGCCGCGCAGCACGCCGCGCCATTCGTCGCGCGGCACCCGCTGGGCGATCACCGGCCGCCCCGACAGTTCCGCCAGGATGCGCGCGACGTCGAGCGCGCTCACCCGCTCTTTCCCTTCGATACTGACCACCCGCGGCGTCTTGCGCGACGGCGCATCGTCGAGCAGCAACTGCGCGGCAAGCTCGCCGACGTCCTCGGCGGCGACGGTCGGAAACAGCTTGTCGAGCGGATCATGCAGACTCGGCAGCACGCCCCGGCCGAGTGCGACCGGCAGCACCCGCGCCCAATTCTGCATGTGCTCGGCGGCGCGCAGCAAGATCAGCGGCGACGCGACATTGCGCAGCATCTGCGTTTCGAGGTGGTGGAACAGCGTCGTGATGCCGGTGCCGTCCGCGTGTTCGGCGCCGTAGTCGGATAGCGCGAGGAGCCGCGGCGGCGCGGCCGTGCGCAAGGCCGCGACGCCCGCATCGATGATGCGCCGCATGGCGGCCGCGGGATCGTCATGCGCTCCCGGCACCGGACAAAGCCATTGCACCGCCTGCGCGCCGTCGATCGCGCGCGTGACCGACTCCGCGTCGTTCAGGTCGGCGAGCGCGATCTCGCAGCCGATTGCCGCGAGTGCTTCGGCCTGGGTTGCGTCGCGCACCACCGCGCGTACTGGTTGGCCCGCGCGACGCAAGGCGGCTGCGCTCGCCTGTCCCACGTGACCGGCCGCTCCGAAAATGACGAACACGTTGTGCTCCTATTGAGGATCGCTATGGCGTGATGGTAGGGACGCGTCGTGCGCGAGGCGCTCAGATCCGGATGACTTTGCGCAGATATGGATGATCTTTTTACGGCGATGCCGCGCAGGTCGCGCGAATCGCGTCGGCGGTTGGCGAGCTACGAAATTCCGTCACGCCTGCGAAGCCGCCGAAAACGCCGCACAATGCAGGCTTCTCGCCGTCATTCAGGAGACAAGCGATGAACGCGGTCACCCCGATTTCCGTGCTTGCGCCGCACAGCGGCTCGCGCATCGCCGTGCGCACCAGCAGGGCGCTCGGCTGGCAAGGCTTCGGTGCGGAGCTGGTCAACGTGTCGGCCGGTTTGCATCGGATGCCGGCGTTCGTCCATCACCGCGTGGGCGTGCACGTCGGCGCGCCGGTAACCGCGCGCTGTCTGTGCGATGCGCGCCGACACACGCGGATTCAGGCGCACGGCGACGCGGATGTGATCCCCGCGGGGCTCGAAGGTCAGTGGAGCGATGATGCCGCCTGCACGATTTTCAGCGTCTGGTTTGCCGAGGACTTCGCGCGACGGACCGTCGAGCAACTCGCATTGAAATCGGCCGACGCGCAGCTGCGTCCGCGCTTCCAGATGCGCGATCCGCGCTTTCAGCATCTCGCGTGGGCGCTGCGCGCGGAGCTCGAAGCGGACGATGCATCCGATCCGCTTTACGCCGAAAGTCTGTGCACGGCGATGCTGGTGCGTCTGATCGGCGTCGAACCGTTGGCCGACAACCGGCGGCGTACGCTCGCGCCGCGCACGGCCGCGCGCGTGATCGAGTTTATCGACGCGCATCTGGATCAGCGTTTGACGCTCGACGAGCTCGCCGCCCAGGCGCAACTGAGCGTGCCGCATTTCAAGGCGCTGTTTCGCGATACGCTCGGTGTGCCCGTGCATCAGTACGTGGTACAGCGCAGGGTGGAGCGCGCACGAACGCTGCTGCTGCAAGGACGCCTCAGCGCAAGCCAGATCGCGCTCGAGACGGGCTTTGCGCATCAGAGCCATATGGCGCACTGGATGTCGCGTTTGCTGGGTGCAACGCCGCGTGAACTTCGCGGCGCCGCGCGCGACGACGCGGTCCTGCCGGGGCAGATGAAGACGAACACACCACGTTGATGCGCGAGCCGCGCGGCGCCGCACGGCATCCGCTTTAACCGGGCGCCGCGCCCGTCAATTGCGCATAGACATCATGCGCGAGCTGCAACAGCTCGTTGCGATCGATGCCGCCCGACACCGCATAGCCAAAATCGCCGTCGACCCAATAGAACACGTTGACGGGCCCCGCCTGATACAGCTTGAACGCCGTCGTATTCGCGTTCTCCCGACGATGCGAGATGCACAGCGTGACACGCTCGCCGTTCGGTCCGCGATACATGAACTGCGCGGTCGGACCATCCTCGCCGGGCAGCAGGCGGCCGCCCGACAGCATGAAACCGCTCTTCGACAACATCGGCGGATGGACCTCGGTGCCCAGCCGGTTCGCGAGCCATTGCACGAAGTCCTGCTCGTGATCGGCGCTCATGTCGCTCGGCCGATCGATCGCCGGCATGTAGACGACATGCGCGACCGCCGCCCGGCGCGCGAAACCCTCGGCGCTATTCGCGCTGACAGCACGATTGCCGGCTTGAGTGTCGGCCCCGGTATCGGTTCGATCGATCGCAACGGGTGGAATCAGATCGTTCCTGTGCATGCCGATGCCCAGGCCGAGCACGAGCGCGGCAGCCATGCCCGCGAACTGCGCGGCGTAGCGCGGCCAGTTCGCGGCCGCTCGCGCGCGGCGCGGCGCGCCGGTCTGCAGACGCATCGGCACAGGCTCGCTGAGCACCCGGTCGTAGCGATCGTGAAGCAGCCCATTGAGAGAAAAGTAATCGCTGACGCGCGCGGCCAGCTCCGGATTCTGTTCGAGCGCGCGCTCGACCTCGTTACGCCGCTCGCCGGACAGCGTGCCGTCCACGTACGCGTGCAAGTCTTCTTCGCCGATCGGCATTTGCGGCTCGCTCATCGCACCACCTGTAATTTCGCACCGGGCTGGGCGCCCGCCATCAAAGCTCGCAGCCGTTCGCGTCCACGCGACAGCCGCGACATCACCGTACCGATCGGAATGTTCAGCGCGAGCGCGACGTCGGCATAGCTCATCTCCTCGAGACCGACCAGCAGCACCACCTCGCGCTGCTCGACCGGCAGCCGCTGCAGCGCGTAATCGAGGTCGCGCATTTCGAGCGAACGCGTCTGTCCCGACGGCACCGCGAGCTCGCTTTCGGCGATGCTGTCGTCGTCGACCGCGACATGGACCGCGCGCGCCGCCGCCCTGCGCGCCTGATTCGCGAACACGTTGTGCATGATCGTGAACAGCCATGCGCGCAGATCGGTGCCCGGCTGGAACAGACGGGTGCGGCCGAGCGCGCGCTCGAGCGTGTCCTGCACGAGATCGTCGGCGAGCTCGCGATTGTTGATCAGCGCCCGCGCATAGCGCCGCAGACGCGGCACATGCTCGATCAGCTCGTCACGGACATCCATGGTCGATCCCGTTCAGGGGGCGTGGGGGTGGCATCGGCTTCACTCGCGTCGGTATCGATACGCGCCGGGCCGGTCGCGGAAGCTTCCGTCGCACGATGCGCTCGCACTGCAAACACCTTTCAGCGCATTTTATTCCGCATGGGCCGCGGATATCGGCGTCAGCGCGCGGTCATCACATCGGCGGCGCGCATCAGGCCGTGGGTGCGCGCATCGCCCGCGACGACGAAACGCTGGCGCCGCGCGGTCCACGTCAGCAGCCGCAACTCGCCGACGCGGCGCGCGGCCCACTGCGGCTCTTCGCGCGCGAACGGCGCCGCCGCCGACAGCACCACCACCGGCTGCTGATCGCCGTTCAGATAGACGAGCTCGTCCACGCGCTGCAATGGCCCGAGCCGCAGCACGCGTTGCCCGACGAGGCGCAGGCCGATCGAGCCGAGATCCGGCGCGGCGGGATCGACGCGCGTCGGCGATGCCGACGAAAAGGGCTGCGCGCTGGCTTCGGCGAGCGCCATCACGGCAGCGTTGTCGAGTGCTTGGGCCGACACCTGAGCCGCCGTGAGCCAGCCGCTGACGGCAATCACCATCAGCGCGAGGGCTATCAGTGCGACCAGCGTCCGGCGCGCGGGACCGGCCGGTTGCACACGCATGCGGAGCCGGCGCGATTCGCGCGGGTGCTCATGCGCGGGCTCCTCGGCGGTCTGAAAGGTCGCCTGGATCTGTGCGTTCAAGCGGTCGTAAAAGGCCACACGCCGCGCTTCCGCCGGATGCTTGCCGAGATAGTCGCGCAGCGCCGCGGCACGTTCGGGCGTCAGCGTGCCGTCGGCATAGGCCTGGATGTCGTCTTCGGACGGAGGAGTGCCGGACGGGCGATGAGTCGAGGTCATGATGATGCGCGGTGTTGACTACTGCTATCCGATGACAAACACCGGCGCCCGGGCATTTATTCCCCGCGCCGGCGATGTTTTTTTCACGCGGCGAATACAGGAATAAACGCCGCCGACTCGTGGTTCTCCCTGGTGCGAACCCGCACAACACTCACTGGAGTCGATCATGAAAAAGCTTTCGTTCGTCGCTTTGTCGTTCGTCGTTCTCGCCGCTTCGTCGAGCGCGTTTGCGCAGGCCAAGACACGCGCTCAGGTGTACCAGGAATTGATCGAGGCGCAGCAGAACGGTCTCGACTACATCACCGACACATCGTACCCGGACGTGAGTCCCGTGTTCGCACGTCAGGTCGAGCAGCACAAGATGGCGCTTGCCGCGCAAACGGCGGCCGCCGCGAGCCACGTCGCGAACTCGGGCGCGCCGGCTGTTGGCACCCGTTGAAGCATCGGCTACCGGCGCGCGAATGGGTTTGAACGGGCGCGCCGGTGCCGGATGGAATAGATCGTAGCGCGGCGTGTTTGCCCGTACGTTGGTATCCATCCGGCAAGGAGTCCCCGTGACACAACCCTCCCGACCCAAACCTCATCCCGCCGGCTCCGGCCCGCGGCCCATCTGCGTGCCATGCCGGCTCGCCGCGATCGGCGCGGTCGTGCTCGCGCTTGCGGGCGGCTTCGCATACACCGCGGGCTGGCTCACGCCCGCGCGTCTGACCGCTCCGCGCATCATCGATACGTTCGAAGCAGTCGCGGGCCAGCATCCCGGCTATCGACGCAATCACGCCAAAGGCCTATGCGTGGACGGCTATTTCGATAGCAACGGCAATGGCGCAGCGCTGTCGCACGCAGCAGTGTTCGCGCCGGGCCGCACGCCGGTGACGGGGCGCTTCGCGGTGCCCGGCGGTAACCCATCCGCGCCCGATACGAGCTCGCCGGTGCGCAGTCTCGCGCTGGAGTTCCAGCTTCACGACGGCGAACAGTGGCGTACCGGCATGAACTCGACGCCGGTGTTCGCGGTGCATACGCCCGCGCAGTTTTATCAGCAGTTGCTGGCCTCGAAGCCCAACCCCGCGACCGGCAAACCGGACCCCGCCAGATTGAAGGCGTTCTACGCGGCCAATCCCGAAACGCAGCCGTTCCAGCGCTGGGTCAAGTCGCACGCGCCGTCGTCGAGCCTCGCGAACGCCGCGTACTACGGCATCGACGCGTTTCTGTTTACCGATGCCCACGGCACGACGCGCGCGGTGCGCTGGGCCGTCGTGCCCGACACGCCGTACGCGCCGGTCACCGCGGCGCAGCAGGCCGAAAAGAACTTCCTCGCCGCCGATCTCGACGAGCGTCTGCAACACGGCCCCTTGCGCTGGCATCTGATATTGACCGTCGCGCAGCCTGGCGACCCGACGAACGACGCGACGCTGCAATGGCCCGACGACCGCCAGCGCATCGACGCGGGGACGCTCGTGATCGAACGCACGACCTCGCAGGAAGACGGCACCTGCCGCGACATCAACTTCGATCCGACGATCGTGCCGGCCGGCATCGCGCCATCGGACGATCCGCTGCTCGCCGCGCGCTCGGCCGCCTACGCGCAGTCGTTTCAACGCCGCACGCGCGAGGAGGCGTTGCATCCCGAGGTCCATCGAACCCAGCCAAACGGAGAGCACTCATGAGCCGCGACCGCACTTACTTCAGTCCGCTCGCGCGGCTATTGCACTGGACGATGGCGCCGCTGATCGTCGCAATGCTGTTCATCGGCGTGGGCATGGTCGCGACGGTGTCGCGCACCCATGATGCGTTGGTCGCGCTGCATCGGCCGCTCGGCATCGCGTTGCTGCTGCTCGTGCTGGTGCGGCTCGCGGTGCGCGTGAAGCGCGGCAGTCCGCCATTGCCCGCGCAGATGTCGAAGCCGCAGCGAATCGCGGCGCATGCGTCGCACGTCGTGCTCTATGGGCTGATGCTCGCGATGCCGCTGATCGGCTGGGCGATGCTGTCGGCGGCCGGCTATCCGGTCACGCTGTTCGGTCCGCTGCATCTGCCGCCGATCGCGCCGCACGACGTCGCGCTGTTCGCGCTGCTGCGCGCGCTGCATACGTGGCTCGCGTTCGCGTTGTTCGCGACGGTGCTGCTGCATCTGGCGGCGGCGTTGCTGCATGGGCTGATCCTGCGCGACGGGGTGTGGAGCAGCATGGCCCGCCCAGGACGCTGATACCGGCCGAAGCGGCCGCGCCGCGGCTCGTTCGGGCCGTTCTCAATCCGACCCGATCGGCCGGCCCGCCGATTTTCGTCCAACGCGTAAAATGGCCGGTTACCACAGGCAAATCGCAGCTGGACAAAATCGGCCGGGCGTCGCGAGCGCGCGTCGCCCGTCGCACCGGTTCGACCCGCACGCGCTTGCCTTCGCCGGTTTGAACAGGAATGCACGCGGATGTCGTCAGTTTTCTTCGATCGGGACAGCATTGCGGAATGGCTCGGTGAGCGCACCGTCGCCAAGGCGCGCTCGGTGGGCGCGATCAGCAACGTCAAATGGCAGGGAGAGACGCTGTCGGGCGACGTGCAGGGCTCGCAGCCGCAGCCATACCGGACGCGGGTCCGTTTCCGGACCGATGGCGGCTCGCCATGGGCCGAAGGCGAGTGCACGTGCCCGGTCGGGCGCAATTGCAAGCACGTCGCGGCGCTGCTGCTCGCGGAACTCGACTACCACGACGAGATGGATCACATCACGCAGGTCGAGGACGACAGCGACCCGGCCACGTCGGAGGTGTTCGTCGCGCGACGGATCACGGTCCCGGGCGTGCCGCCGGCGCCATCACCATCTTCATCTTCGTCTCCAGGTGTGCGGCCCGAACTGGTCAGCTGGCTCGAGCGTTTTCGCGCGCGCGCCCGCGCGGCCGACGCCGCCGCCGCCGAAAAAAATGCCGCCCGCAAGGTGGAGGCCGCGAGCCAGGAGACACTCGCCTATCGGCTCACCTGGTCGCGTTTTCATCTGCGCCACGAGGTCGTGCTGCATCGCGCGCGTTGCGACGCGGACGGCGTGATCGTCGAAGTCGGCGACAGCTGGGGCGACGTCGAAGGCGCGCTGCTCAGGCAGCCGCGCTTCGTGTCCGACGAGGACCTGTCGATTCTGCGCGGCCTGTGGCTTGGCCGCTCGCGCGAGGACCTGGGCCAGTTCGTGCTGCGCGGCACGAGCGGCGCGGAAACGCTGCAAAAGCTGATCGCGACCGGGCGCCTGTTCTTCGACTTCAGGATCGCGCCGGGCGAGGCTGGACCGACGCCGCTCGCGCGCGCCGCCGACCGGCCCGGACGCATCGAATGGGAGCCGCTCGCCGACGAACGCCTGCGCCCGGTGCTGCGCACCGAACCGCGCGCGAGCATGGTGCTGCCGACCGAGCCGGTCTGGTACGTGGACGGCGTCGCCAACGAGGCGGGCATCGTGCCGCTGTCGCTGCCGTTCCAGCAATTGCCCGACTACCTCGCGATGCCGCCGATCTCGCTCGCCGAGGCGCCGCTCGTCGCGTCGGTGCTGCGCGAGATCGCGCCCGAGCTGCCGCTGCCGCCGACCCACGACGCACCCGCGATTCGGGTGATCGATGTGGAGCCGGTGCCGGTGCTGACGCTGAACAGCCACGCGCTGCCGGGCGCGGCGAAGGGTATGAAGACGGCGAAGGCCGCGAAAACCGCGAAGGCCGCGAAAGCCGCCGAGCGCAAGTCCGCCGCTCTCGAGCTGGCCGCCGCGAGCTTCGACTACGACGGCGTCAGCATCAACGCCGACAGCAGCGTGACGCTGGTGCCGCTGCCGGGCGGCGACGTGATTCACATCCGCCGGCGCTACGACGCCGAGAAAAAACGCTTGCTGGAATTGCGCAAGACCGGTCTGCAGAAGGTGCCGACGCGCAATATGCAGGCGGCGCGTCTATTGCCCGACACGATGCTCGGTCTGCCCGATGCCGACGCATGGTCCGAGTTCGTCAACGACGCGGTGCCGGATCTGGTCGCGAAGGGCTGGCGCGTGACGATGGCGCCCGAGTTCCGCTACAACGTGATCGAGATCGACTCGATCGACGGCACCGCGCAGCAAGCCGGCGACGGCTGGTTCGATCTGGAGATGGGCATCCGCGTCGGCGAGCGCAACGTGCGGCTCGAGCCGCTGCTGGCCGATCTGTTCCGGCGCGACCGGCGCTGGCTGTCTGGCGCGCTCGAGAGCATCCGCGACGACGAACCGATCGAGCTGAAGACCGAGGAGAACAAGCGTCTGCGGCTGCGCGCCGATCGACTGAAGCCGGTGGTGCGGGTGCTGGTCGATCTGTTCGATTCGCTCGGCGCCGCGCTTGCCGAAGGCGCGCCGCTGCGCGTGCCCGCGGTCGATGCCGGCCGCCTCGATGCGCTGCATGACACCGGCCGCTGGCAGTTCAGCGGCGACGCTTCGATCCGCGAGCTCGCGCGCCGTCTGCAAGCCGGACCGGGCCTGCGCGAAGTGGCGGTGCCGCGCGGTCTGAAGGCCGAGCTGCGCGCGTATCAGCACCAGGGCCTGAACTGGATGCAGTTCCTGCGCGAACAGGATCTGGCCGGCGTGCTCGCCGACGACATGGGGCTCGGCAAAACCGTGCAGACGCTCGCGCACATTCTCGCGGAGAAGGAAGCAGGGCGGCTCACGCACCCCGCGCTGATCGTCGTGCCGACCACGCTGGTGCACAACTGGCGCGAGGAAGCGCGCCGCTTTGCACCGGACTTGAAGGTGCTGGCGCTGAACGGGCCGCACAGGAAGGAACGCTTCGCGCAGATCGGCGAACACGAGCTGATTCTGACCACTTATGCGCTGCTGTGGCGCGATCAGAAGGTGCTCGGCGAGCACGACTATCATCTGCTGATTCTCGACGAAGCGCAGTACGTCAAGAACGCGACCACCAAGGCCGCGCAGGCGATTCGCGGCTTGCGGGCGCGGCATCGGCTGTGTCTGACGGGCACGCCGCTCGAGAATCATCTCGGCGAGCTGTGGTCGCAATTCGATTTTCTGCTGCCGGGCTTTCTCGGCAGCCAGAAGGACTTCACCCGACGCTGGCGCAATCCGATCGAGAAGAACGGCGACGACGTGCGCCGCGCATTGCTCGCGTGCCGCATCCGGCCCTTCACGCTGCGCCGGCGCAAGGACGAGGTCGCGAAGGAACTGCCGCCGAAGACGACGATCGTGTGCCCGGTCGATCTCGAAGGCGCGCAACGCGACCTGTACGAAACCGTGCGCACGGCGATGCAGCAGAAGGTGCGCGCGGCGGTCAGCGCGCAGGGGCTCGCGCGCAGTCACATCATCGTGCTCGATGCGTTGCTGAAGCTGCGTCAGGTGTGCTGCGATCCGCGGCTCGTGCGCACCGCGAGCGGCGTCACGGACGGCGCGGCCGCGAGCGGCGGCGAGCGGGCGATGCGCTCGGCCAAGCTCGATCTGCTGCTGTCGATGCTGCCCGAGCTGATCGAGGAGGGGCGCCGCGTGCTGCTGTTCTCGCAGTTCACCGGCATGCTCGCGCTGATCGCCCAGGCGCTCGACGAAGCGGCGATCCCGTACGTGATGCTGACGGGCGACACCGCTGATCGGGTGACGCCGGTCGAGCGGTTCCAGCAGGGCGAGGTGCCGCTGTTCCTGATCAGCCTGAAGGCGGGCGGCGTGGGGCTGAACCTCACGGCCGCCGACACGGTGATCCACTACGACCCGTGGTGGAACCCGGCCGCCGAGAACCAGGCGACCGACCGCGCGCATCGGCTGGGGCAGGACAAACCGGTGTTCGTCTACAAGCTGATCGCGGCCGGCAGCATCGAGGAAAAGATCGTCGAGCTGCAGGAGCACAAGGCCGGGCTCGCCGACAGCATTCTCGCGGAAGACGCGGCGGGCGCCGCGAAGTTCTCGGACGACGATCTCGACGCGCTGTTCGCGCCGATGCCGGAAATCGAGGGCGCGCGGTGAGCGCGCCTTCACGATCGAATGAGGCAACGCAGAGGCAACGCGCAGCCTGCAGGCGGGGAATCTGATGCGCTGCAGCAACATCAAAAGGGGGCCGGACTGTAACAAAACGTCTGTGTATGTAAATGGCCGCCGCGCGGGGCTTCAACTCATACCAATTTCGAACTCGCGCTGTGTAAGACTTGCGCCTCGTGCGCTTCCGGACGACGTGTAATTACTACTTTGGCAGCGGTTACAAAGGAATTTCTTTCATCTTGAGCACGGCTTCGCGCCGGGCTAACGTGACATGACTCGTGCGGCTAGACCCCGGCGAGCGTGTGTAGTGTTTTTTGGGCGGCGTTGCTTCGACAGGAGCAACGCCGCATTTTTTTGCCCGCGTCACTTGCGCCGGGGCTCACCCGCTGACTACTTTTGACGCGTTGCGTCATCGCACTGCTCATCAATGTGAAGCAGGTAGAACGCCTCATACAAAAATAGGGCTGCGAGTCTCGCGCTCGCGCAGATGATTGCATCAAATGACAACTCGTCCCGAGACGAAATCTAACAATGTTTAAACGATTTATTCTGAGATTATTCTTATACTGGACACGCAATTGTTAAATAAGAGTACCTGAAAGGAATCTTAAGGCGGATAAGCGGCATAGCCGAAATGCCGCTCCAGCAAGGGTCTGCGGTCCGCATTGTGATGTCCGTCCGGGTGCCTCCCAGTACTGGCAGACCGGAGGAACCTAAGAAACACGTCAATTGTTTTCAGTTAGGGTTTTTCGCGACGGATTGCCGGTACACGGTAAGCGGGATGAAAGAGGGTTTTCGATTATCATGATCTGCCCTGCATAATCGCTATGGTAATTACATTTATGCGCTGATTCAGCTTCATGAAAGCCGCGTCATGGCGGGGGTACGGCGAGGGACCATTAGTCAGAAAGTAGCAGCCGGAATTTTATGGGAAGCCGGATCGACGGCGCTGTCGTCATCCCGGTCGTCAGCCGGTGCGCCGGCCGTCAGCCGCGAAAGGTGCTGTTACGTTGTGGGGTGTTATGAGAATTGCTGTCCTCGATGATGATTCGGCTCAGGCCGACCTTGTGTGTCAAACGCTATCCGCCGCTGGACACGTCTGTCATGCGTATGGCGCAGGGCGTGAACTGGTGCGCCAGTTGCGTCGCCAGACGTTCGACCTGCTCGTGCTCGACTGGAACGTTCCGGACATGTCCGGCGAAGAAGTGCTCCGCTGGGTGCGCGAGAGCCTGTCCGAGCGTCTGCCGGTGCTGTTCATGACGAGCCGCGGCCGCGAATCCGACATCACTTCGATTCTGAACATCGGGGCCGACGACTATCTCGTCAAACCCGTGTCGGGCGCGGTGCTGCTCGCCCGGGTCGGCTCGCTGCTGCGGCGTGCCTATTACCTGAAGCCGCCGGCGACCAGGGAAGTGTTCGGCGACTTCGAGTTCGACCTGAGCGCCAAGCACGTCGTCGTGCGCGGCACGCCGGTCTCCGTCACGCAAAAAGAGTTCGAGCTCGCGCTGCTGCTGTTCCAGCATATGAGCCGGCCGCTGTCGCGCGCACACATTCTCGACGTGATCTGGAAGCAGGCCACCGACATCCCGTCGCGCACGATGGACACGCACGTGTCGATGCTGCGCAGCAAGCTCGGTCTGCGCCCGGAGCAGGGTTATCGGCTCACGCCAATCTACGGCTATGGCTACCGCCTCGAGCGGATCGAAGCCGACACACCACCTACCGCCAACGACGAGCCCACTGAAGAAGCGGGGGAGGCGTGACGGTCTGCGTGGGTGGGGCGGCGTCGGGCGGCGGCGCTATCTCCGGCCTTCGTGCCGCCGCGTGGCTTGCCGCGGCCTGCCTGATTGCAACGGGCGCGACCGGTTGGAGTGCGCTCGCGCACGCGCAGCCCGCGCGCGGCAAGACCGGTGCGAAGGTGCTGCCGGTCTACGCTTCCTACACCACGCACGAAGGCGACACGCTGTACGACATCGCCGCCCGCTACATGGCCGACCCTTCCGACTGGGCGCTGTTGAGCAGGCTCAATCACGTGCCCGCGCCGCGCCGCATGCCGGCCGGCATCGTGCTGCGTTTGCCGTTCCAAAGGCTGCGCCAGGATCCGGACACGGCGCGAGTGGTCGCGACCAGCGGTCCGGTCGAGCACGCGTTCCACACAAACCCTTATCTGCCGTTGAAAAGCGGTGAAACGCTTGCCGAAGGCGATCACTTGCGCACCGGCGCGAACGGGTTCGCGACGCTCGAACTGCCCGACGGCTCGTATGTGACGGTCGCGCAAAATGGCGAGCTCAATATTGAGAGGCTGCGGCACATCACGCTGACCGGCGCGGCAGATCGCATCTTCCAGTTGCGTTCCGGCGAAGTCGAAAGCCAGGTCACGCATGCAACGCGACGCGACGATCGCTTTCAGATCCGGTCGCCTTCGGTGGTCGCCGGGGTGCGCGGTACGCGCTTTCGCGTCGATTACAACGGCGACACGCAGACCACCGCGGTGGCGGTGCTCGATGGCGCGGTCGGCGTCGATCCGGCCAAGCAGCATGGCCAGAGCGCCGCGCCGGTGCCGGGCAGGCCGCTGCAGGCGTCCGAGCAACTGGTGAAGGCAAGCTTCGGCAACGTCACACACTCGGGCGGCGCGATCGGCAGTCCGCTCCAGCTGTTGCCGGCGCCTTCGGTCGAGCGGCCGGCGCGCGTGCAGGACGGCAAGACCGTCGCGTTCGACGTCAACCCGGCCGAGCACGCGGTCGGCTATCGGCTGCAGATTTCGCACGATGCCGATCAGCTCGACCTGGTACGCGATCTACGCGTGAGCGTGCCGCACGCCGACTTCGGCGATCTGCCCGACGGCACGTACTTCGTGCGTGTCGCGTCAACCGATAGCAACGGCCTCGACGGCCTGCCGAACGTGTATGCGTTCGAGCGCCGCCAACTCGGGCTGGACGCTTCGGCCGCGCAGCGCGCGGGTAGCCACGACTACGAGTTCCGCTGGTTCGTCAGCCACAGCAACGTGCCGACGCGTTTTCGCTTCGTGCTCGCGAAGACGGCTGATCTAAGCCATCCCGTGATCGATCGCACCGATCTGGCGGGCGGCGAACTCGTGATCAGCGATCTGCCGCCTGGCGTCTACTACTGGACGATCGTCGCCGAGCAGTTCGACAACGGCCGCTTCTACGAAAAGAGCAGCCCGGTCCGCTCCTTTACGCTGGCGCGCTGACGCTGGTAGATTCTCGGAGCCGGCTTGCTGCCCGGTCCGTCCTCCCGTTCCGGATTACATCGCCCCTTGCCCGCCACTTCTACGCGACTGAGCCTCGATCCGCGCGCCCGTCTCGGACGGCGGGCCGGCCGGCGCTTTCTGATCGAGTGGCTCAGCGTTGGCTGTCTCGGCCTCGTGGTGATCCTGCTGACATCGTTCGGGCGCGTCGGCGCCGGCATCGATCTGCTGGTATACGACCAGTTTCTGAAGCTGCGCAAGCAGCCGCTGCTGTCCGACATCGTCGTCGTCGAGATCGACAATGCGGCCATCGACGCGCTCGGCCGCTGGCCGTGGCCACGCAGCGTGCATGCGCGGCTGCTCGAGCAGCTCGCCGCGGCCAAACCTGCCGCGGTGATCTACGACGTGCTGTTCACCGAGCCCAACGTCGACGACGCCCAGCTCGCCCACGCCGTCGCGCTGAGCCCGACCTATCTGCCCGTGCTGCTGACGCCGCCCGATGCGAGCGGCGAGCGCACCGTCGATGAACCCGTCACGCCGCTCGCGCAGGCAGCAGCCGGGCTCGGTCACATCAATTTCGAAGTGGACAGCGATGGCATCGTGCGCAGCGTCGCGCGCTTCCAGGGCGACGAGCACTCGCGCTGGCCGCAACTGACGGTGCTCGTCGCCGACGCGGTCGAACGCGGCAAGCTGCGGCTGCGCAACGGGCTGCCGCCGCGTCGCTCGACCGAGCCGGCGCGCGGCAGCGACGACGGCCGCGAAGACCGCTTCCTGATTCCGTTCGGCCCGAATGCCGCGAACTACGCGAAGCTCGGTTTCGCCGACGTGCTCGCCGGCAAGGTGCCGGCCGATCAGCTGCGCGGGCGCATCGTCGTGATCGGCGTGACGGCGTCGGGTCTGTACGACCGCTTCGCGACGCCGGTGTCGGGCGAGCTCGGTCCGCTGCCAGGCGTCTACATCCACGCGAACGTGCTCGACACGCTGCTGACCGGCCGCGAGATCCAGCCGGTCGCGCTGTGGATCGTGTTCGCGGCGGCGCTCGCGCCGCTCGCCGCGTTGCTCGGCGGCTTCCTCGTGCTGTCGCCGCGCCGCTCTCTATTGCTGACCGGCGCGCTGGTGCTGCTCGCCGTGGCCGGCAGCGCGCTGCTGCTGTACAGCGGCAGGCTGTGGATGTCGCCGGTGCCGGCGATCCTCGGCGTCGTGATCGTCTACCCGATCTGGAACTGGCGACGCCTCGAAATGACGATGGCGTATCTGCGCGGCGAACTGCAACGTCTCGCCGACGAGCCGCATCTGCTGCCCGAAACGCCGAAGCGCCGCCGCGAATTCGGCGGCGACGTGCTCGCGCAGCACATGGCGCTGATGGCTGAGGCCGCGCAACGGGTGCAGGACATGAAGCGCTTCGTGTGGGACAGCCTCGACAGCATGCCGGAGCCGATTCTCGTCAGCGATGTGGACGGCGTCGTGCTGATCGCGAATCACGCGGCGAAAGCGCATTTCGCGGGGCTCGGCGCGCCGATGCCCGAGGGCCAGCCGATGCAAAGCGTGCTCGGCGGTCTCACGCTCGTGAAGACGATCGATGCCGGCGCGGCCGCGGACAACCAGCGCAACGTGTACGCGCACGCGCATTGGCCGGCGCCGCTCGACCCGACGCGCGGCGAGTTCGCGGCGCTGATGGCGCAGGGTGTCGAGGTGCGCGACTCGAACGAGCGCGACCATCTGCTGCGCTATGCGACCTGCACCAACGCGCAGGGTGAGACGACCGGCTGGATCGCCGGTCTCGTCGACGTGTCGGCGCTGCATGCGGCCGAGCGTCAGCGCGAGGACGCGCTGCGGCTGTTGTCGCACGACATGCGCTCGCCGCAGGCGTCGATCATTGCGCTGGTCGAGATCGAGCGCGCGCGGACCGAGCCGGCGCTCGCGCGCAGCGTGCTCGAGCGCATCGAACGCTACGCGCAACGCGCGCTCACGCTCGCCGACGACTTCGTGCAACTGGCGCGCGCCGAGTCGCAGGCGTATGTGCTCGAGCCGCTGAGCCTGACCGAACTCGTCATCGATGCGAGCGACGAGGTCTGGCCGCAGGCGCACGCGAAGCGCATCACGCTGCATACGGAAACCGGCCGACACCACCAGCGAAGATCTCTGGATTTGCGCCGACCGCTCACTGATGACGCGCGCGCTCGTCAATATTCTGAACAACGCGGTCAAGTACAGTCCGCCCGACACGCGCATCGTGTGCAGTTTCGCGAGCCAGCCGGCGGCTAGGCGCGAAGGCAGCGGGGCGGCTCGCGTGGCATGCACGATTCGCGACCAGGGCTATGGCATCCCGAAGGAGCAGCAGGCGGGGCTATTCGAGCGCTTTCGCCGTTTTCATGAGGCGGAGCGGCCGGAAGTGGGCGGCGCGGGACTCGGCATGGCGTTCATCAAAACCGTCGTCACGCGCCACGGCGGCAGCGTCGAAGTCGTCAGCGCGCCCGGCGAGGGGACGGCCTTTACGATCTGGCTGCCCGCGCTCGACGACGCGCCGCTCGATGAAACCAGCGCACCGCGCGCCTGATGCGCTTGTGATGGATTCGATGGACTAGAGAGAAAACAGAAAATGGCGAAGATCGCTCACCTCTATGCCGCGCTGGCTGCGGCGAGCCTCACCGCTTGCGCGGGCCCGAGCGCCGACGTGCACACCGCCTCCGCTAGCGGCGCCGACCATGCCATTGCGCTGCAAGGCGGGCAGACCTATTCACTCGCGCGCACGCAGTCACAGAACGACAGCGCCGACCATCCGCAAGTCGAAAAGCTGCTGCGCGACGAGTTGGCGAAACACGGCTTCGTCGATACGGCGGGCAAGTCCGCGCATTTTCTGCTGTCGATCGCGTATAGCACGCGGCCGGCGTCGATCGGCATTGGCGGCGGGGATTGCGCGCCCGCCGATTGCGGCGGGGGCAGCGACGGTCCGGGCGCGCTGCTATTCGGGCGCAACTATCAGCACGCGCTGACACTGCGCTTTTTCGACTATGCGAGCGGCGCCGAGCGCTACAAGGTCAGTGCGGTGTATATGGATCGCGACGCGGACCCGCTGCATGCGTTGCCGCTGCTCGTGAAAACCGCGCTTGCGAAGCTGCCGTACGACGCGCCGGCCGACTGGCGCGTGAAGCTCAGTATCGACAAGGCGAGCGGTGCGCCGAACGTCGATTCTATGGAGCCGCTGCAGCGCTAAATAACGCAGCTTCGAGTCGCCGGAGCCGTGCGTGTCGGTTATTCCTGCGCCGGCTCGCCGCCTGGCCAGCGGTTTTCGAACACGCAATCGGCTAGCGGCAGACGGCTCGCCCAGCGCTCCGTTTCGAGCATCGGCTCGCTGTAGAACGCATCGACGTGGCCGAGGCACAGAATCGCGACCGGCCGCGCGCCTTCCGGCATCGCCAGTAGCTGGTGCACCGCGTCGACATCGAACAGCGACACCCATCCAAGCCCGAGTCCTTCGGCGCGTGCGGCGAGCCACATGTTCTGGATCGCGCACGCGACCGACGCGAGGTCCATCTCCGGCAGCGTGCGACGGCCGAACACGTGTCGCTCGCGCCCGTCCATCAACGCGATCACCAGCAGTTCCGCGCAGTCGCGCATGCCTTCGACCTTCAGCTTCATGAATTCGTCGCGGCGCTTGCCGAGCGCGTCGGCGGTGGCGAGCCGTTCGCGCTCGACGATGTCGCGCAAGCCCGTGCGCAGCGCTGCATCGGTGATGCGCACGATGCGCCACGGCTGCATGTAGCCGACGCTCGGCGCGTGATGCGCCGCGTCGAGCAGACGCCGCAGCACCGCCGGATCGACCGGATCGGGCACGAAGTGGCGCATGTCGCGGCGTTCGTAAATCGCGCGATAGACCGCGTCGCGCTCGGAGTCGTCAAAAGGCTTCGCCATGAAAGAGGGCGGCCGTGAAAGCCGGGTTGGAGGGCCAGTAAGCGTGCATATAGGTTGCCACAATCGGACCCACGCGGAACACCGCTTCGCCGGGCGTGTCGCTGTGCGCGCGGGTGGCGAAGCGCTGCGGCTCGAGCGATGTCGCGAGCTTCGAGTAATGGAACGTGTGGCCGGTCAGCGTGCCGTGCAGGCCGTCGATCTGCTGCATGCCGAGCGACGTGAAGCGCGTTTGCATCTCCGCGTGACCGGGCAGCAGGCCGAGCATCGGCGTGCTCTTGCCTTGCGCGTCGGTCAGGGTGTCGAGCAGGTAGAGCATGCCGCCGCATTCGGCGACCACCGGTTTGTCCGCCTCGACGTGCGCGCGGATCGATGCCGCGCTGCGCATGTTGCCAGCGAGCGTCGCCATTTGCAGTTCGGGGTAGCCGCCCGGCAGATAGAGCGCATGTGTGTCGGCGGGCAACGCTTCGTCGGCGAGCGGCGAGAAATAGCTGAGCCGCGCGCCGAGCGCTTCGAGCAGCGCGAGGTTGGCGGGATAGATGAACGAGAACGCGGCATCGCGCGCGATCGCGATGTGCTTGCCTTCGAGCAGACGCGGCAGCACTTCGGGCGACGGTGCGCCGAAATCGACCGGCGGCGGCAGTTCGGCGAGCGCGGTCGACGCGAGCGTATCCGCCGCGCGTTCGAGGCGCGCTTCGAGATCGTCGATTTCATCGGCCTGATGCAGGCCGAGGTGGCGGTCGGGCAACGTGATCTCGTCGCTCGCGGCGATGTGGCCGCACCAGCGCAGTTCGGGCGGCAGCGCTTCCTGCAGCATCTGCGCGTGCCGAGCCGAGCCGACGCGATTCGCGAGCACGCCATGAAACGGCAGTTGTGGTCTGAAGCGAGCAAGGCCGAACGCGAGCGCGCCGAAGGTCTGCGCCATCGCCTGCGCCGAAATCACCGCAAGCACTGGCACGCCGAACGTGGTCGCCAGATCGGCGCTGCTCGGCGTGCCGTCGAACAGGCCCATCACGCCTTCGATCAGGATCAGATCGGCTTCTTGCGCCGCTTGCGCGAGCAGGTTGCGGCACGCGCTTTCGCCGACCATCCATAGATCGAGCGACAGCACTGGCGCGCCGCTCGCGCGCGCGAGGATCATCGGATCGAGAAAATCCGGCCCGCTCTTGAACACGCGCACGCGACGTCCGAGCCGCCGGTGATAGCGCGCGAGACCCGCGGTGATCGTGGTCTTGCCTTGTCCCGACGCGGGCGCGCTGATGAACAGCGCGGGGCACGCAGCGGAGGAAGTCCCCTTGGGGGATGCGGACATCGCTCAGAACTCCACGCCGCGCTGCGCCTTCACACCCTGCTCGCGATACGGATGCTTGATCGCGCGCATTTCGGTGACGAGGTCGGCGGCTTCGATCAGCGCATCGGGCGCATGGCGTCCGGTCACGACGACGTGCAGCATCGGCGCGCGCGCTTTGATCACCGCGAGCACTTCGTCGAGCGGCAGGTACTCGTACTTCAGCACGGTGTTCAGCTCGTCGAGGATCACCATCTGGTAGTCGCCGCTTTCGATCATCCGCCGCGCTTCGTTCCAGCCCTTGCGCGCGGTCGCCATATCGGCTTCGCGATTCTGCGTGTTCCACGTATAGCCGTCGCCCATCGTGACGAAATCGCATTGCGCGATTGCGCCGAGGAAATCGCGCTCCGACGTATGCAGCGCGCCCTTGATGAACTGCACGACGCCCAGCCGCATGCCGTGGCCGAGCACCCGCACGGCCATGCCGAACGCGGCCGTGCTCTTGCCCTTGCCCGTGCCGGTGTTGACGATCAGCAGGCCTTTTTCGACGGTCGCGCTGGCCTGCTTCTTTTCGTGGCCTTCGCGGCGGCGCTCGGTCATGCGTTGATGCGATTCGGGGTCGGTTTTCATCGAAGGTCCTGGTCTTGAGGGGCGGGATGGAAGGGCGCTACGTCGCCGGCTGCGGTGTCGGTCGCCGCCGCAATTGCAATGGTGATACCAGCGTGCGTGGTCTTGGGTACGACCAGACGTGCGGTTTGCGCGATTGTCGCGGAGACCGAAGCTGCTGCCGCCAGTAGCGCACACGGTTCGCACACACCGTCGACACCAAGATGCGCGCGCGCGGCCGCCGACGGCGACGCGACCGGCGCGGCCGCGATCTGCTCGCGGCTGAACAGTTGCAGCGGCAGTTGATGGCGTGAACAGAATTCGAGCAGACCTGCTTCGTTGGCTTTCGTGTCGATCGTCGCGATGGTGTGGATCCGCTCGAAGGCATTCGAACCGAGTGCTGCGCGCACGGCGGCTTCGATGTCGCCGGCATCGCTGTGCAAGCGGCAACCTATGCCGACGCTTAGCGTTTTGAGCGCGTTCGCAGCTTGTTCGTGATCGACTCGGCCATCGCGGTTCGCCGCTTCACGTGCAAGCGCGAGCGAGGCCACGCCGCCGATCACGACGATCGCCGGCGAGCCGAGCCCTGCGCGCACGACCGCCTCGGCAAACTCGCGCAGCGGCGCGAGCACGTGACGCTGCTCGGGCCGCGTCGCCGACTCGATCGCCGCACAGGGTGTATCGGCGGACATGCCGGCCGCGAGCAACGCGGCGACGATTTCGCCGAGCCGCCGCATGCCCATATAGATCACGATCGTCATGCGGGTCGCGGCGAGCGCGGCCCAGTCCGGTTCGCCGCTGCCGGCGCCGTGGCCGGTGACGAACACGACGCCCTGCGCGTAATCGCGATGCGTGACCGCGATGCCGAGCGTCGCGGGTGCGGCGATGCCGGCCGTAATGCCGTTGATCACGTCGACTTCGATACCCGCCGCCTGCAGCGCCTGCAATTCTTCGCCGCCGCGGCCGAACACGAACGGATCGCCGCCCTTGAGCCGCGCGACGCTGCGTCCCGCGCGCAGATGCCCGAGCATTTGCGCGACGATGTCCGCTTGCGGCGTCGACGGATGGCCGCCGCGCTTGCCGACGTACACGACTTGCGCGTTGGCGCGTGCAAACTGCAGTACGTCGGGATTGACCAGATCGTCGACCAGCACGACATCGGCCTGCGCGAGCGCACGGGTGGCCTTCAGCGTCATCAGTTCGACGTCGCCGGGACCGGCGCCGATCAGCCAGGCGCGCGTCATCGCGGCGTGCATGGCGGATGCCATGCGGAGATGGGAGGAGAGAAGCGGCGTGCGACGGTGCACGCGGCGGTGAATATAGAGGTCATGCAGTACAGCGAATCCGGGCGCGGCCACTCATGCGGCTCGCGGCGGATTCTTCAGAGAGAGAACGCCACGAAACGCGCGATGCCACGTTTCTACGCCTTCACATCCGTTCCCCGCGGATTCCGGCGGCCGGCGGCGCAACCTGATGCACGGGTGCATGGGGCGCCGCCTCCGCGTCTGGCCGGTATCCGGGCTGGCGGCCTCACGCGTTTCGCCTTCCCGTCCTTGTTCGCGAATCTGCGGATTCGCGGGGCAGTGGCATCAAAAAACGCATGCGCGGCACGGTGGAATCGAAGCTGGATCGAATCGCGCGCCGCAGGTCGCTTACCGTTGCGGGGACAGCACAGGTTGAACGCGCGACGCGCTGCCTGTTTCCCGTTTAACTGCACATGCGAGTGCATGTGCGGGCACCAAACGCGCGCATACGATAGCACATGGCGCCTTGCCAGATAAGCCTCGGCGACGCTTTCCGGCGGCCTGCGTTCCTTGACTGCGCATGCCCGGGGGCCTACACTCGCACGCACTTTGGGTGCTCGCGTGCGCGTTCGTGCGCATGCAGTTAAACGGGAAACAGGGAGCCATCTGCGCTAGAGCGGCTAACCTGTGCTGTCCCCGCAACGGTAAGCGAAAAGCGGTTCCGGGTTGATAGCCGGGCACCGCGGTGCCGGCTTCGATGTCCTCGCGCAAGGTCGCGTCGACATATCACCACTGGACGAGAAACCACTCGGCCGGGAAGGGGAAGCGGCGCTTTCGCCAGCCCGGATACCGGCCCGAAGAAGCAGAACGACCGCCGCGGGGATGCGGCGGCGCGTTCATGACCTCAGTTCCGTTTTCTGTATTTCCGTTGTCGCGGCAATGCCGTCGTTCGTCCCCGTGTCTGGTGATCGCTGGTACTGTGCGCGTGATTCATTCGCTCCGTTCGCCAGCCGATGCCGACCGATGCGCGGACTTTGCGGCAGACCGATGCAACGCAAAGGGATGGACCTCACGATGCAAACTCAATTGCGCAAGATTCCCGTCACGATCGTCACCGGCTTTCTCGGCAGTGGCAAAACGACGTTGCTGCGGCACATCCTCAAGCATGCGGGCGGCAAGCGCATTGCGGTGATCGTCAACGAGTTCGGCGAACTCGGCATCGACGGCGAAATCCTCAAGGGCTGCGGCATCGGTTGCGATGAAAACGGCGTCGAGACCGAAGGGCAATTGTATGAACTCGCGAACGGCTGTCTGTGCTGCACCGTGCAGGAAGAGTTTTTCCCGGTGATGGAAAAACTCGCGGAGCGGCGCGACGAACTCGATCACGTGTTGATCGAAACCTCGGGGCTCGCATTGCCGAAGCCGCTCGTGCAGGCGTTCAACTGGCCGCAGATCCGCAACGGCTTCACGGTCGACGCGGTGGTGACGGTGGTGGACGGCCCGGCCGCCGCAAGCGGCCAGTTCGCCGAGAACCCGGTCGCGGTCGATGCGCAGCGCAAGGCCGATCCGAATCTCGATCACGAGTCGCCGCTGCACGAGCTGTTCGAAGACCAGTTGTCGGCCGCCGATCTGGTGATTCTGAACAAGACCGATCTGATCGACGACGCGCGGCAGCACGAAGTGGAAGCCGCGATCCGCGCGGAGATTCCGCCGCAGGTAAAGATCGTGCGCGCGCAGCAGGGACAGCTCGACCTGCATACGCTGCTGGGGCTCGAAGCGGCGTCGGAGCAGACGATCCACCTGCGGCACGACCACCACGGTTCCGCCGACGACCCCGATCATCATCACGACGAATTCGATTCGGTCGTCGTGCAGGCATCGGTGCCGTCGCGCGACGCGGCGCTCGCCGCGTTGCAGACGCTGGTCGAAAACCACACGATTTACCGTGTCAAAGGCTTCGCGGCACTGCCGGGCGCGGCGATGCGTCTGGTGATCCAGGGCGTGGGCCGGCGCTTCGACAGCTACTTCGACCTGCGCTGGCAGGCGGGCGAAAACGGCGACGGCGCCCCGAGCCGCTTTGTGCTGATCGGAGAAGACCTCGATCGACCCGCGCTGCAACAGGCTTTCGACGCGGCGCTCGGCGCGACGTCGAACGCGACGGCATAACGGGCGCACCAGCATGCATCTGCTGCGCACGACGCCGGGCGGTTTCGTCGACGATACGCAGGGCGTGATCCGCATCGATCAGCAGCCCGCCGATATCGTCGTGCTCAGTTCCGCCGACACCACGCTGTCGCTGCTCGCGAGCGTGGTGCCGCGTCTTGGCGACGGCTTCCCGAGCGTGCGGCTTGCGAACGTCACGTATCTGCGTCAGCCGGCCTCGGTCGATTTCTATCTGGACGACGTGTTGCAGCATGCGCGCGTGGTCGTCGTCGATCATCTCGGCGGCGAAGCGTATTGGCCGTACGGCATCGAGCAGGTCGTCGCGCTCGCGCAGCGCAAACAGCAAACGCTCGCGATGTTTTCCGGCGATCTGCAGGAAGACCCGAACCTGCTCGCGCGCAGCACTGCGAGCGCCGAGTTGTGTCAGCAGTTGTGGCGCTATTTGCGCGAGGGCGGTCCGCAGAACGCCGAGGCGTTTTTGCGCTGCATCGCGTATCGCGCGATCGGCTGGGGGTGCGAGCCCGAGCCGCCGCGCGCGTTGCCGGCCGCGTCGCTGTATCACCCCGAGCGCGATACGCCTACCGTCGCCGATTGGCAGGCGCGCTGGCGGCAGGACGCGCCCGTCGTCGCGATCCTGTTCTACAAGGCGCATCTGCAGGCCGCCAATACCGCGGTGTTCGATGCGCTGATCGATGCGCTCGAAGCGCAAGGGCTCAATCCGCTGCCGCTCGCGATCACGTCGTTGAAGGATGCGATGAGCCGTGATGTCGTGCAGTCGCTGTGCGCGCAACATGGCGTCGCGCTGGTGCTGAACACGACCGCGTTCGCCGCGTCCGCGATCGACGACCCCGAGCCGCTCGCGCTCGCCGGCGACGCGCCGGTGTTCCAGGTGATCCTGAGCGGCGGCAATCGCGAGGATTGGCTGAAAGACAACCACGGCCTGAATTCGCGCGACATCGCGATGCACGTCGCGCTGCCCGAAGTGGACGGGCGCATCATTACGCGCGCGATCAGTTTCAAGGGTCTCGCGTATCGCTGTGCGCGTACCCAGGTCGATGTGGTCCGCTATCAGCCCGATCTCGAACGGGTGCGTTTTCTCGCCGAGCTGAGCCGCCGCTGGTGCCGTTTGCGTTCGCTCGATAACGCCGACAAGAAAGTCGCGTTGATTCTCGCGAACTATCCGATGAGCGAAGGGCGCATCGGTAATGGCGTCGGGCTCGACACGCCGGCATCGGTGGTCGGCATTCTGTCGATGCTGCGCGATGAGGGCTATCGTGTCGGCGAACTGCCCGAGCACGGCGACGCGTTGTTGAACAGGCTGACCGAGGGCGTGACCAACGATCCGGTCGTCCGCGATCTGCGTCCGGCCCTGCAAAGTCTCGCGCTCGACGACTATCTCGCGCATTTCAACGCATTGCCGGCGAGCGTGCGCGACGCGTTGAACGCGCGCTGGGGCAAGCCCGAAGAGGACCCGACGCTGCGGCGCGGCCGCTTCATGATCGCGGGTTGGCGCTGCGGGCAGGTGTTCGTCGGCATTCAGCCTTCGCGTTCGCGCGAGCAAGGCGACTACGCGAGCTATCACGATGCGGAGCTCGTACCGCCGCATGCCTACCTCGCGTTCTACTTCTGGCTGCGCCACCAGTTCGGCATCGACGCGGTCGTGCACGTCGGCAAGCACGGCAACCTCGAATGGCTTCCGGGCAAAAGTGTCGCGTTGAGCGACGCGTGCTGGCCCGATCTGATTCTCGGACCGATGCCGCATCTGTATCCGTTCATCGTCAATGATCCGGGCGAGGGCAGCCAGGCGAAGCGGCGTGCGCAGGCGGTGATCATCGATCATCTGATGCCGCCGCTTACGCGCGCTGAAAACTATGGGCCGCTGCAGGACCTCGAACGCCAGGTCGACGAATACTACGAAGCATTGATGGTCGATTCGCGTCGCGCAAAGCTCTTGCGTCGCACGATTCTGACGACGATCGTCGAGCATCGGCTGCACGAAGAGCTGAGTCTCGCGGCGCCCGACGGACAGGACGATGAAGACGCGCTGCTCACGCGCGTCGATGCGTGGCTGTGCGAGCTGAAGGAAGCGCAGATTCGCGATGGTCTGCATACGTTCGGGCAGTCGCCGCGCGGCGTGCAGCGGCGCGATACGCTGCTCGCGCTCGGGCGCTTTCCGGTCGGCGATGGACAGGGCGGCAAGGCTGGGCTCGTCGACGCGCTGGCGCGCGATCTGCGCATCGATCATCTGTTCGATCCGTTGAGCGTGGATTGGGCCGCCGCATGGGACGGCCCACGTCCTGATGTCTTGCGGCGGATCAGCGATGCACCGTGGCGGCATTACGGCGATACGCGCGAGCGGCTGGAGTTGCTCGCGGGCGAGCTGTTGCGCGGCGTCTGCGGTGTCGATTGCGATGACGCGGATCGTTCGCAGGCCGTTCCTGTAGCCGACGAAAGTCTGCAGCAAGCGGCACAGGTAATTGCACGCCTGCGCGACGACGTGCTGCCGCGCCTCGACGCATGCGGCCCGCAGGAAATGACGCAGCTCAAGCGCGGCCTCGAAGGACGTTTCGTGCCGCCCGGTCCGAGCGGCTCGCCGTCGCGCGGACGGCCCGACGTGCTGCCCACCGGCCGCAACTTCTACTCGGTCGACACGCGCGCGGTGCCGACGCAAGCCGCGTGGGCACTCGGCCTGAAATCGGCGCAGCAACTGATCGAGCGGCATCTGCAGGAGCATGGCGATTATCCGCGCGCGATCGGCCTGTCGGTCTGGGGCACCGCAACGATGCGCACCGGCGGCGACGATATCGCGCAGGCGCTCGCGCTGCTCGGCGTGCGGCCGAAGTGGGCGCCGGGCAGTCATCGCGTGACGGACTTCGAGATCATGCCGATCGAAGCGTTCGATCGGCCGCGTATCGACGTCACGTTGCGCGTATCCGGTTTCTTCCGCGATGCGTTCGCGAACGTGATGCATCTGTTCGATGCGGCCGTGCAAGCGGTTGCCGAACTCGACGAGCCGGCGGAGCTGAATCCGATTCGCGCGCGTGTGCAGCGCGAACGCGATGCGTTGATTGCGAGCGGCATGACCCGGTCGATGCGCGCAAGCGCGCCGGCTGGCGCGTGTTCAGCGCGCGGCCCGGCGCGTATGGCGCAGGTCTGCAGGAGATGATCGACTCGCGCGAGTGGCAGACCGACGCCGATCTGGCGAACGCGTATCAGGCGTGGGGCGGATATGCGTATGCGCAGAAGAGCGCGGGCGAGGAAGCGCATCAAGCGTTTGGCGCGCGCCTCGCAGCGCTGGATGTGGTGCTGCAGAACCAGGACAACCGCGAGCACGACGTACTCGATTCGAACGACTACTACCAGTTTCAGGGCGGCATGGTCGCGGCGGTACGGCATCTGGCCGGTCAGCAGCCGCGTGTCTATCACGCCGATCACAGCAATCCTGCCGCGCCGCGCGTGCGCACGTTGCAGGAGGAGATCGCGAGCGTGATCCGCTCGCGCGTGGTCAATCCGAAATGGCTCGATGGCGTGAAGCGCCACGGCTACAAGGGCGCGGCCGAAATCGCCGCGACCGTCGACTATCTGTATGGCTACGACGCGACCGCGCGCGTGATCGCGGATCATCAATACGCGCTCGTTGCCGATGCTTATCTGAACGACGCCGATACCCGCGCGTTCATGCAGCGGCACAACCCGCATGCGCTGCATTCGATCTGCGAGCGTTTGCTCGAAGCGATGCAGCGAGGGCTGTGGCAGCAGCCGGGCGACTATCGCGCGCAGGTGGAAGCGCATCTGCTTGCGAGCGAACAGCAGATCGAAGGAAGACAAACATGAATGGAGCGATGCGAAGAACGGACGACCTAGGCAGCGCGGGCTCTATTTCGGGCACGGCGTCGCGGCCGGTTTTTCCGTTTGCCGCGCTGATCGGCCAGGCCTCGTTGCAGCAGGCGCTGGTGCTTGCCGCGATCGATCCGGGCTTGGGCGGCGTACTGATCAGCGGACCGCGCGGCACCGCGAAGTCGACTGCCGCGCGCGCGCTTGCCGAGCTGCTGCCGGAAGGGCAGCTCGTGAACCTGCCGCTTGGCGCGAGCGAGGATCGTCTGATCGGCACGCTCGATATCGAAACCGTGCTGCGCGACGGCTCGGTGCGCTTCTCGCCGGGGCTGCTCGCGAAGGCCCATCGCGGCGTGCTGTACGTCGACGAAGTCAATCTGCTGCCCGATGCGCTCGTCGATGCATTGCTCGATGCGGCGGCGAGCGGCGTGAATACCGTCGAACGCGATGGCGTGTCGCACAGTCATGACGCGAGTTTCGCGCTGATTGGCACGATGAATCCCGAAGAGGGCGAGTTGCGGCCGCAACTGATCGACCGCTTCGGTCTGATGGTGGAGTTGCAGAACGCGTTCGAGCCGCAGGTGCGGCAGGCGATCGTCAAAGCGCGGTTCGCGTTCGATCTCGATCCCGCGGGGTTTCGTGCCTCTTATGCGGACCAGCAGGCTTCATACGTGCAGCGAATTCGCTCGGCGCGCGCGGCGCTGCCGCTGCTTGCGTTCGATGACGCCGTCCATGCGCGTGTGAGCGCGCTGTGCATCGACGCAGCCGTCGACGGCCTGCGCGCCGACCTCGTGATGCTGCGCGCGGCGCGCGCGCTGGCCGCGTTCGAACAGAGGGATGCGGTGACGGTCGGACATGTGGATTGCGTCGCCGATGCGGTGCTGCTTCATCGGCGGCGTCAGCATGATTCGCAGCCTGCGAATCAGCGTCAGTCGGACAGCGAGGCGCGATCGCAGGAAGTCGTTGGGGCGGCGTCTGGCGATTCGGCGACATCTTCCGCCGACCCCGACTGGGGCTACCTGCCGCCCGAGCCGGCCGGGACTGTGCCTGTCAAAGGCGTCATTCCGCTCGACGCAAAAAAACGCTGAGCCATCGGAAGGGCGCCGCCGCTGACTCGCGCAGCGGTTTTCGATGGCCGCAAGGCGTCAGAGCGGGTTTGCGCGATACGTCGCGCGGCGAACCGGGCCGGCGCATTGCATGGCCACCGACGCTCGCCGCGATGCGCGAGCGCACGCTGCGTCGCGAGCATCTGCGCTTCGCACGCGAAGCGCCGCGCGGCGGAGTGCTGCATTGCTTCGTGCTCGATTGCTCCGGGTCGATGCTGGCGGGCCAACGCCTGGCGCTCGCGAAGGGCCTACTGACTGCCTTGTTTGACCGTGCGAGTGCGATGCGCGCCGAGGCTGCGCTGATCTGCTTCGGTGGTGCGGGCGCTGACGTACGCTTCGGCCCCGCCGTGCCGCGCTGGTGGAACGAGCGATGGCTCGCGCCCGTGGGCGGAGGCGGTGGCTCGCCGCTCGCGTCGGGCGTGCGGAGCGCCGCGCATTTGCTCGAGCGCTGCGCGCGGCGACGGCCGGCCCAGCAGCGTTGGCTCTGGATTCTGACCGACGGCCGCACGTGCGACGAACCCGCGCGGCCGGCCGGCGCCGACGAAGTCGTGTTCGTCGATTTCGAGCGTGGTGCGATACGGCTCGGCCGTTGCGAAATGCTCGCCAATGCGTGGGGAGCGCGGCGGTTGACGCCTGAAGAGTTGATCGGCTGATCGATGTGTGCGCAGCGAGCTCGAACTGCTGCGTCCGCACGCGCGTTGCTTGCCAGCCGGAGCGCTTATTGGAGTCCGTTGGACCAGTGCTGCACGTCCTCCTGACGATCGAACACGAACACCTTCATCGCCATCTGTTGAGCGGAATCGAGTTGATCCAGTTCGAGGCCGTGCATGGACGGCTCGCCAGGCGTCTTGCCCTTCTGAACGTTGCGGATCACTGCCGTCGTCTCGATCTGCGAATAGAACTCGGCCGACTTCAGCCGGAATGCGATGCGCAGTCGGTCGCCGACCCCGCCCAGTGTCCACGACGCACACAACGACATGCCGAGCGCGCTGATGCCCTTGGCGACGCCAAGGCCCTCGTACGTGTCGCCGGCTCCACCTATGCCAAACCGCACGGGCAGATGCGCGTGGACGCGGATCGATTTGCGCTCGCGTAGCCGGCGGACCATGCCAGGCCTCGACAACACGACGTAGTCGAACGGCGCGCGGCAGACCGCTTCGACCGTGCAGACGAAACGGAACACGGCCTGACTCGCGATCGCCACGAGCTCGACGTTCTCGCCGGGTGTGAGCGGCAGCGGTTGGCCTTGCTGGATCGGCGGCGTGACGAACAGCGCATGATTCGGCGCGAAACCGATGATGCGGCATGGGTGCATCGGCGCGCCGCTGCCGAGTTGCGAGCGCATGCCGATCAATGCGCCGATCTCGAGGTGCATATCCTTCAGCGTCAGTTCGGCGGGCTGGTCAGGCTGGGCCGTGGGCGCCGGCGGTTGTTGTGCGCCGAGGTCGTGCAGGTCGCCGCGGTGCGGGCGGAAGTGTTGAAACAGAAAGGCGCGTTCGTCGGCGGTCGCGAGCGTCGTCGCGCTTGCGAACAGCAGCGTGCCGTCGGCATCGACGATCGGCCATGGCAGCGGCGTGCCTACCGGCACCGAATCAGGCTCGAGCGCCGGCGATGCAGCGGCGCGCTGGGTTTCCTCGACGTGTGCGTCGACGGGATGGTCCATAGTCGGCAGCTAATTTAAGTGGCGGGATGATCTGATTGACGGCGAGGAGGGGTAAAACTTTAACTTGGGGAGCGGTGGTGGGTTTCCGGACTTCGACGGATTGAATCGGAGGGCTAACTAATTTTGCTTCTTTTTTGATCTGACGTGAGTTGACTCTTTTGTGAATGTGGGCAATGAGATTGAGATGAGAGTCTTTGCTCCCAAAAGAAATTCGCAGAAGGGGCTTGACGTGTTGTCGACCGCTCTCCATAATCTCGTTTCTCTGCTGCAGACGCAGCGACGCAAACGAAGCGGTGCCGGGTAGTGGTGGTTCAGGCGCGGCGGGTTGGGCGGATCGATCTTTAAAAACTA
>NZ_JBKGUA010000012.1:0-201030 GCF_046543485.1 Paraburkholderia sp. EG304 | reverse complement strand
TCACTTGAACCTTGCAAACGGCAGCTAAACCGCCCATTCTTGAACCCACCAAGATGCTCGTTTCTACCCGCTTCTTCTGGCGCCTATATGCCGGAAATACCCGGCTCCTTTATGCCGGAAGGTGACAATCTTCGGCCAGGTATGCTCGAACGGATCTTCCCGGGTGCGCCAGTCATGTGGGACGCGCGCTTTTCGGTGATGCGTCGGCCGGACTTCGCCGGCCTGCCACGCTGTTCCAAGACTTGCCAGGAAGTCGGCGAGTGGAACTTGATCAGGTGTTGTAGCCTCCTTCGGCGCCGCGCCGGAAGCGCTGCATTCGGCGACGCGCTGTTGGGCTTCTCGCATTCGACGCAAGAGGTCCAGTGGGTCGAGCGCCCTGAACCGGGTACGCAGTCGACGTTTGGTTGACTCCGGCACCGAAGCCGAACGCAGCACGCGCTCAAGCGGCGTTAAAGGCGCTTCATAGCGCTTCGTCACCTTGGCGCCGTGACGTGTCTTTGATTTCAGCTTGAACGACGGCTGGAAGAAGTTGATGTACAGCCGCGATACCTCGTAAAGGGCGGCAAGGGTTTGCGTGGCTTCGAGGCCGCGTAACCGGCCATACCCAACGAGGCGGCGCACGACTGATCCATTCTTCTGCTCGACCCACGCCTGATCGTTTTTCTTGTATGCACGAGAACGTGTCAGCTCGATCCCCGTTGCCTTGCAGAAGTCGAATACGGCCTCGTTCATGAAGGCAGTATCGTTATCGCAATCCAGACCACGCAGCGGAAATGGCAGGGCACGGCTAACACTCTCGATGTGCTCGAGAACGAACGCCCCGCTGCGATACGGCATGGCCAGGCATTCGGTCCAGCCGGTCGCGATATCTGTCATCACGAAACTGTGCACGAAGTCGCCGTCGATCTTGGTGCCACCACAGTGCTCGACGAAATCAACCTCGAGATAGCCGGGCAACGGATCGTTCCAGTCAGAGAACGTGCGGATTGGCACCGCACGGCGAATTGCATTGCCGACTCCGCCAGAGCGCCGGCGTTGACCGCTGAAGGCTTGCTCGCGTACGTCCCGCAGCAGCCGGTCAATGGTGGCGGCACTGATCTGGTTCAGCCGTTGGCGAACCCGCTTCGATAGCGTCAGGTGACCATGCCGTGTCATGGAGTCGATCAGCGTCGGAATGAGCGCCTTCAGGCGCTTGCCGCAGATCCGGTCGGCAGCTTCCCACAGCGTGATCAACGCGGCCCGCACCTCGTCATCGTAGCGTCGCTGCGGACCGGGCTTCGCCCTCGACGGCTGCGGCTCCCGGCACAGCACACGGATGGCGTGCTTGCGGTGATAGCCCGTCACCTCAACAAACTCATCCAGGATCTCGCGCTTCTCGTTCCGGCCAGAACGGCGGTACCGCTCACCGACTGCCTCAGTCAATTCCCGTCGTGTTGTCATGCTGAGCTGCCTCGCCATAAGTCGCTCCCGCCAGCATTCTGACGGGTAGCAAATTACATGAGGCAACGACCCTCGCTCGGTAACAAAAAACCTGAGTCAATGCGCCGGCCAAAATGATTGTCGCCGCCCAGTCTGCAAACTGGCCAGGCATCGGGTGCTGGCCCATATAGTTGCCAACAAGCTCCAGATGCAGTGGTCACCGCAGCAGATTGCTGGATGGCTGAAACGCGCCTGGCCGCGCGACGAGGATCGCCACGTGTCACACGAGACCATCTACCGCAGTCTCTTCATTCAGGCACGCGGTGCCCTGAAGAAAGAGCTGCTGGAACATTTGCGGCGCACCCGGGCCATGCGTCGCTCGCGGCATCACACCCAGAAGACGGACGATCACGGCAGGATTCGCGACGCGATATCAATCAGCGAACGCCCCGCCACAGTGGAAGACCGCGCGGTACCTGGCCACTGGGAGGGGGATCTTCTGTGTGGCAGCAGCGGCAGCCAGATTGCAACACTTGTAGAGCGCCAGACACGCTATGTAATGCTGGTGAAGCTCACCAGCAAGGACAGTGAGACGGTAGTCAATGCGCTGATCAAACATGCCAGCAAGCTGCCACACGAACTGTATAAATCGCTCACATGGGACCGAGGCACGGAGATGGCAGGTCACAGACGATTCACGATTGCCACTGACATCGCCGTGTACTTCTGCGATCCGAAGCACCCCTGGCAACGTGGTTCAAATGAAAATACCAATGGTCTCCTGAGGCAGTACTTCCCGAAAGGTATCGATCTGTCGGTCTACTCTCAGGCCAAACTTAATGCCGTGGCAAGAAGGCTGAATGAGCGTCCAAGGAAGACACTGAATTACGAAACGCCGGCTGAACGGTTCCAGCAAACTATTGCATCGACCGGTTGAATCCGCCGACCCATAGCAGCCCTTGGCCGGCGATTGGCCCAATGACCGCAATGGCCGACGACTGACAAGCGGGGAGACCGCGCGAATGTCCGTTCCAGCTTGCAACCGGCCACACTCCTTGCATTGGCTCGAAAGGCGGTTGTGGGTCGCCTACTGCCCGACGCAGCCGATCTATGGCCGACCACGTCCGCCGGTCTACGTCGGACCGGGGTCGGCCAGGAACAGCCGGTCGACGTCGCCGCTGAGATCGTCGACAATTGGTAGCAATGGACGCGATGTGAAGTCGTTAAACAGGGCCCTACGACATGGCACATGAATACCTCGTCATTTTCCAGTACCACGAGCCTGAACCGCGACAGCTATTCGAGCGCGGACTGATCGAAGACTATGAATCGACAACTGGAGTCTTTATCTCAGCAGGGTCGGCCGACGAAGCTTTGACTTGGTGCGAGGCAATCGCGCGAGAGCTCCTTTGGCGCTGCAATGATGACAAGTCGGTGGATTGGAAGCGCTTGGGACATTCGTGCTGGATTGAGTCCAATCCCGAAAAATCGCCTTGGGGCCATTGCCTGAGCTTTTTCCAGCACGTCCATGTCGGTGAAATGCCGAACGTCGACGAAATGGGTACTGCAGCGTATGTCAACTGGCAGAAACACTATGACGGTGCGACTAGCTGAAGTGGAGCCCGGTCGTTCAGCGGCCAAGCGCAGTCCCAATGACCGGTTTCGAGAAATGCGAGGGGCCGCTCTGGGTCGTCCACGGTCGACCAGAAAAGGCCGCACTCAGGCTGTTGGGTGTCACTCGCGATCTGAAGGCGTTCCAGGTGCTTTACGACCGCTATCTGTTGACGCTGCCCTGCGTGCTGCGGCTGTCGTCGACGCTGGTCATGAAGAGCATTTTCGAGGATCGGCCGCTGCCGTTGTAGCGCAGCGACGTCACGCCCGTTTGCCTGCGGCATTGTGATCCACCGCGGCAAAAAGCGCCCCGGCCCACTTCCCGATACACTACGCAACAATTTTTCCGCGCGCGACCCGGCGCGGCGACCACCGCCGCTTCCGCGCCGCCGCCGTCTCATCTCAGGATTCCGGTAATGAAACGCGTAGTCGTATCCGCGCTCGTCGCGCTGTGCGTCGCGCAGCCGGCCACTCAGGCCGTCGCGCAGACCGTCAGCAATCAATGTTTCGCGCTCGGCGATATCGCCGGCCAGGTCGCGTCGTGGCGCGCCCACAAGAAGACCAAAGCTCAGGCGCTCGACCAGGCCGCCCGCTACTACAAGGACCCATCCGACCGCGCGGCCGTCAATGCGATCATCGAAAAGATCTACCGCCCCGACGCGCCTCACATGACGCCCGATCAGGCGAGCATGGCGATCACGTCGGAGTGCGTGAACCAGCACAAGGGGCAGGCAGCGCCGGCACAGTAATGCCGGCGTGCCGCCCGCGACGCGTCAGCGCCGCCGGAATGCATCCAGCGACGACAACGCATTGCCGTGGAAATCGAACAGCGTGTTGTTGTCCCACTGATCGCCCGCGCCGACTTTCCAGCCGACGTTCGGCGTCGGAATCCACTCCGGCCCCCACCAGAACACGCCCTTGCCGTGGCCGTCGGGGATCGCCTTCACGATGTCGGTCACCGCGCCGAGGAACTGCGCCTGGCCGGCGGGCGTCTGCGGATACGGCGAGGTGCCGACGTTGGTCATCGAGTCCGGTTCCGAATCGCCGTCGCTGGTCGTCCACGGATACGCGGTCTCGACGACGATCACGTCCTTGTCGTAGCGCGTCGCGAGGTCGTTCACATTGCCCTGCAGGTCGCTGAATGAGCCCTGCCACTGCGGGTAGTACGACAGGCCGATCACGTCGAACGAGACGCCGCGCTGCGTCATGCTGTCGAACCACCAGCGGCTCGTCGCGTTGTTGCCGCCGCTGTCGATGTGCAGCATCACCTTGATGCGCCCGTCCACCGATTTGACCGCGTCGTGCCCGGCCTTCAGCAGCGCCGCGAGGTTATCGAGCTGATCGTACTTGCCGAGCGGCCACAGCATGCCGCCGGTGATCTCGTTGCCGATCTGCACCCACTCGGGATGCACGCCGTCGCGCTCGAGCATCCGCAATACGTTCGACGTATACGCGGACAGCAGCGCGCAGGTCTCGGTGATGTCCTTGCCGGCCCAATCGTGCGGTGGATACTGCTTGCCCGGATCGGCCCACCAGTCGCTGTAGTGGAAATCGATCAGAATGCGCAGGCCCAGCGCGGCGGCGCGACGCGCGAGGATGCGCACGTGCCCGGCATTATTCCAGCCGGCTGCGGGGCTCTGATTCGCCGGAAAGAAGTCGGGATTGCCAGGATCGTTCCACACCTTGATACGGATCGAATCGACGCCGTGACGCTTCAGAATCTGCAGGCAGTCGTGTGCCTCGCCATGCTCGTAGTACTTCGCGCCGTTCGCTTCGAGTTCGAGCAACGTCGACACGTCCGCGCCTAACGCGAAGCGGTTCGGAAGTGCGGCCGCGCCCGGCCAGGCCGCGCTCTGCTCTCCAGCCGGCCCTGTCTGCCGGCCGAGTTCGGCCGCCATAGCGGGCGCGCCGACACCGGCGCCGACACCCGCCGCCGCAGCGGCGCCCGCGAGCCATCCCAGCATCTCTCTTCGGTTCATCCGTCATCCTCCATCGATTAGTCGCGGCTCCTGGCGGGCCGCCCGGTCCTGGTTTGATGCGTCGGTATTGCAACCTTCGAGTGTTGAACTGCGAGTTTCAAACTGCTGTTACCGCTTCCTCCCCGGTTTAGTTCGTGACTACTGTGACAACCGCACCACGTCACGCGTCTTTCCACACGCAAACGTCGCCGGTATTCAGGCGCGGCTCGCCGAGCACGAACGTCGCATGGCGCGGCGCCGGCACCTGCACCGGTTGCGCGCCGAAATTGAATGCGAAGGTCAGGCCGCCCCGGCGGCGCAGCCGCAGTCCGTCGGCGAGCATCTGCGTATCGAGGCCGGCGTCGTGCGCCGCCTGCCGCAACAACGTGCGATGCAGTTCATGCGACAGCCAGCCGGCCACATAGCGCACGTTGCCGTACGTCAGCAGCGCGGGCCACGCGTCGTCGAAGCGCGCGGCAATGCGTGTCTCGCCATTGGCGCGCACATGCTCGCGCCAGTGCAGCGCGTGACCCGCGGTGCCGTCGAGCGACAGCGCGGGCGCGAGCGTCGAGCGCAGCGTTTCCACTTCGAGCACCTGGATCGGCAGCACGCGTTGCAACACGCCGGGCGGCAGATTATCCGGAATCGCGAACGCGTCGGTTTTCGAGCCGCTGCGCGGGCCGAACACCCATTGCGCGTTCGAACGCGTGATCTGCTCGACGAGCGCGGCGTCGATCACCGCGAGACTCGGCACCACGACTAGCTGATAGCCTGAAAGATCTGCCCGGCTCGACACGATATCGACATCGAGCCCGAGTTCGCGCAGCGACTCGTAATAGTCGAACGCGAGCGTCTGGTAGTCGAAGCCCTTGCCGTGACGCTGGATGTCGAACATCCACTGCGTCTCATAGTCGAATACCAGAGCGGTCGCCGCTTGCGCGGGCGCGGCGAGCGTCGACAGCGCCGTACTGCCCGCGATCTCACGCGCGGCCCGTTGCACTTCCAGACCCCCCGGCGACAGTTCGTTGTTCGGCAGATTGAGCCCGGAATGCATCTGCTCCTGCGCATACGGGCACTGGCGCCAACGGAAATACGACACCAGCTCCGCACCATGCGCGAACGCCTCGTACGCCCACAGCCGCACCATGCCCGACGCCGGCACCGGATTCCACGGCGCCCAGTTCACCGGACCAGCCTGCTGCTCCATCACCCAGAAGCGCCCGCCGCCAATGCCGCGGTAGCGGTCGTGATCGAACGCGGACACATCGGGATGCCCTGTGCGCGCGAAGCGCGCCTTCTGCTCCTCCGGCAAAGCGATCGATTCGGTGCGCGCGATCGGATAGCTGTCCCATGCGGCGATGTCGATCGCGTTATCGGCCGCGAAGCGATAGTGATCGAAGGTCGTGAAAAAGCCCATGAAGTTGTGCAGCAGATCCGCGTTCGGCGCATGCTCGCGCAACACGTCGATCTGCTCGCGATGGAAGCTCGCGACCTCGTCGGACATGAAGCGGCGGAAGTCGAGCAGATGGATCGGATTGGCGTCGGTAGGCGTCAGCGTCGGCAAGCCGATCGCGTCGAACGACGGGTACTCCATGCTCCAGAACACGTTGCCCCACGCGTCGTTCAACGCGCCGATCGTTGCATAGCGCCGCTGCAGCCAAGCGTGAAAGCGCTGCAAAGTCGCGGCCGAATAGCTCGGCACCGTATCGTGGCAGCCGAGTTCGTTATCGGTCTGCCACGCGACGATCGACGGATGCCGCCCGTAGCGCCGCGCCATCGCGGTGACGATGCGCACGCATTCGCGCCGGTACGTGTCGCTCGAAATATCGTAGTGACGCCGCGAGCCGAAATTCCAGCGCGTGCCGTCCGCGCGCACCGGCAGCACGTCCGGATGCGCGTCGACGAGCCACTTCGGCGGCGAAGCGGTCGGCGTGCCGAGCACGAGTTTCAGGCCCGCTTTGGCCAGCGTGTCGACGGCTTCGTCGAGCCATTGCCAATCGTATTCGCCGGCGCGCGGCTCCATCCGGCTCCACGCGAATTCGGCGATCCGCACATGCGTGATGCCGAGTTCGACCATACGTTGCGCGTCGTCGGCCCATATCGCGCGCGGCCATTGTTCCGGGTAGTAGCAGACACCAAGTTGCATGTGAAAGTCTCGTGGTGAGTTGACGTCGAGCCGTCGTTTCAATCGTGTTTCAAGCGCCCGTTAGCCCTTGCTCGCGCCGAACGTGAGTCCAGCGACGAAGTGCCTTTGCATTCCGAAGAACATCAGCACCGAAGGCAATGCGGCCAGCACCGAGCCAGCCGCGACCAGGTTCCACGCGGTCGTCCATTGCCCTTTCAGCGCGGCGACGCCCACCGTGATCGGCGCGGCGTCGTCGCCTTGCGTGAGACACAGCGCCCAGAAGTAGTCGTTCCATACGAACGTGAACACGAGGATCGCGAGCGCGGCGAGCGCGGGGCGGATCAATGGCAGCACGATGCGCAGATAGATCGTCCATTCGCTCGCCCCTTCGACGCGCGCTGCCTCGATCATCTCGAACGGCAGCTGCTTGATGAAGTTGCGCAGAAACAAGGTGCAAAAGCCGGTCTGGAACGACACATGAAAGATCACCAGCGCCCACACGGTGTTGAACAGACCGAACTTCAGCGCCATGTCGCGCACTGGAATCATCAGAATCTGGATCGGCACGAAATTGCCGGCGACGAACGCTAACAGCACGGCCGTGTTGCCCGGAAAGCGATACGTCGCCAACGCGAAGCCCGCCATCGACGCGAGCACGATCGCGCCGATCACCGACGGCACCGTGATCAGCACGCTATTGGCGAAGTAATGCAGCATCGGCGTTTGCGTCAGCGCGGTGCCGTAGTTCTCCAGCAGCGCGAAATGTTTCGGCCACGTCCAGTAGTCGCCCTGCGACAACTCGTCCGTCGAGCGGATCGAGGTCAGCAGCACGGCGAGCATCGGCAGCAGCCAGATAAACAGCGCAAGCGGCAGCGAGGCCTTGTAAAGCCTGCGATTCAGCGGTTTCCAGCGTTCGACGGGAAGCGGATACATGAGCTGGTACTCCTGACGTTCACAGAATCAGCGTTCCTCGCGCAGCATGCGGCGCAGATGGAACACGATATAGACGAGCATGATTGCGAACAGCACGACCGCGATCGCGGCCGAATAGCCCTCGCGGTAGT
Organism: Paraburkholderia sp. EG304; assembly: GCF_046543485.1. Lineage (NCBI taxonomy): Bacteria > Pseudomonadati > Pseudomonadota > Betaproteobacteria > Burkholderiales > Burkholderiaceae > Paraburkholderia > Paraburkholderia sp. EG304. Next base: position 192,853 of record NZ_JBKGUA010000012.1, on the reverse strand, counting down.
ACTTGATCGCCTGGTCGTACATGAAATAGGCGAGCACGGTGGAACTGTCGAATGGGCCGCCGCCGCTCATCACCGCGATCAGATCGAAGCTGCGCAGTGCGCCGATCACGGTCAGCACCACCGCCATGAAGGTGGCGGGCCGCAGTTGCGGCAGGATCACGTGCCACAGCAGTCGCAGCCCTTTCGCGCCTTCCATGCGCGCCGCCTCGACCACCTCGGGATTGATGCCGGTGAGTCCAGTCAGATACAGGATCATGCAGAACGGTGCCTGCGGCCACAGCGCGGCGAAGATGATGCCGAACGTGACCGCGTGCGGATCGCCGAGCACCGGAATGCCGCGACCGACGATCAACCGCAGCAGCCCGAACGTCGGATCGTAGAACCAGCTGAACACAAGGCCAACTACGACGCCCGACAGCACGAACGGCGCGAAAAACAGCGACTTCACGACCCGCATCCCGCGCACGTGCTGGTTCAGATACAGCGCGAACAGCAGACCGAGAGGCGGCGCGAGCAGAAACAGCGCAAGCCAGATCAGGTTGTTCTTCAGCGCCGTGTAGAACGTATCGGACTGGAACAGCTCGACGTAGTTGGCAAGACCCGCGAAGGTCTTCGGTGTCATGCCATCCCAGTTGTAGAAGCTCAGCGAAATGCTGCTGATGATCGGATAGATCACGCACAGCGTGAACAACGCACAGCCGGGCAGCAGAAAGAAAAACGCGGCGCGATGCTGATGACGACGCGTCGTCGACACGCGACGGTGCCGCGCCGCGGGCAGGCGGCGCGCTGCGGTATGAGACATGGAACGGCCTCGTCGGAAATCGAAGGCGGAATTGACCCGGAAGTGGGACCCAGAAGCGGGACTCGCAATCCGGCCGCGCTCACGCGGCCGGCGCCGTGGGACTTACTTCTGGTAGATGCGCTTGCGGGTCGCTTCGAGATGAGCGAGCACGCTGTTGAGTTGCGACGGATCGCTGTAGAACTGCTGCATGGCCTTCATGCCTTCGTCGGCCATTTCCTTCTGCATGTCGCGATCGTAGAACTGCGCGATGCCGCCCTTCGTGTTCGCGAGCGTCTGGAAGCCGACCTTCGAGATCGCATCTTCAGGCGGAGCGGCCTGGCTGTTCGACGGCAACTGTCCCCAGCCCTTCGCGAGTTCCGCGTTGATCTTCGGCGTCTCCATGAACGCGAGCAGCTTGCGCGCGTCGGCCTTGTTCTTCGCTTTCGCCGGAATCAGCAGCACGTTCACGGGACCGTCCTCGGCCATCGGCACGTTGGCGTCGATCACCGGGAAGCGGAAGAAGCCGATCTGATCCTTGACCGACGGCGGGAAGCTCGCCGAGAAGAACGTGCCCATCAGCATCATCGCGGCCTTGCCGTTGTTCAGGATCGGGCCGATCGAATCGACGTCGTACGACAGTGCGTTGTCGATGAAGTCTTTATTGTCGAGCAGCGTCTTCCACGTCGTGTAGACCTTCTTCACGCGCGGATCGGTGTACGGGATTTCGCCGGCCATCAACTGCTGATGAAACTCGTTGCCGTTGATGCGCAGATCCAGATAGTCGAACCACGCGGCCAGCGTCCAGCTATCGCGCGCGGCCACCGCGATCGGCGCGACGCCGATCGCCTTCAGCTTCCTGTTGGCTTCGAGCAGTTCGTCCCACGTTTTCGGCTCGCTCCTGATGCCGGCCTTCTCGAACAGATCCTTGCGATAGAAGAAGCCGTACGCGTCATAGCCGAGCGGTGCCGCATACTGCTTGCCCTTGTACGTCGATGCGTCCTTGACCGACGCATACTGCTGCGACCAGCCGTTCTTCGCCCAGTCCGAGCTCAGATCTTCGAGCAGACCGCGTTGCGCGTAGTAGGCCATCCGCTCGCCGTCGTGCCACGACACGACATCGGGCGGATCGGTGGCGAGCCAGCCGCCCATCTGCACCTTGTACGCTTCCTCGGTCACGTAGGTGATTTTCAGGTCGATGTCGGGATTGGCTTTCTTGAACTGATCGAATGCGTCCTGCCAGGTCGAGCGCTGATTACCGCGCGCCGATACGTTGACGTTCAGCGTGGCCGCGTCGACCACGGCACTGCCGAGCGCGCCGGCTACCACGGCGGCGGCGATCGACACCTGTGCAAGACGGCGAAGGCGAAGAGCGATCATCTGTGTCTCCTTGTCTACCTTGTTGACCGGCTACGCAGCGTGGCCGGCGATGTAACCCGCTCTATGGCGGAATTCGATCAGGCGGCCGCGCGTTCCGGTTCGAACGTGCTACGCCGCAACGCGAGTCCCTGTTCGTCGAACAGATGGCAAGCAGCGGGCGGCACGTGAACCCGGATGCGTTCGCCCGCGCCGAGCGGCGTATCGCCGGGCGCCTTCGCGATCAGCGTGCCGCCCGCATGGTCCGCGTGGATATAGCTGTGCTCACCGACCCGTTCCGACAACACGGTCGCGCAGTGAATGAACTGTTCGTCGCCGTCGAGCCGCAGATGCTCCGGGCGCACGCCGAGCGTGACGCGCTGGCCGCGTTGCAGCCGTTCTCCATCGACGTCCGCGACGAGCCTTTGCGCGCCCGCCGCCAGCGCCACTGTCACGCGGCCCGGCTCGATCAATTCGACGATCGCATCGATGAAGTTCATGCGCGGCGAGCCGATGAAGCCCGCGACGAAGCGCGACTTCGGATGGTGATACAGCTCGAGCGGCGCACCGCTCTGCGCGATGCTGCCGAAGCGCTCGGCGTCCGCGCCCGCATGCAGCAGCACGATGCGATCGGCGAGCGTCATCGCTTCGACCTGATCGTGCGTGACGTACACGACGCTCGCGTTCGCGAACCTCTGATGCAGACGCGCGATCTCGACGCGCGTCTGACCGCGCAGCGCGGCATCGAGATTCGACAGCGGCTCGTCGAACAGAAACACGCCCGGCTCGCGCACGATCGCGCGGCCAATCGCGACGCGCTGCCGCTGACCGCCCGACAACGCTTTGGGATGCCGGTCGAGCAGGCTTTCAAGTTGCAGAATCCGCGCGGCTTCGCGCACCTTGCGCTCGATCACGTCCTTCGGCTGCTTCGCGAGCTTCAATCCGAACGCCATGTTGTCGAACACGGTCATGTGCGGAAACAGCGCGTAGCTTTGGAACACCATCGCGACGCCGCGCTCGGCGGCCGGCACGTCGTTGACGAGTCGTCCGCCGATATGCAGCTCGCCTTCGCTGAGGTCTTCGAGACCGGCGATCATCCGTAGCAAGGTCGACTTGCCACAGCCAGACGGACCCAGGAACACGCAGAACTCATGCTGCGCGATCTCCAGATTCACGCGCCGGACCACCGGCGGATGGTCGCCGTAGGCCTTTTGCACATCGCTCAAAAGAATCGTCGCCATGCTGTCTCCGCCTCAATTTAACCGCTTAAATTTTTGCGGAAATAAAACGCCCAGACCTTGTGCGGGCGGCATTTAATCGCTTAAATTCGAATTCGACGGAAAAAGTCATCGCAGGTGTCTCCGTTACGTTTTTGAGGAAGTTAGCAATGTCGCCGGTCGTTTGCAACATTTGAATTGACCTCCCTACATCTGGGCTAACCCAACATGGTCACGTTGTCCGAAGTCGCGAAACGCGCGCAGGTTACCGCCGCCACCGTCTCGAACGTGCTGCGCAATCGCGAGAAAGTCCGACCTGAAACGGCTGAGCGCGTGCTGCAGGCGATAGCCGAGCTCGGCTATCGGCCGAACCTTAATGCGCGCGCGCTCGCCGAAGGCCGCTCGTCGACGCTCGCGCTGATGTTGTCGAACATTTCGAACCCGTTCTATCCGGAGTTCGTGCTCGCCGCCGAGCGCGCGGCGCGCAAGACCGGCCATTTCCTGATGGTTTGCAATACCGACGACGACGCCGAAATCGGCCGCGCGTATCTGAACCAGATCGCCGGCACGCTCGCCGACGGCGTGCTCGTGATGAACACCGACATCACGATCAACGACCTGTGCGCATCGGCGACGCATAGCGCGCCGATTCTGCTCGCGATGTGGGAGCACCCGGAGTCGCCGCCCGCGTTACCGTGCATCGCGGTCGACTTCGCGCGCGCGGGCGAATTGGCCGCGCGGCATCTGCTCGGACTCGGCCATCGCGAGATCGGCTTGCTGATCGGCGACGGTTGCGGCGGTTTGCAGGACGCGCGCTCGAACGGTTTTCGGGCGGCGATGCGCGCGGCCGGCATCGAAGCCGATGCCGCCGCGGTGCTGCAGATCCGCGACTCGATCGACTCCGGCTTCGCCGCCTGCATGGAGCTGATGGCGAACCGCCCGCAACTGAGCGCGATCTTCGCGACCAACGACCTGCTCGCGATCGGCGCGATCCAGGCGTTGATCACGCTCGGCCGCTCGGTGCCCGACGACGTGTCGGTGATCGGCATCACCGACATTCAACTCGCGCATCAGGTGCATCCCGCGCTGACCACGGTCGCGATTCAAACCGCGGCAGTCGCGGAGTTGTCGATCCAGAGTCTGATCCGTCTGATCCAGACGCCGGAGCGGCAGCCGTCGATGGTGCTCGGGCCGCCGCCCGAGCTGGTGGTGCGCGCTTCGACCGGGCCGCGCAGGAAACGCTGACGCGCGTTAGCTAACTCGCTCCATCGCCATCAGCGTGACGATACTTTCCTCGCGTCTGTCCATTCATTCGACGATGTTGAAATCGGCAACATACTTGTCGCTCAACTCGATGCCAAGGCCCGGCACGTCGTCCGACAGTTGCAGATAGCCATTTTCCGGTTGCGGCTCGCCTTCGAAGATGTAGTAGAACAATTCGTTGCCCACTTCGACGTCGAAAACAGGGAAGAACTCGGACATTGGACTCGCGGTGCTCGACATCGTCAGGTGATAGTTGTGCATCTGCCCCGCGTGAGGGATAACCGGCACCGACCACGCTTCGGCCATCGCATTGATCTTGCGCGCCGCCGTGATGCCGCCCACGCGATTCGTGTCGTACTGGATCACGTCGATCGCGCGGCGTTCGAGCAGATCCTTGAAGCCGTAGCTCGTGAACTCGTGCTCGCCGCCCGACACCGGCATCAGGTTCATCTTCTTCAACTCCTGATAGCCTTCCACATCGTCGCCGATCACCGGCTCCTCGATCCAGCGCGGATTGAATTCGGCGAGGCGCGGCAGCATTCTGCGCGCGTATTCGAGCGTCCAGCCCATATAGCATTCGAGCATGATGTCGACTTCGTCGCCGACCAGTTCGCGCAGCAGACGCACCTGTTCGATGTTTTTCGCCATGCCTTTCGGGCCGTCTTTCGGGCCGTAGCCGAAGCGCATCTTCATCGCGGTGAAGCCGCTGTCCAGGTAGCCTTGTGCTTCGCCGAGGAACGCATCGCGGTCGTCGTTGTTATAGAGCTTCGACGCGTAACACCAGATCTTTTCTTTCGTGCGGCCGCCGAGCAGCTTGAACACCGGCTTTTTCACGGCCTTGCCCATGATGTCCCACAGCGCGATATCGATCGCCGAGATCGCCGCCATGCCGATGCCTTTGCGGCCCCAGGCAAGCGTGCGGCGATACATCTTCTGCCAGATGTACTCGTTGTCGAACGGATCTTCGCCGATCGCGATCGGCGCAAGGTATTCGTCGACGATCTGCTTCGCGATGCGCGGCGCGAGCGCGCAATTGCCGATGCCCACCGTGCCGTCGTCGCATTCGATTTCGACGACGAGCCAGCCGTGAAAGCGAAATGAACCCATCGCGTCGCCGCGCTCGTACAGAATATCGACCGCGTTCGTGCAGAAATGCGCTTGCGGCGGGACGACTTTGCCCTTCCACTCGAAAACACGTGTACGGATATGCTTGATCTTCATGTTCGACGATTTCCTTCTGAGAGTCGGTAAGTCAGTGGCCCCTGCGTTCGCCGAGCGGGCCATTGCGATGAGAGATGGAACTGGAGGTGGAAGCGGACGTGAAGCGGAACGTCAGCAACAGCAATGCGCCAATCAGGCCGACCACCGCGAGCGAGAACATCCCCGCCTGCGACGAGCCGATCGCGCGCTCGGCGAGCCCCTTCAGGTTCGGTGCGACGAAGCCGCCGAGATTGCCGATCGAATTGATCAACGCGATGCCGCCCGCGGCCGCGGCGCCGCCCAGATAACCGGTGGGTAGCGTCCAGAACAGCGGTTGCACGCAGACGAAACCGATCGCGGCGAAACAGAACGCGGCAATCGCCAGCGTCACCGAAGACGTCATCGCCGAAGCGGCAATGCCGAACGCCGCGAGCGCGAGCATCGCCGCGGCCCAGATACGGTGATGACCGTGACGGTCGGCGTAGCGCGTCACACAGAACGTGCCGATGATCGCGGCGATCCACGGAATCGCGGTCAGCAGACCGACCTCGACGCCGACGTGGCCACCGCTCGCAAGCCCGGCGATGCGCGTCGGCAGATAGAACACGACACCGTACACGCTCATCTGCACCGCGAAGTAGATCAGGCCGCAGAACAGCACGCGCGAATCGCGCAGCGCCGCCAGCACCGAAGCCGGACCGTGCGCGAGCTTCTGGCGGTCTTCCTGGCGCAATGCGTGATCGAGCGCATCACGCTTATCGGCATCGAGCCAGCGCGCCTCGACGGGCCGGTCGGTCAGATAGAAGTAAGCCACGACACCCACCACCGACGCCGCCAGCCCTTCGACGACGAAGAGCCACTGCCACGGATGCATGCCAAACGGATTGCCCGCATCGAGCAGCAGCCCCGATATCGGGCTGCCGAGCAACAGCGCGAGCGGGAAGCCGAAATAGAACATCCCGATCGTCTGCGAGCGTGTTTTCGCGGGAAACCAGTTCGACAGGAACAGGATGATGCCGGGGAAGAAACCGGCTTCGGCGATGCCGAGCAGCGTGCGCAGCACATAGAAGCTCGTGGCGCTGTCGACGAAGGCGGTGCACGCGGACACGATGCCCCACGTGACCATGATGCGGCTCATCCAGACGCGCGCGCCGAAGCGGTACATCAGCAGATTGCTCGGCACTTCGAACACCGCATAGCCGACGAAGAAAATGCCGGCGCCGAAGGCGAACGCCGCGTCGCTCAAGCCGGTGTCGGCCTGTAGCACGTTCTTTGCGAAGCCGACGTTCGCGCGGTCGATAAACGCCAGTACGTACATCAGGATCAGAAAAGGCAGCAGCCTCGTGCGCGCTTTGGCAATCGCGCTGTCGAGCGCGGGGCTCGCGGTCATCGTCATGCGTCGTCTCCAGTTTGGTCTTGTTAGCGCGAACGGCGTCGCGATTGCCGTTCTGCGATAACCGCTAGTGTGCGAAACTATCCGATAACTGACCACTGAATAAATCGAATCGGCCGATACCTTAAAGTTATCGCTCATGATCCCGCCCGCCTCCACCATTCGCAAGCGTCTGCGCCTACGGCATCTGCAACTGATGGTCGCGCTGTCGGAAACCGGATCGCTGCGGCGCGCCGCGGACGATCTCGCGATGACCCAGCCCGCGGCGACCAAGGCCTTGCAGGAACTCGAAGACACGCTCGGCGTATCGCTGTTCGTGCGACATGCGCGCGGCATGGAGCCGACGATCTTCGGCGAGGCCGTGATGCGCTATGCGCGTGTCGTGTTCGAGGATCTCGACGAGTTGCGCGAGGAGTTGGCCGGCATCGAGGCCGGCGACATCGGCAAGGTCCGCATCGGCGCGGTGATGGCGCCGTCGCCCGAACTGCTGACGCACACGATCGTCAAGCTGAAGGAGGCGCATCCGCGCCTGCAGATGGCCGTCACGATCGACACCAGCGACGTGCTGGTGCAGTCGCTGCAACAGGATCAGCTCGACATCGTGATCGGTCGGATTCCCGATGGTTTTCCGGCACTCGATCTGAGCTTCGAGACGTTGGCGGAAGAGGCGCTGTCGATCGTCGTGCGGCCCGATCATCCAGCCGTCAAAACAGGCAAACAAACGGGCACGCGGCCCAAGCTGGCGGACCTTGCACGCTATCCGTGGATCATCCAGCCGCATCCGAGCCCGATGCGCCAGGTGATCGATCAAACGTTTCGCGAGTCGCGGGTCGCGCCGCCGGTCAGCACGGTCGAGACGTCGTCGATCCTGACCACGCTGTCGTTGCTGCGCGATTCGGACATGCTCGCCGTGCTGCCGAGTTCGGTCGCGCAGTACTACGTCGCACTCGATGCGATCGCCGCGATCGCGACGCCGTTGCGCGGCCGGCTCGCACCATATGGGCTGATTCTGCGCAGAAACCGGCGCGTCACGCCGGCGATGCAACTGGTCATCGATTCGATTCGTGCGGGGTGAGGGGTTCTGTGAGGCGCAATTCGCCGCTCGTATTCAGGCTCGCAAGATTCGGGGGAGGGAGCCGGCTTTGATACAGCGAACACTGCGGTTTTCAATTTCATCCTTCGCCCATAGCCAACAGTCAACTGTCACGTTAGCTTCGGGGTTCCCGTTGTGGGGATTCAGGAGCCATATATGCCCAAACACCGTCGGAACAACGCGAACGTAGGCGATGCCTATGTTTCCAACTTCATTCGTGACCACCTTTGCACCGCGCAGAATATACAGCGCAAATACGGAATACCAGCAGGTGTGGTCCTTGCACAATCCGCGCTGGAAAGTAACTGGGGGAGGACCGTCAGGGGCAATGCATACTTCGGTATCAAAGGCCGCGCACCAAATGGACAAAGTACAACGTTCGGTACCCATGAAACCGTAAACGGCGTATCCGTCGCATCCACGGGCACCTTCAGGGCCTATAGCAGTTATGACGAGGCCGCGGAGGATTACGCCGCCATGCTCGAACACAACGCCCGCTTCCGCTCCGCTTTCCTCCATGTTGACAGCATTGGATTCGCTACTGAAATAGCCCGCAACCACTACGCGACCGACCCTCAGTACGGCGCTAAATTGATCAGTATCATTCAATCACGCAAACTTGACCAATATGACGTTCGGTGAACCAGCCAAAACCATGCGGGCAAGAATGGTGACCTTCGCCCTGCTGCTCGCCGGCGCGCATGCAGCGGCATCGGCGCAGGCGATCTCCACCGCGGATCAGGCTGCGGAGCGAGCAGCGAAAGTCACCCAAACGCATCACCTCTCCTCCAACCGAACCCAATGCCTGCTATTCGACGTCTCGGATGAGAAGAACTATTTCATCGTCGGGGTTCACGAGAACCATACGCTCGAATGCGGTGGCGATCCGAATACGGCGCCAGTGCTCTTCTTTCTGAAGATACGCAAGCGAGATGGCTATGTCGTCACCAACCGACGTGACGGCGAACATTTCGTACCGCTTCCGCGCAAACCGTAACACCGCTCCCGCCACCACTGCGTTGGTGGGAGCGCACGGTGTCTCCCCTCCCGTGCACAGGTTATGCTCGCCCCTTCCTGATCGCAGCAGTTAGCTGACGAGCATCGAGACCCTGAGAGCGAGCAGGATCAATACCGCATTGACGATCCATACACGCGCCGGCGACAATCTCGCGATTCCTCGCGCGTTCGAATCTTCCGCCCCGGCGTCGTGCTCGTGATCGATGGCACTCGCGACCTCACGCAGCCACTGATGGACGAGATCATGGCGACATACGCGCAAAGCCTCGGCGTACGCGGTCTCGTGACCGACGGTGCGATTCGCGACACAGCGCGACCGGACGATCAACGGCCCATGAACCCCTTGCTACTAGCCACATGGCGCACCACCTGAACACTGCAACCCTTCTCGACCTCGCGCGCGCGGCGCAGCGGCGCCTGGAACAACAACGCGCCGCCGGGCCTTGCGAATGCACGCGCACTGCCCTCGACGGCTGGCAATCGCAACCGCTTTCACTCGACGAGAGCTTGTTGGAGGAGATCGGCACGCTGATGCCGGAAGACGATCCCGAGCCGACCTTCGGCGAATATCTGCCCGATAAAACGAGCTACTGGTCGGCCGATGCGCCGATCGCGCCGCGCTATTTCCCGTACAACCGCTGCGGCGTATGGCAATGCTCGACCTGCGGGCGACTGTATTTGCGCTACGTCGAAGGCGGCGGTTACTTTGTCGATCGCAGGATTCGCGCGGTGAACGCGGATCTGATCGAGGACGTGCCGCTGCCCGCATAACGCGGTTTGTCATCGCCACGGTTCATGCATCGTCCCTGTCCGCGCGCGCGACGCCCAACAGTTCCTTGACGCGCCGCGCGAGATTCGACAGCACGCTGTCGGCGCGCGCCGCAGCCTGCTGTCTATGCGGCATACGCTGCAGATCGTGCCAGTCGGTATCGAGCGCTCTGGCGTGGCCGTCGGCGCTGAACGGCCATTCGACCACCACCGCGCGCAAACGCGCGGCACGCGAGCTTCTGTCGGCGCGATCGATATACGCATTGATCGCCGACGCCTCGTGCCGCGCCGATTCCTCCGAATCGACGGCAATGAAGTCGTTCAGCCCTTCGATGTGGACGCACCATAACTGTTCGCTCACGTCGCGTCTCCCGCTGCGTTTATTACCCTGCCCGATCAGACCGGTGGCATCCGTCCAACGTCAGGTTCGGCCCTGAGCCGTTCCCAGTTCAGATCCGCGAAGCACGGGCCTTGCGTCGCCTCGCTGAATTTGACGTCGTTGTGCTTGCCGTTCCATTCCATCAACTTGACCTTGTCGTTCGAGTCGACCGTGAGATCCCAACCGATGCAGCGCGCAAACGGAATCTTCCTGTGCAGGCGCAGCACGGTCGTCATGCATTTGTCGAAACACGGAATCTTCACGCCCGCAAAGTGCACGCCCGAGTCCGGATGCGACTCTACCGCGCCCCAGTCGCTCATATACCCCTGGTCGCACAGTTCGCCCGTCTCGAGGTTGACCGATACGCATATTTCGCGATCCGCCAGCACATGCGTATCTTCGGCTCGGCCGAGCCGCAAGTAGCAGGCTCGAACAGAAATGTGGCCGGCGTCGTCCACCACGGTCGTGAAGCGCAGCGTCGCCACCGGTTTCGAAGCAAACGCGGCGAACAGACTGTGCTGGTCGATGAAGGTCTGAATCACGCCATTGCCGAGCGACCTGATGACCGTTGGGTCGAAGCTGGCACGGTCGAAGAAGTAGACACCATTGCCCTGTCCGGAACCGTCGAGCTTGAATGCGACGCGCTCGGTATGCTCGAACACGACGTCCTTCAGGTCGCGCTCGGGTACCACGACGCTTTTGTCCGTAAAGAACAGCCCGTTGGCAAAGTACGCCAGGTCCGGCAATTCGTCGCCGTCGAAGATCAGCCGTGAAATCGGCTTGAGGCTCGAAATCTTGCCGTACCAGCCTTTCAGATGCGGCACGACGACGATGCCATAGTAGTTGTCCGGAATCCAGCCTTCCTTGAATGTGCCGCAAAACGCGGTATAAACGCGCAGCCAGGGCGCGTAGACCGAGTCGCCGAACACGTCTCGCGCATAGGCGTCCGCGAGCCGCAGGTTGTTCGGGTCGGCCTTGCCATATCTGCTTTCAAGTCGCTCCAATATTCTTCTCGCCTGCAAGCCGTGATCGTGGTGAAAGCGGTAAAGCGAGACCCGCTTTGCTGATCGTCTCACTACGTTTTCAACTCCGGATAGCATCATGCTTAGTACGCGTTTGGATGATGAAGCCCCTTGAAAATCGTGGCCAGAATGATCTTCATGTCGAGCCAGAATGACCAGTTGCGCAGGTAGTACAGATCGTGCGCGACACGGCCTTCCATCTTTTCGAGGCGATCGGTCTCGCCGCGATAACCGTTGATCTGCGCCCAGCCGGTAATGCCGGGTTTGATCCGATAACGATGGATATAGCCCGACACGATGTTCTGATAGAGATCATCGTGTTCGAGCGCATGCGGACGCGGCCCCACCACCGACATATCGCCGCGCAGCACGTTGAAGAACTGCGGCAGTTCGTCGAGACTCGTGCGGCGCAAGAACGCGCCGACGCTGGTGATGCGTGGATCGCCGCGTGTCGCCTGTTCGAGAACGCCCGGCTTCTGCTCGTGCAAGCGCATCGTGCGGAACTTGTAGATCGTGAATACGCGGCCGTCGGCGCCTTTGCGGCGCTGCCTGAAGAACACCGGGCCGCGCGAACTCAGTTTGACGGCTATCGCGCAACCGAGCAGGATCGGCGAGATCGCGATCAATGCGACGAGCGCGAACAGACGGTCGAACAGGTCTTTCTGCACCAACGCCTGCGGCGGCAGCGGCGACGCGGCGAGATTGATCGTCGGCAAGCCGAGCAACTCGGTCATGCTGCCTTCGAATAGCGCCAGCGAGCGCACGTCGGGCATGAAGCGCACATTGATCAGGTCGTTGCGAAACTCCGCCACCAGCTTGAGTATTGCGCGCTCCTCGGTGAGCGGCAGCGCCAGCCACACTTCGCCGATCTGTTGCTCGCGCACGTAGCGAGCGAACGCGGCCTGTTCTTCGAACACCTGCACCGACGGGTGCGGCAGCACGCAACAGTCGGGGTGCAGGTTATACAACGCGTTCGCGCGAAAGCCGGCAGCGGGCGAGGTTTCGATCTTGCGGATGATCTCGTCGCAATGATCGCCGCACGCCGCCACCGCGACCTGCTGCAAGTTCATCCCCGCATGGCGCATGCGGCCGAGCAGCGCATGCGTGACCAGTCGGCCGGACATCATCGCGGCACCCGAAATGCCGGTCCAGTACACGAACCAGAGCCGCGACACGAAGTCGATCCGGTGCAGCGAGAACATCAGCGCCATCGCGCAAGCCTGCACGACGAGCCAGCCGAGCGCCACCTGGCTCGCCAGCACTCTTTTCGAGCGGCCGCGCCAGGACTGGTACACGCCGAGCGCCGGAAAGACCGCGAGAGCAAACGCCGCGGCAAAAGCGACGAACGCGAAATAGAGGCTGCGTTGCGAGCCGCCGTCGAAGCGTACCTGGGAGGCCGCGAAGGCCCCAGCCACGATCATCGCGACGTCGAACGCTCTCGCCAGCAGACCAGTCAGCAATCGCATCACAGCCCCCTCATAGGACGTATCAGGTCGACTTCGTCGCATCAGCCACAACGTCCGTACTTGTCGTCGAAACGCACGATGTCGTCTTCGCCGAGATAAGTGCCGGACTGTACTTCGATGATCTGCAGCGGTACGCGGCCCGGATTTTCGAGCCGATGGCGAACACCGAGCGGGATATACGTCGATTCGTTTTCGCCGAGAAGAAACTGCTCTTCTCCACGCGTGACGAGCGCGGTGCCGCACACCACCACCCAATGCTCGGCGCGATGATGATGCATCTGCAACGACAGACGGCCGCCCGGCATCACGACGATGCGCTTCACCTGAAAGCGCTCGCCATGATCGATCGAGTCATAGAAGCCCCAGGGGCGACGGACTTTTCTGTGCGCATCCGCTTCCGGCGACTTCTCGGCCCTGATCCGCGACACGAGTCCCTTGATGTCCTGCACATGCGAGCGATCCGCGACGAGCACCGCGTCGTCGGTTTCGATCACGATCATGTTGTCGGTGCCGACGCAGGCGAGAAGCCTGCCTCCTTGCGAGCGTGCATAGGTCGCGGTGGCCCCTTCGAACAGCACGCGCCCGCTGGCCGCGTTACCGCACTCGTCCTTCTCCATCGCTTGCCACACGGCATCCCACGAGCCGAGATCGGACCACCCCGCTTCGAGTGGCACCACCACGCCGGAAAACGCCGACTCAGGTTTGCCTAGCTGTTCCATCACCGCATAGTCGATCGAGTCGGACGGCGAACCGAGAAACCCGTCGGCGTCCGGCATGATGCATTCTTCAGTCTTCTTCGCGTCGCGATACGCCTGAACGCAGGCACTATGCATGTCCGGTTGAAACTGCTGGATGACCGAGAGCCACACCGACGCCCGCACGACGAAGATGCCGCTATTCCACCAGTAATTGCCCGACGCGACGTACTGGGCCGCGAGTTCCGCCGCGGGCTTCTCGACGAAGCGCTCGATCCGACGCGCGCCGTCGGGCAATGCATCTCCGAGCCGGATATAACCGAAGCCCGTATCGGGCCGCTCGGGCGGCACGCCTAGCGTGACGATCGCGCCGTCGCGCGCATGCGTCGCGGCGACGTCGAGCGAGTGATGCAGCGCTTCCAGATTCGCGATCGCATGGTCGGCTGGCATCGCGACGAGGATCGCGTCTTCGTCTTCCGTGCATGCCGTGAGCGCGGCAAGCGTCAGTGCCGGCGCCGTATCGCGACGCGCGGGCTCGACCACGATTCGCGCGTTCACGCCGATCTCGCGCGCCTGTTCGTAAGTGGCGAAATAATGCTCGGTGCCGCAGACGATCACCGGATCGGCCGCGACGTTCCATGCGGCATCGAAGCCCGCCATGCGCCCCATGGTCGCTTGCAGCAAAGTCTGCTTACCGATCACGTCGATCAGCTGCTTTGGAAACTGTTCGCGCGACACCGGCCACAACCGGGTGCCGGAACCACCGGCGAGAATCACCTGTACGAGCGTCGGAAACTCCGACCCGGCGGCATCCTGTCGTATCGTCTCGACATCCGCTGCGGCGGCTGCCGCGGTAACCTTACCCATCGCAAACTCCTTCGCATTGAAACCGGCTCGGGAACGCGTCTTCCGGGACGACACCGCCCAACGCGGTGTGCCGCGATCCACGCAAATACCGTCTGATGTGATTTATCGACAGGGCGTCCGCGTCAAACGGACCAGACCAGTAATTCAGTTCGCAGTGATAGACGCATGCGCCGACGTTGCATCCGGCGCGAGCTGGAAGTACGGAAACTGACTGGTCGAATCGCAGTGGTCTGCTCGACAACGACGACCGGAAAACGATTTGAAAACGAAAGAACGAATGTGGCAACGACGTACATCGGATCTGGTCGACGTCCTGCCCCGATGAATTCATCATAGTGAGAGCGCCTTGCGACACATGGCATCTGGCGCGAAGCGCGGAAGTTTTGGCGGCGCTCGCGGACAGGATTTCGCAAGCTTGCGAACGAGCTTGCACTTCTATTGCAGTGCGCACGATGGAAATAAGCAGCGACACGTGCTACCGTTTAATGAACGTCCCGTGGCATTCCTGTCAAAGATAAACAGCGGTGCGATCCCGCACGGCCACTGTGAGTCTTTCGCTGTTCCCAATCTCGCCATCATCCAGCGCATGGGCACAACCCCAACCGGCGCGCCATCCGTTTTTCTGGAGCTGCAATGGCCTATATTTCGCTATTCGCACTTTTCATGACGGTCACGAACTTCGTGCCCATCAGTGCGATCGGCTTCGTCCCGCTGCTATTGCTGGCATGGCGCTTTTACGGCCGCACTTATCCCGCGTTCATCACGCCGCTTACCGCTTTCACGGTGCTCGCGTTCATTTCGACGCTGCTCTACGATCCGCACTCGTTCCTCGAATTCGACTTCTATCGGCGCGACGGCAATTTCTTCATCTCTTATCTGCCCATTTTTGCCGGTTGCGTGTATGCGCACCGCTGGGATCTGAACAAGGTACTGCGTGCGCTGTTCATCTTCGCAGTCGTCGTCAATCTGCCGATGTACGCGTACTACATCGCCCAGAACGGGCTGTTCAGCATCTTCGTTCACCCAAACGACACCTTTGGCAGCTACTTCATTGCCCGTAACGCAGCCGGCGGCTTTCTGGCGATGCTGTTCTGTCTCGGCGTAGCGTGCTACCTGCAAAAACGCAGCAAGCTGGTGATCGCGCTGCTCGTCTGCACCGCGCTAATGCTCTTTTCGACCTATAGCCGTGGCTCGCTGCTCGGCGCGGCGGCCGTTCTGCCCTATCTGTACTTTGGCCGCAAGCGCTGGATTCTCGGTACGCTGATCGCGGTGCTGCTGATCGCCTCGGCCGTCATCGCGATCTACCATACGCAGCCGAACGTCGACTACATGGGCTATACGTTCGCGATTCACGCCAACGACGCCAAGGTCAACAACCTCAACATCCGCTACGAGTGGCTATGGCCACGAGCGCTCGCGTATTTCGTGCAAAGCCCGCTCGTCGGTCTCGGCTTCGGTTCCTTCGACGACCATATCGGCAGCCTTACTTCGTATTTCCATCTGTTCGCGGTACCGTCCGACATCGTGATCGAGCACAGCGACTCGCACGCTCACAACTCGTACCTGAATATCCTCGCCGAGCTCGGCATCGTGGGCTTGACGCTAATCCTCGCGTTCTTCTGGAAGCTGGTTGAATGGAGCAAGCAGGGGGCGGCGTATGCCGCGTTGGTCGAGGGGGGTCGCCACTTCGCGGCGTTCCGCTTCGTCGAGATTTCGTCGGTGTGCCTGCTGGTGATGTCGGCAACCGAGCATCGGCTGGTCACGCCGTCGAATGTGTTGATTCTTTCTCTGGTGATCTCGCTGCTGTTGGCCGCGCGTCCGCTGGCGGCCACTGCATTCAGGCCCGGCCCGCGCGGTGCGCGCAAGGCGGGCGTCGTGGGTGCGCGCGCTCCACAGCCCGTGCCCCGGCGCCCGGCTCAGGGCGCAACGTCGGCAAGATGACGTTCTTCGGCCGGCAGCGACTGACTCGGCGCATACGGAAGAAACTGTTCGACGCACGCATACGGGAGCCGCGCGTCGACGAAGCCCATCAACGCCTTCTTGAAGTTCTCAGACGAAAAACGCTCGGCATTCTTGCGGCACACACGTGGATCGAATAAGGCGGCGTTGCTCTCGAAACGGGTAACGGCTTCGAGCAAGGATGCGGTGCTCTGCTCGCCGAAGAAGACCCCGGTCGGCCGATCGAGAGGAAGTCCCACCACCGATTCGAGCGCGCCGCCGCGGCCGAAGGCAATCACTGGCGTGCCGCATGCCTGCGCTTCGACCACGGAAATGCCGAAATCCTCTTCCGCCGCGAACACGAAGGCACGCGCGCGCCGCAAATGATCGACCAGCACGTCGGACGGCTGATGCCCGAGGATCTTGACGTTCTCGCCGGCCACCGCTTTGATCTTCTTCATATCGGGACCGTCGCCGATCACGACAAGCTTGCGCTCAGGCGTTTGCGAAAAAGCCTGAACGATCAGATCAATACGCTTATAAGGCACCATCCGCGACGCCGTCACGTAGAAATCCTCTTTCTCCGTACCAATGGACATATTCGCCAGATCGACAGGCGGATAGATCACGGTCGCTTCGCGCTGATAGGCCTTTCTGATTCGCCGCGCAATGAACTGGGAATTGGCGACCAGATGATCGACGCCGTTCGCAGAGCGCGAATCCCAGCCGCGAATGTAATGAAGCAGCACCCGCGCCAACGCGGAGCGCAGTCCCCTGTCGAGATGGGATTCGCGCAGGTACTGATGTTGCAGATCCCACGCATAGCGGATCGGCGAATGTATGTAGCTGATATGCACCTGGTTCGGTCCCGTCAACACGCCTTTGGCAACCGCGTGCGAGCTCGAAATGACGAGATCGTAGCCGGACAGATCCACCTGCTCGATAGCAATCGGCATCAACGGCAGATAGGCGCGGTATCGTCTTCGCGCAAATGGCATCTTCTGGATGAAGGACGTGTTGACGGACTTCCCCTTCACGCAATCGCGGTCTTCGAGAAAATCGACAATCGAAAAGACGTCCGCATCCGGGAAGCACTCGATGATGTTCTTCAATACTTTCTCGGCGCCGCCGGACACTACCAGCCAATCGTGAACAATAGCGACTTTCACTTCGACCTCCTGTGACAATCCACCCAAACTCCCGCACACCCACGCGCTACTTCAATCGTCCTTCGCGCCGCCCGCCTGCGTACGAAGCCCACACATCACCCGCACTCGCGCGAGGGCCCGCTCGGCGCCAGGTAATAGCCCGACCAGTTCGAGACGAATCAGCACGCTGAGCAGCGTCACCGACTCCGCCGCTTCGGCGATCACCCGAGCAGAGGCCATGCCAATCGCGCCGAAACGCGGCGCGAGAACGAGCGCCGACGCGAGATTGACCAGCGCCGAGGCGACGCCGGCAATTGCGAGTACCCGGTCTTTCCTGCGCGGTACGAATACATAGAACGCGACGAACTCATTGAATGCCGCGAACGGGAACATCCATGCGAATACCTGCAATACGTGCACACTCGGCTCGAACGCTGCGCCGAGAATCAGCGGCAACACGAAAGGCGAAAGCGTCAACGCGCCGCACAGCACCAGCACGCCATAGCCGAGCAGCAATAGGGCGCCGCGCCGTGTCGTTACATGCGCGCCCACCTTGTCGCCCTGCGCGAGTTGCCGGGTTATCGTCGGAATAAAGACCTGCGCCGCGGGGGCCATCAGGCTCAGACCGATCGTCGCGAAACGCTCGGCCGCGCCGAAATAGCCGACCTCAGCGGGGGTGGAGAACAAGGTCAGCAAATACGTCGACGACGCGGTCAGCACGACGGAGCCAGACGAATAGCAAAACAGCATCGTCGACCTGCGTATGAGCGGCAGGACGCCGGAAAACGCCAGACGCGGCCAACCGAGCTGCCACGTCGTCAAACCGTAGGCAATGGCCAAGGACACGGCGCCCGCAATCAGCAGGCTCGCCACCACCCATACGGCGTCGTTCGGTCCTCTGACGAGCGCCAGCACCAGCACGAGACTCAGCGCAAAGCCGAACACTTCGATCATGATCGGCGTGCGAATCTGCTGCCGCCCCTGAAATAGCCAGCCGAGATTGCACGCCGACACAATGCCTAGCACGGTTGCGAGCATGCCGATCAGAGGCTGCTCCGCCAATAACGGTGAGCAGAACGTCGCAACGATGCCGATGCCCGCGCCAATCACGGCGAGTGCCAACCGCGCGCTGACATGCAGCGAATAGATCGCATTGCATTCCTGGGTCGACTGCGCTTTCGCCACCTCGCGCATGCCGACGAAGGTGAAGCCGAAGCCGACGAACATCCATATCACGTTCATCAGCGACATCGACGCGAGTACCCGGCCGTATTCGGCCACGCCAAGCACCCTGCCATAGAACGGCACCACGATCATGAGGTACACGTACCTCATGAAATAGCCGGCGTACACAAATACGATTAAGTTGGTGCTCGTTCGTCTATCCATGCCGTCCTCCTTCGCCTAGCGTCCTGCGACGCGACGGCGCGCAAGCGGGTTCGCGATATAACGCACCGCGAAATCCGACAGCGGCGAATAGGGGACGAGACACAGACACGACAGTACGAGCGTGCCGAGCTTCTTCTTCAGGCTCCAGAACGGATTTGCAATGATCGTGTGCAGATAGCTGCGCGAATCGCGGAGCATCCATTGCCAACGCCGGAAAAACGTCGCGCGATAAACGGAAGAGCAGAATGTCGCTTTCTCGTGCGAGAAGTCGAGAAATGTGGCCGGTAATTCTATGTCGAGCCGGTCTTTTGCAATATTGCGCAGAATGGCCCAACGCATGTTGAATGCGCGCGGCGCTTTCGTCAGTTGTTCCGAGTTTGCGAACGACACCGTTTCACTGCCCGCGTTATGCACCCGGTAGCCGCCTAGCGACTTCGACACGGTCGCGATCGGTCCAGCCAGCGCGACGCCATAGATCGCGTAAAAGTCCGCGCCATAGCGATTCACGCCCTCTTCGGGGACCGGGAAGATGTGCTTGAGCGCACTCACCCGGTAAGCGTTGCCAGACGCGGGCGGCGACGGATAGAGCCAACCGCCGCGCAGCAGACTGCCGCAGTCGGGGGGCGGCTCGCTATTCGGCACGTAAGCACCCGTCAATTTTCCATCGCTGTCCATCACGTCGAGGCGGAATTGCACCTTGACCCACTCGCCGTCCTCGAAAAAGCGCATGACCTCGCTGACTGCCGAGGGGTACAGCACGTCATCCGAATCGAGAAAGATCACGAACTCGGTGGTGAGCGACGCGATTGCATGGTTGTAGGCGGACACCTGTCCGCCATTTTTCTTGCACACCGACACGACGCGATCGCCATAGCTTTCGATGATCGCGCGTGACCCGTCGGTCGATCCATCGTCGACGATCATGACCGTGGTCGCCGGATAGTCCTGCGCGAGCGCCGAGTCGATCGCCGCCGCCAGATAGTGCTCGTAGTTGTAATTGCAAATCGCAATGGTGACCTGTTTCATGATGTGTCAACGCTATCCATCAGGTTCGGTTCGCCGGCTCCCGGCGGCCGTCGAGCTCGCGAAATCTCGCTATGCCACTGGCTGCGCCGCACTACGTACCACGAGATAAGCCAGATGTTTGGGCGGATTATTGCCAGCACCATTCACCTTATCGGGCACCTTGAATCGGACGTTCATCAGATCGTTGTCCCAACTCAATGCAACATTGCCCGGTGCGCTCGCCTCGCCACTCACCGCGTCGATGAAATCGGCCTTTACCGCACGCGGGCGCAGCGCCTGCAGCCCGCCGATCGAAATGTTCTGCCAGCCCGCGCTGCTGCTCACTTGCATCACGAGGTCGTTGCCGGAAAGCAAAGCATTTGCAGCAACACCGGGACCGCATTGCAGCGGCTTCGAAAAACTCGCCAGATGCCCACCCACTGTTTGTCGCAACACGACCAAGCTTCGACCGGAAACGTTGTAGGTTCGTTCAGGCGGACCGGGGTGCGTGAGACGATAGGGTTCATAGCCCTCCCAGTGATAGATCATCGAGACGTACTTGTTCGGATCGTCCCAATTCCTGCCGAGCGCCCACACCGCGAAGTCGAAGAAATAGCGCGGCAAATAGTGTGGGTCTTTCATGTACTCGTTGCCGATCTCCGTTTGCCAGATGCCGCGCGCCGGACCGTTCTTCACGTACCTCTGGTACAGCGGTTCCATGTCGGCGACCGGCAAATAGTGCGTGTCGATGTAGTCGACCCAATCGAGCATGCGCTCTTTCAATGTCGGACTGCGATATTCGAGCCAGCGGTAGAAGTTGTCGAGCCCGCCCTGGTCGGGCCAGCCGCCATACACCACGTACGCGTGATGACTGCGAATGATGCGGGCCGCCGGAATATGAACCCGCTCGACGTAATCCTGCATCGCGCGCTCATACGGTTTCGAGCGTTTTTCGTCCTTGCTGAACCCCGGGCCGCGCCAGAACACCGACTGCTGCAAGCCGCCGGACAATTTTCCAGCCGCCTCGTTCCAGATCTGGAAATAGCGCAAGTTAAAAGGCGGCGCGGAATACTTGCGGACCACCGCGTCGACGTACTGCTTCCATGCATCCACGTCGACGGGTGCCGAATTGTTTTCGCCCGGCACGCTCGCATTCCATCTCGGCGTAAAGCCGAGCATCAGCAGCGAACCGATTCCATTGCGTTCATTTCGCAAGAGTCTGGACGGCAGGTCGACATCGTACGCCGAGCTGGTTTTGTCGATGCGCATCGGCTCGCCCCGCCGATCAGGTTGGCCCGGGCCGACCGTGTCGCGCCCCCAGCTAATGCCCATCGCTCGCCACACTTCGATGTCGGCAGCCGATCCGGCCCAGCCGTTCACGCCGATCAGATCGCTCATCATGCGGCCGCGCGCGCGCGCGGGCGCAGGGTCCTGTACCAAGGCGAGAGCGGGGCTGATATCCGATAACGGCGCTGCCGCGCCCGCCGCCAACGCGGCGAGTGTGCGCAATGCACGTCTTCTGCCAGCACGGGTCTTCATGCGATCCATGTTCGTGGCCATCCATCGCTAGCTCGCTGACGCGCGCGGTGCCAGTTCAGGCAGCCGCTCGCCGGTCTTTACATCGAGGATTTCGAGCACCCGTTGCGCCGCGCGCTCCCAGCGAAACTCGCGTGCATGCAGCAGCCCCGCGCTGCGGTATCGCTGGCGAAGTTCGGCGTCGCTCATCATCTGCGCGATCTTTGCGGCGATGTCGTCCGCGCAAGCCGCGTCGCAGTACATCGCCGCATCCCCGCACGCTTCCGGTATCGACGTCCGCGTCGACGCGATCACCGGACAGCCGCAATACATCGCTTCAAGAGGCGGCAGGCCGAAGCCTTCGTACAACGACGGAAACACGAGGCATCCAGCGTTCTCGTAGAGCCCCTTCAGCTCCTCGTCGGACACGAATCCGGCCCACACCACTTGTCTGGAATGCAGCGGATTCTCGACGCCCGCACTGCTGAAGATGCGCGGATACTGTTTTCCCACGATGACGAATTTCACGTCGCGCAGATGCCCGAGCCGCGCGATTGCATCGAGCACGCCGCGCAGATTCTTGCGCGGGTCGAGACTGCCGACGATTACGCAATAAGCGTCCTTGTTCAATTCGAGCCGTTGCAGCACCGACGTGTCGGCTACGATCCGGTCGAGATGATCCGCGCCAGGCGCCACCACTTTCACACGCGATTCGTCGATCTTCAGGTGATGGCAGATCCGCGTTTTCGAATACGTCGACACCGTCAGAACGATCGGATGCGTGCGCGGCAATAGCGTGAAAACGATTCGATACCAGAGCCGGAATTTCCGCGAAAAGCCTTGTGGCACGTCGAAAACGGCCATGTCGTGAACCATCACGACCTGACTGTGCTTGAACAGCGGATTCGTATTGCACAGACTCAGCAGCGTGATGCCGCGTGCCGCGATCGGCAGCGAGATCTGCTCCCACAACGTGCCGCGCAGCCACGGGATGCGCCGCTGCGGTTTGAGCAGGGCCCCGGGCTCGCGTGCATTTTTTGGCACGAATAATTCCGGCGCGTCACCGGGCGCGGCGCGCATCTGCATGGCCCTCGTCAGCTCATACGCCACGCGTTGAACCCCCGTGATGGATTGCGAAGTAAACTTTCCGTTGATTGCAAAGGCCATCTGGTTCTCCGTTTTACGCCATCGCGAACGCGCTTTACCGCGTTGAGGTCATCACACGCTCAGGCGCCTCGCGGCGCTTGCTGCCCGGCGTCGTTCTCGCCGAAATCGCTGGCATAGTTCGTTTCGTAGCCGTAATTCTTCGTGCTCCGACGCAGCGGTATGCCGTTGAACACCGCGCCCGCGATGCGCCCTTCCGCGCGCTCCACCTTTCTGATCGTGTCGGCGATCTCCTCCTCGCTCTGCATACCAGAGCGCAGCACGAGCAGCGAAGCGCCCGCCTCGTTCGCGATGATCGACGCGTCGGTGACCGCGAGGAAAGGCGGCGTATCGATGATCACCAAGTCGAACTGGCTCGACAGCCGTTCGAGCACATCCTTCAGGCGCGGCTTCATCAGCAGCGCGGCGGGATTCTCCGGGCGCACGCCGCACGACAGGAACGTCAATCCGTCGATGCGGGTCGAGCGCAACGCATTGCGCAGCGGCAAGCGTTCGGACAGCACTTCGGATAGCCCTCCGCGATTGCTCTCGTTGAATAGCGAGGCGAGGTGGCCGCGCCGCATATCAGCATCGATCAGCACCACGCGCTGGCCGACCTCCGCGTGCAGGATCGCCAGATTCGCGGCGACGAAGCTCTTGCCAGCGGACGGCGTGGGGCCGATGACCATGACGATGTTGTTGCGTGCATGCGCGAGATCCCGCGTGACGGCGGTCCGTACGCTGCGCAGCGCTTCGACCGATGTGTCGTGCGGAAAGCGCGCGGCGAGAATCCTGTTAGGAATCCCCGTATCGAGCTGAATCTCGTGCAGACTCTTCTGCAGCGGCGGATGGGCACGCCCGGTCGCTGGCGGCAGAGACTTGCGGCCCGCGGTCGCATCGCGATCGAGCAGCAGTTGCTGATGGCTGAACAGAATCTCGCCAAACACCGGCACGCTCATCTGGCGCTCGACGTAGCGCGGGTCGGTCACGCCGACCATCACGTGGCGGCGCATGAAGACCAACACGACGCCAGACACCATACCGAGCACCAATCCGCCGCCGAGCACGAGAATCGGCTGCGGCATGACCGGCATATGCGGTCTCATCGCAGGATCGAGAATGTGCGCGCCGCCCGTCGTGCTGGCGCGGCGCACCTGCAATTGCTCAGCCTTTTGGACCATGCCGAGATACACCGTCTCGGCGACCTTCTGCGCGCGGATCAGATCGACGCTCTCGCGCTCCGACGCCGGCATGCCGTTGAAATGGTCGGAGAATTTCGCTTTCGCTTCTTTCAATTGCGCCAGTTGCTCGTCGATGTTCTGCACCCAGCGGCTCTGCGGCGTATACCGCTCGAGCATTTGCGTGCGCTGCAATTGCAACGTCGCGATCTGCTTGTCGAGATCGAGGCCGCCCTGCAAATAGGCTTGCGCCTCGTTGGTCGGCTGCATCGATTGCGAGTTCGAGCGGAAGTTCTTCAGCGCTTCCTCGGCTTTTCGCAGATCGCCGAGTAGACGCGGGAGTTCGCCGTTAATGAACGCGAGCGTCTGCGTGTCGTTCGACTGCCGGCTCGCCACCGCGGATGCGAGGTATTGCTGTCCCAATGCATTGGCGACGGCAGCGGCTTTGTCCGGACTCTTGTCGCGGTACTGGATTTGCAGCAGCCCCGAGTCTTTCACCTTGTCGCCGATCTTGATCAGGCTCTCGAAGTGCTTGATCGCATCGAGCTCATTCCAGCGGATCACTTCGAATTTCGTGCCGGGCCGCGCAGCGAGCTCCTTCACGAGCATCGACACGCCGTTCTGCTTGACCGGCATGCCGACCGTGCCACTCGCCAGCAATTCGCCGGACGGGCCGTGCAATTCGAAGCCGCCATTGTCCAGTGCGGTCAAGGTCAGCTTCTCTTCCTCGAGTTCGCGCGGCACGTCGAGCGCGGCGATCTGCACGCGCTCACCGCCCCATGCATACGATTTCAGGCCGAGCCACGGCGCCGCAGGCTGTCCCGGTGTAGCGAATTTTTCGGCAATGTCGCCGAGCACCGGAAGCTTGTGCGGCTTTACCGAAATGTCGAAACGGAACTGATCGATCACCGGCTGCAAAACCGATCGGCTTTCCATCACCGCCATTTCCGTTACCGACGACGGCGTCGGCGGCGGCAACAGGTCCTGGTTCTGCAACGCAAGTCCAAGCGCATTTGGCTCGGGCGGGTCCACACGAACGATTACGTCGGCGGAATAGATAGGGGTGGCAATCAGAAGATACGCGACCGCGAGCGTGAGGACGACGACCGTCGTCACCACGATCTCCCAGATGTGGTCACGCATTAGCGTGAGCATCCCGCTGGCACTGAGTTGTCTGCGCTCGGTATCAACAGCGGGATAGAGCGAGTTTTGCGGATAGTAATCCACCGGTCTGATCCTTGCAGGTTGATGAAACAAAACGATCGACGATCGCTTTGCGTCGCCACGTCGCTTTTTATGCCGCCGGCCGGATAGACCCTGGATTGGCTGGCAGCACGGCGAAGCGACGTGCTGTGTCGGGTTAGGTCGGGGAGCCGTGTTCGGGACCTCTCGAACCACGGAAGGCTACACACCTGTTGCTTATCCACCGCGGCATTGCCGATTGTTCTTCTCACGAATCAGCGAATGCGGTGCCCGCCATTCACGTAATTCGCGATTGACAATTTCTCTCTCGATGTTGCGGTGAAGCATAGTCCGCAAAGGATCCAGGCATTCGCCGGCGGCCCAAAGTAGGGTGCTATTGGCCGATAATGCGGAGCCTTTTACAAATGAAACAGAAGCTGGAAAGGCTTGTTGCGATCTGCAATTGCTGTAACAGAGTTATACGATAGGCGCCGTACATCGCGACAGAACGCCAAATGCGCAACGGGAGTGCAAAGAATGCCGTTGATATCCCGCAAATCGTGCCGATTCCAAGCCACTCGGCGCATTCCGCCGATGCCCTGGCTTCTCGCCTGCAAAAATCGCGCTAATTGATCTGGAAAAAAATTCCGTGCAACGTTAATTAGTAGCACGCAATTCGTCGAATGGCGAGGTAAGAATTTCTCGAATCTTGACGATTACGCCAAAACACCCACGCATGCCGGCCAAGCTCGTCTGACCGAAATCGATGCGCTAATCTCAATGCGTAGATTTTCCTGTCTGGAGAAGCTCGCGTGATGAAGCACATTGGTCTATTCGTCTTTCAGGATTGTTCGATGGCAAGTACCGGCGCGATTGGCGACGCGTTTCGGCTTGCCAATGAGTTCAAGAGAACGGCTGGCGAAGAGGCGCCATACCGGTTTACCGTGGTATCCGACGGCGGTGGTCTGGTGACCAGTTCGTCCGGCATATCGATCTGGACGCAAGGCCTCGAACGCTATTGCCTCGCGGATTTCCACGCGTTCTTCGTGGCCTGTCGCGACGTCACAGAAGTGGCCGAATCCAATGACCGGTTTCTGTCGTGGATCTCGCTGCAAGGATCGATCGCATCTTTCGGCATGCAACAGGGTGCGAATCTCGCGGTCGTCTGCAACGATCCGCTGCAATCGATCGTGCCGATTTTTCTGTTCGACGACAGCGGTGACGCCGCGCGCACGCAAAGCAATGTGACGCCGACCGATCTCGCGCTCGCGCAGATCGAACGCGACATCAACACCGACACGGCCCGCAAAATCGGCCGCATCCTGCAAACCGGCTATGCCGAGAAGAGCCGTTCGGAGCTCGACGACGTCAATATCACGACGACGACCGAGAAGATTCGCGAATCGGCGCGCTGGATCAAGGAAAACTACAGCAAGGCTATTTCTGTTGCTCAGGCGGCCGAGTCGGTGGCGATGAGCAAGCGCAATTTTCAGCGCCGTTTCAAATGCGAGTTCGGCATGACGCCACTCGAATATCTGCTGCGCACCCGCTTCGAGATCGTTCGCTCGATGCTGAAGAACACCGATTTGCCGGTCGATAAGATCGCGCGTCGCTGCGGAATGGGCGACGGTAATCGGCTCGGGCGGCTATTCAAGGAGCGCTATGGCATGTCGCCGACGCAATTCCGCGCGCAACAACATGTGGATGCGGAAGAACGCTGGCTGACACCGGAGGAAAGCTGGAGTGCCGCGACCGAGATGTTGCGGCAAGCGCCGCTGACGCTTTGATTTCAATTCCCTGTTACTCCGAGCACGAATAGTCGGCTCGACCGCAAAGGGATAAGAACATGACGATCATCAAAACCGCCGAACTAGCCGCGGAGGACGCGGCCGTCGCGCCGGAAAACATGGCCTCCCTACAATCCGTTGACAGTGCCGTGGCTGCGACCTGCGAGCGGCCGGGCCTGCACGCAGGCGCGCATTTCGCGCAGGAGCAAGCGCCATCTACCGTGAGAAAGATCAAGGAAGCGGCGAAGACCTTATTGCCGGATGCCCTTTTCCTAAGCCTGTTACATCACAAATGCACCGGCCGTTATCCGAATCTGATTCGTCCGGTGACGTTCAATGAGAAGATCCTGCAGCGCAATCTTCACCCGGATCCGCGTTATATCGACCTGACCGACAAGCTGCTGGTGCGGGACTATATTGCGCGGAAAATCGGTGACAAGCATTTGATACCGCTGATCGCAGCGCCCGATGTATTCACACCCGAAGTGTTCGACGCGCTGCCCAATTCTTTCGTGATGAAAGCCAATCACGGCAGCAGTTTCGTGGAAGTGGTGAGAAATAAATCGGAGACCTCGTTCGACAAGCTGAAGGCACTCGCCGATCAGTGGCTGCGCACCGAATTCTATTACGTTGGGCGCGAACGGCACTATCGGTCGATCGAGCCGCGCGTGTTCTTCGAGAAGCTGCTGCTCGATCAGCGCGGTCAGATTCCGGCCGATCTCAAGATGCACTGCTTCGGCGGCCGGCCTGGGGGGCCGATCATCTATATCCTCGTGATCTCCGACCGCTTCGGTACCGCAACGCACGGCGACGTGTACGACGTCGACTGGAATCACCTCGATATCGCCATCGGCGACTACAAGCGCAGCGCGGCGCCTGGTCCGCGCCCGCCGAATCTGGACGCTGTGCTCGATATCGCGGTCCGTCTGTGCGAAGACTTCGACTATGTGCGAGTGGACCTGTACGCGCCGGACGACCGCGTTTACTTCGGCGAACTGACATTTACGCCCGGCGCGGGCGTGCTGCCTTTCACGCCGGACAGTATCGATTACGAGTGGGGCAAGCTGATGGCTTGAATCCGCTTTCTTTCGCGGCGTTGGGATTCCGCCATCGAGCCTGGGCGGCGAACGTCGCCCGCCATCAAGCAGGAAACATTCCGTTTTGCAGCTTTGCTCCGTCGGCCTCGCGCGAGGCCAGAAACGCCAGCAACGCTTGCGCCGCTTCACGGTGGCGCGCCGCCGTGCAGATCGCGGCGGTGAAAGTCGTGGTGGACTGGATGGCGGCAGGAAGCTCGCCGAGCACGTCGATACCCAGCACATGAATCAATTCACTCATCTGCTGAAAGCCGAGTGCGGCTTCTCCGCGCGCGACGAGCGTGCCGACCGGCACACCCGGCGGCGCCTTCACGATCCGCGAAGCGATCTGCCCGGCAATGCCCCAGCGTTCGAACAGCTTCAGCAGATGCGTGCCGCTCGGCCCCGTCGAGTAACCGATGCTGCGCGCACTGAGAATCGCGTCGCGCAGCGCCGCTTCGGTCGCGATGTCCGGGTGCGTTGCTCCGGCCGCGACCGCGACCGCGATGCCCGAGCGTGCAAGCCCGACGCGGCTCGCCGCCTCGACGCAACCCATCGCGACGAGCCGCTCGATCGCGTCGGCCGCGAGCACGACGATATCGAAGACTTCGTCAGCCTCGACCCGGCGCGCCGCATCGACGCCACCAACCGATTCGATCGTGATGCCCTGCCCCGTACGCCGCTCGTACGATGCGGCGAGTTCGGCGAGCACCTGACGTGTCGCCATCGACGAAATGCCGGTGATCGGCGCACGCCCGGCGTGACCGTTGATCTCCGCGACCACGCCTGTCAGTCCTTGTAACGCAGTCCGGCCTGCTCGAGCGGCCCGCGCATGTTGTACATGTCGAGACCGAGCACACCGGAGGCGAGTTTCGCGCGCTTCTCGACTTCGTTCGCCTCGCGTGCCGCGGCCTTATCGAGCACCGCTTGCGCGGCGGCCGCCGGCACCACGACCACGCCGTCGTCATCGGCAACGACGACGTCGCCCGGCGTGACCAGTGCGCCCGCGCACACGACCGGTATGTTCACCGAGCCTAGCGTCGCCTTGACCGTTCCCTTCGCGGAAATTGCCTTGCTCCAGACCGGGAAGTTCATTTCGGTCAGCACGCTGACGTCGCGCACACCGGCGTCGATGATCAGCGCATGCGCGCCGCGCGCCTGGAAGCTGGTCGCGAGCAGATCGCCGAAGTAGCCGTCGGTGCTCTCCGCGGTGACAGCCGCGACGACGACGTCGCCCGGGCGGATCTGTTCGGCCGCGACGTGCAGCATCCAGTTGTCGCCCGGTTGCAGCAGCACCGTGACGGCCGTGCCGCTCGCGCGCGCGCCGGTATAGATCGGGCGCATATACGGCTGGAGCAGGCCCGTGCGGCCCATGGCTTCATGCACAGTGGCCGAACCGAGCGCGCCGAGTTTCGCGGCCACGTCCGCATCCGCCCGCTGGATGTTGCGATAGACGACTCCGATTTCATACATGATTACAGCCCCTTCGTTTTCAGCAAGGCATCGAGACGCGGATAGACGCGCCGCGCGTTGCCCTCGTAGATCTTGTAGCGCTGCTGCGGGTTCATATCCGCCGCTTCAACGTAACGCTTCGTGTCATCGAAATAGTGACCGGTTTCCGGATCGATGCCGCGCACCGCGCCGATCATCTCGCTCGCGAACAGGATGTTGTCGACGGGAATCACGTGCGTGAGCAGATCGATACCCGGCTGATGGTAGACACAGGTGTCGAAAAACACGTTGTTCAGCAGATGGTCCTTCAGCAACGGCTTCTTCATTTCCTGCGCGAGGCCGCGGAAACGACCCCAGTGATACGGCACCGCGCCGCCGCCGTGCGGAATCACGAAACGCAGTGTCGGGAAATCGCGGAACAGGTCCGAGGTCAGGCATTGCATGAACGCGGTGGTATCCGCGTTCAGGTAGTGAGAACCGGTGGTGTGGAAGCACGCGTTGCAGCTGGTGCTCACGTGGATCATCGCGGGAATGTCGTACTCGACCATCTTCTCGTAGATCGGGTACCACGAGCGGTCCGACAGCGGCGGGCTGGTCCAGTGGCCGCCGGACGGATCGGGATTCAGATTGATCGCGACATTGCCGTACTGCTCGACGCATTTGACGAGTTCGGGAATACAGGTGGCCGGATCGACACCCGGACTTTGCGGCAGCATCGCGGCCGGCACGAAGTTCTCCGGAAACAGCTGGCTCACGCGATAGCACAGTTCATTGCAGATCGCGGCCCACGTGCTGGAGATTTCGAAGTCACCGATGTGATGCGCCATGAAGCTCGCACGCGGACTGAAGACCGTCAGATCGAGGCCGCGCTCGCGCATCAGTTTCAACTGGTTGTTTTCGATCGACTCGCGCAGCTCGTCGTCGCTGATCTGCAATTCGGACACCGCCGGCATCTCGGACGGACTCTTGACGCCTGCGATCTGGCGGTTACGCCACGTCTCCAGCGCTTTGGGCGCGGTGGTGTAGTGGCCGTGAATGTCGATGATCACCGTGATTCCTCAGTAGATGAATTTGACCAGCGGGCGCGCGCGGACTGCACGCGCGCCACGTTCCTGCGTGCGTCAGTGCGCGTGACGATGGGACCCCTACACGCCCTTCTCAATCAATTGGCGTGACGGTACGTTTCGTCCTTCGCGGGCCAAAGCGCGGGTTAACCATATGGTCGAAGCGAGTATCCGCATTTTCAGCGTTCCGCATAGCGTCGCCGAAGTCCGTCCGACTCGCGCCACGCCGCGCCGGACAGGCGTTCAACCTAGTCCCACCGCCCTTCGAAGCGGCCCTGCCGAAAGCCAGTTGGGACACCAGCTGATAAACAAAACAGATGACGCGGGAACGAACTCGCATAGAACGACAGCGAGACGCCCCGCTTTTGCGATCGACGTGAATGCGCCGCGCTTGCAGCGGATTTGCGCCACGAAAAAAGGGCTCACAAGAGAAAAAGCGGATGACCGGTTCCCTTTCAGATACGTCGGTTAGAAGCTGGCGTCCGGGTAGCCGAAGCCGTCGCGTCACGCTGCATCTGCCAGGGAAAGCACCGAGCCTCAGCTTCACCACTTTGCATACAATGTATCCGTCAATCGGCTGAGTTACCCGCCCTCTCGCCGTTAAGGAGAGCAATTTGCATACAATGCAGACCCCGCCGACGCGATCGCCGGACGACGTCTATCTGGCGATCAAGCAGTCGCTTGCCGAGCACCGCTTTGGCGCGGGCCAGTATCTGCGCGAAGAACAGCTCGCCAAAAGCCTCGGTGTGAGCCGCACACCGGTGCGTGAAGCGCTGCGCCGTCTCGGCGCCGAGGGCTGGGTCGAGATCCGCCCGAACTATGGCGTGCGGGTCAAGGCATGGTCGCTGCAGGACGCGCGTGAAATCTTCGAAGCGCGGCTTCTGATCGAACCATTTCTCGCCGGGCGCGCCGCATTGAACATCGGCGCCGCCGAAATCGAACGGCTCCGCACACTCGCGGAACAGATGTCGGCCATCACGCGGCAAGCATCCACGCCTGAAACGACCGAAGCATGGTTCGCCGCCAATGGCGAGTTCCATTCGATCATCACGGCCGCGGCGGGCAATGCGCGTCTCGACCGTTCGTTGACGTCGATGAAGGAAACCCCGCTGATCAAGTGGACCTTCGACTCCTACAACGACGAACACCGCGCCAGCAGCGCACGCCAGCACTTCGAAATCGTGCAGGCGCTCGAGAATCGCAATGCCGCCTGGGCCGAGGCGATCACCCGTTGTCATATCCTCGCCGCCGAGAAAGCGGTGCTCGACCGCTATCAAAGGGAGCACCCTTCGTCGTAGCCGCCGTAGCCCACGCATCGAAGCACCCACGAATACCCGTCCCATAACGACGCAGGAGACGTGAAATGCCGAGCACCGTGAACGCTGGTCCAAGACTGGACAGACTGCCCCTCTCCGGTTTTCACCGGCGCATCCTCTGGCTGATCGGCGGAGGCATGTTTCTCGATTCGTTCGATATCTACCTTGCCGGCGGCGTGCTCGGCGCGCTCGCGAAGAGCGGCTGGTCGACGATGCAATTGAATGCGGCGTTTCTATCGTCGACCTTCGTCGGCATGTTATTGGGCGCATTCACGGCCGGTTTGCTGGGCGATGCAAAAGGCCGCAAGTTCACCTATCAATTCAATCTCGCGATCTTCGGTCTCGCGTCGTTCGCCGGCGCGCTCGCGCCGAACATGACGTGGCTGATCGTCTGCCGTTTCTTCATGGGCCTCGGGCTCGGCGCGGAAATCGTCGTCGGTTATGGATCGGTCGGCGAGTTCATTCCGCCGGCCGTGCGCGGCAAGTGGTCCGCGTACCTGTCGCTGATCACCAACTCCGCGCTGTTCTTCTCGACGTTCATCGGCTATCTGATCATTCCGTCGATCGGCTGGCGCGCGATGTTTGCAATCGTCGGCGTCGGCGCGTTGATCGTCTGGGTGATTCGCAAAAAGATGCCGGAGTCGCCGCGCTGGCTCGAATCGAAGGGCCGCTACGCCGAAGCCGATGCGATTCTTCGCGCGGCGGAAGCCGAATCGGCAAAGGGTGAGCCGCTGCCGCCCTTCACGCCTTCGTTCGACTCGGCCGCTGTCGCACCGCGCTCCACCACGCTCTTCGAATTGTTCAAAGGGCCGCGGATTCGCCGCACGCTGCTGGCGATCTGCGTGCAGATCGCCGTCAACGTCGTGATCTACGGCTTCATTGTCTGGGTGCCGACCTTCCTGATCAAGCAAGGTCTCGGCATGGCGTCGTCGCTCGGTTATACGACGTTGATGTCGCTCGGCGGTCCCGCCGGCGCCTTCCTCGGCGTGCTGATCGCGGACCGGATAGGCCGTAAAAATGGGCTCATTGCGGTCGCGGTGATCGCCGCCGTGGTCGGCTGGCTGTACGGACACTCGACGAACGTCGCGACCGCCACAGTACTCGGCTTCCTGCTATTCACGCTCACCTATCTGATGGTCGCGCTCGGCATCGCCACTTACATCCCCGAGCTGTTCGCCACGGAAAACCGCATGCGCGCGAACGGCATTGCCGGTTGCGCGGGCCGCATCGCCGGGATTCTTGCACCGCAGCTGGTGGTCGTTCTGTATGCGACGGGCGGTGTGCGCGACGTGCTGTCGGTGATCGTCGGCGTGCTCGTCGCGATGGCCGCGATTCTCGCGGTGTTCGGCATCGAAACGAATCAGCGCTCGCTCGAAGACATCGCGCCGCCGCCCACAGTCGATGTGGACACCGCGCTCGCCGGCGCATCGGTCGCGCGTGAACCGCGTCAATGATCCGCCCTCGAATTGGCGCACATTCATCGTCATCAAACGGAAATAGCATGAACGCACTGCATAAACGTCAGCAATTGAAGGCACGTCTCGCCCAGCCGGAAATCGTCACCGCCCCCGGCATCTTCGATCTGATCTCCGCGAAGATGGCCGACTCGATGCAATTCGATTGCCTGTACATGACGGGCTTCGGCACGGTCGCGTCCTACCTTGGCCTGCCCGATGCAGGCCTCGCCACTTATACCGACATGGTCGATCGCGTCACCGCGTTTTGTGGCGCCACCAACACGCCCTTGATCTGCGACGGCGACACCGGCTACGGCGGTCTCCTGAACGTCGCGCACACGGTACGCGGCTACGAGCGCACCGGTGCCGCGGGCATCCAGCTCGAAGACCAGGAGTTTCCGAAGAAATGCGGCCACACGCCAGGCCGCAAAGTGATTGCGCTCGACGATATGGTGAAGAAGATCAAGGTCGCGGTCGAGACGCGTGACGACGCAAACTTCCAGATCGTCGCGCGCACCGATGCTCGCACATCGCTCGGACTCGACGAAGCATTGCGGCGGGGCGAAGCGTTCGCCAAGGCGGGCGCCGATGTATTGTTCATCGAATCGCCGGAAACCGTCGAAGAGCTGGAGATGATCGCACGCACGTTCGATACGCCGCTGCTCGTGAACATCGTCGAAGGCGGGCGCACGCCGCAACTGACCCCGGCTGAATTGCAGAAGCTCGGTTTTTCGATTGCGATTTATCCGGCATCGGGCTTTCTCGCGGTCGCGAAAGCACTGCACGATATCTACGGCCGGATCAAGGCGCAGCGCGGCACAACGCACATGGAAAACACCATGTATCCGTTCTCCGAAATGTGCAATCTGATGGGCTTCCCAGCGGTATGGCAGTTCGACCGTGAGCACGCCGAATGACGACGGGCTGACAAAATATTACGTTTTTCAGCGTGCCAGACGCGTAGCATATCGGGGGCATGTCCCGCGAGCGCCCCCACTCGCATTCGTCATTCAACCGCGGAGATTTCGGAAATGAGTATTTTTGGTGACATCGTGCACAAGCTGTTCGGCAAAGCGAAGCCGGACCAACCTCCCCCCGCGACGGAACCCACCCCCGACCCGGCCGCCGCGCAAGCCGCGACGCCCAACGCGCCCGCCGCACCCGCACCGCTGTCCGACGTCGACGTGGCCGCGGTGATGGATCAACTCGTCAGCGAAAGCGGACAGACGTTGAACTGGCGTACGTCGATTGTCGACACGATGAAGGCGCTCGGTGTCGACAGCAGTCTCGAACACCGCAAGCAGCTTGCGCAGGAATTGAAGTACAGCGGGGATATGAACGACTCAGCGAGCATGAACATCTGGCTGCATAAGCAGGTCATGCAGGCACTCGCGGCAAACGGCGGCAAGCTGCCACCCGATCTGGCAAGCTAGGCACGACAAACCAGGCGTTTCGCAGAAAGCGAAATTCAGTGCAGTGAACGTCCCGCAGTAAAAATCAATCGCTCAGACGAAGTTGCCCGGTCGGATCACTGACCGGGCAACTCGAACCTTCTCGGCGCGGCAATCAATGCTCGCGCAATCGGATGGCAAAAACGCGCACTGCACGCGCCCCGGACAGCACGATTGCCGTCAGCCCACGTATCGAAACGCGGGTGACCGAACACATTGCGATGGAATACGCGCGGCTATTGCGCCGCGGTGAGCTTGAGTCCCGGCCGCAGTGGCTGGGGAGGCTCCAGAGGAGCCTTGCGTTCGTCCGATACCTGTTCGATTCCCTTTCTCGTGACTTCTTCGAGGAAGGTCAGGCGAGCCCGATAGTAATCGGCACGCAGCTGTGCGTCGAGCACCAGCTGTTCGGCCTGAAACAGTTCCATGCGCAAGTTGTTCAGCGCGCGTTCGGCCTGTTTCTCGGGAGTAGGAGCATGTTGTGAAGCCCAGTTAGCAAGCCACCTTATCATGGTGAATCCCTCCTTGAGTTCAATGCTCTGCTGCGACAAAGGCTATCAAATAATGGACGCGGCGTGTGTTAATTCGTTACAGGTGTTGCAAGCTTCACTACTGATACCACAGCCCGCGCGACAAGAAAAAAGCCCGCACAGCAAAGGCGGGCAATCCCACTCTCTTTGAAAGCGTGTCACGAGGATGACACGCCACAAGTTTAACCGTCGTGCAACCCGCACCTACGTGTGCTGGCGATCAGTTCCGCGCGAATATATCGATCGCCCTTGAATCTATTGAAGCGCCGCCACGTTTTTCGCAATGGCCCGCGCAAACTGCGCGATCTGCCGGCCCTGCTCGATCAGATCCATCGCGAGCCGGAACGTGACGACGTCCGTCTTGTCGGCCAGCTGAAGCTTCGCGAGCACGACCTGACGCGCGGTCGCGGCGAGTTTCTCGATGCCGGCTTTCGCGTCGATGACTTTCGCCACTTCGTCCGGATCGGGCGCCTCGATCGTGCGAATCGCCTGCTCGAGATTGCGGATCACCGCCTCGGAAAACTGCGTGGTCGCCGCATCGCGCAGGCGCAACAGGTCGATCTGCTGCGTCATTCGCTGCTGCGCGACGCTCAGCAGCGTCGTGCCGACAATGCCGCTGATGCTCTCGAGGTGACTCGTGACCTGCGTATAGCCGACCATCTGCTGACCTTCCTCCTCCGAGTGTTCCCCCTTCGACAGGCGGCCGATATATTGAAGAATCTCGAAGGAAAGCCGGTCGCTTTCCTTGTCCTTATCGAGCATCTGATTGATCTCTTCCATCGTGCCCGTCGACACCATCTGGGAGCCGCGTTGCACGACTTCGAGCACCTGCATGCCGAGCCGGGTCAGCTCGATACGCACGCGCTGCAATCCAAGCGCCGGCACCGTCAACACCGACTCGTCGAGATACTGCGGATCGCCCGCGGGTTTGGCGGGCTTCGCGCGCTGCGGCACGACCAGTTGCGCGAACCGCGCGATCGGACCGGTAAACCAGATCAGCAGCAGCGTGTTCGCTACGCTGAACAGCGTATGCACATTGGCTACCTGGCGCGGCGCCTCGGCCGCGAGGCGCTCGAGGCCCTGCAGGTCCGGATGCGACGGCGATATCCAGCGCACGAATTCCGCCATCTGAGGAATCAGAAAGAGCGCGATCACGACGCCGAGCACATTGAACACCAGATGCACGACGCCCACCTGCACCGCCTCCGGTGGCTTGCCGATCGAGGCGAGCAAGGCCGTGCCGCAGGTGCCGACATTCGCGCCCAGAATCAGCGTAATAGCGGCTTCGAGAGGCATCAGGCCCTGCCCGCTCAGCGCAATGACGACCGCGAGCGTCGCCGCCGAGCTTTGCACGATCGCGGTAAAGACCGCCCCCACGATGACGCCGACGAGCGGATTGCGCATGTCCTGCATCGCGTCGATGAACGGCTGGTACGTGCGCAACGGATGCGTGGACTCGCCCATCAGCTGGATGCCCATGAACAGCAGCCCTAGCCCCAGCACGACGCGGCCGATCTGCCGCAACACCTCGCGCGGGGCAAACGCGTGCAGCACGAAGCCGATCGAGAGCATGTAGGGCGTCAGACGCGAAACGTCGAAGGCGATGATCTGCGCGGTGATGGTCGAGCCGATGTTCGCGCCCATGATCATCGGCACCGACTGGGCAAGTGTCATCAGGCCGGCGGACACGAAGCCGACCATCAGCACCGTCGTGATGGTCGACGAGTTCAGCAGCGCGGTCACGATGGCACCCGCCAACACGCCACGAAACCGGTTCGCGGTCAGCACGCCGATCAACGACTGCAGTTTCGATCCCGCGATCGCCTTGAGCCCGCCGGTCAAGAACTCGAGCCCCAGAAGAAACAGCGCGAGGCCGCCGATCAACAGCCCGAAGATCCCAAGGATGTTCAACTTGTCGGGATCGATGTCAGCAAGATAATCAGTCATCCGATGTGCCTCTGATGATCACACGAATAGATGTGAGAGCAAGGGACGGCTTCGCACCCCGGACCGACGACCGTGGCGGCGGTCTGCCGCACTGTGTCCGGGGCAGCTACTTAAGGCTAACGCTAAGGGTATGAGGAAGACGGCGCGCAGGCAAGGACGGGAAAGCGGCCGGCGGCAACGAGACACCGGAGTTCGCAAAGCATTCGACCAGTAGTCAACGCGATTCATTGCCTCGTCAAACAACGATTCCTGCATCCGAATTGACAGTTAACCCGTAGGTGAAAATGCCCATCGTCCGGGCCGATTGCCGCTGCCAATAATAGGTCCATCCTCCAATCAAACTTGCTCAACTCACCCTAAACAAGAAGGAGGACTTATGGCAAATCGTGTTGCATACGTAACCGGCGGCATGGGTGGTATCGGAACCGCCATCTGCCAGCGCTTGCACAAAGAGAACTACACCGTCATTGCGGGCTGCGGACCGAACTCGACCCGCAAAGCCCGATGGCTGGAAGATCAGAAAGCGCTCGGCTTTAACTTCATCGCATCGGAAGGCAACGTCGCGGATTGGGAGTCCACCGCGAAAGCGTTCGAGAAGGTCAGGAAGGAAGTCGGTGAAGTCGACGTGCTCGTCAACAACGCGGGCATTACGCGCGACGGCATGTT
Source organism: Paraburkholderia sp. EG304 (assembly GCF_046543485.1). NCBI lineage: Bacteria > Pseudomonadati > Pseudomonadota > Betaproteobacteria > Burkholderiales > Burkholderiaceae > Paraburkholderia > Paraburkholderia sp. EG304. Next base: position 155,101 of record NZ_JBKGUA010000012.1, on the reverse strand, counting down.
CCGCAAGATGACATACGAAGACTGGCAAGCGGTGATCGACACCAATCTCACGAGCCTGTTCAACGTGACCAAACAGGTCATCGAGAGCATGGTCGACCGGGGCTTTGGGCGCATCATCAACATCTCGTCGGTCAACGGCCAGAAAGGCCAGTTCGGGCAGACCAACTACTCCACGGCCAAGGCCGGCATTCACGGCTTCACGATGGCGCTCGCGCAGGAAGTGGCGACCAAGAACGTGACGGTCAACACCGTGTCGCCGGGCTATATCGGCACCGACATGGTCAAGGCCATCCGTCCGGAGGTGCTGGAGAAAATCGTCGCGACGATTCCGGTACGGCGTCTCGGCACGCCGGAAGAGATTGCGTCGATCGTCGCGTGGATCGCGTCGGATCAGGCGGGCTTTGCGACCGGAGCGGATTTTTCGCTGAACGGCGGTCTGCATATGGGCTAACGGGAACGGCGCCGCGTGGGATGCGGCGCAGCCGTCTTCCGTTATCGACGTTGTCAGGTTCCGTGATGGTTTAGCGGCCCGGCGCAAGCCGGCCGCCTCAGTGAGCATATGACCAGAAAAGCGAGCCGTACTCGCGCCGCACCCGCGAAGTCGCCGCGCAGCCGCCCGAAGGCGATGCTGCGCCCGATCGTGCCCGCCAAAGCGGGCGAAATCTCGCTCGACTATCATGACGCTCGAAGCATTACGCAGCGGCGTCGCCAATCAATATCACGTCGGCAGCATGGCGCAGGCCATTTACATGGCGATGCTGCTGAATCAGCGCGGCTATGGTTCGGCCGTACCCGAGTTGTTTCGCGACGCGGAGGGCGTGATTCTGCGCTGCCGCCAGGCGGGACTCGAAACCGGCATCTGCGTGGTCGATCACGACGCCTTCGCGCTGCTCGGCCAGGTCCTCACGCTCTTCGATGAGCAACTCGCGGTGGCGCCAGTGGGAGAGTTGATCGCGGTCAACGCGAAGCTGAAGACCCTGTTCAGCGCCGCCAATGGCCACCGTGACGTCGACGGCGACGAGAACACCGCATAACGACGTGTTGGCACTTACTTGTGCAATGCGCCGCGCACATTCGACACATCGTTTCGCGTGACCGGTCCGGCCGCGTTTCCCCATGTGGTCCGCACGAACGTGAGCACACGGGCCATTTCGGTGTCCGTCAGCTTGCCGGCGAAAGACGGCATCTTGTGCGGCTCCGGTCCCGACTCGGTATGCGGACTGCCGCCGCCCTCGACCAGCAACCGCACCAGTGACGCGCTCGATGCCGATAGCACGGCGGGGTTGCCCGCGAGGCGCGGATACTTATGCGGCACCCCTGCCCCGTCCATCTGATGACAGCGCGCGCAATACGACGCATAGATGCCCGCGCCGGGTCTTTCCACGTCGCCGGTTTTCAGCGCCTGCACGGTTTGCTGCGCGGCGTTGGAGCGTGCGTTGAAATTGCCGCTCGGCGCGCGCGGCGGCAGGCTCTTCAGATACGCGGCGATCGCCGCGAGATCGTCGTCGTTCAGGTACTGCGTGCTGTCTTCGACGACCTGCACCATGCTGCCGAACGTGATGAGTCCGCCGCCGTGGCCGCGTCGAAGGAAGTCGACGATGTCGGCCGCGGAACTGCGGCCGAGCCCCGAGCCCGGGTCGGCGCTCAGGTTCGGCGCGAACCAGTGGTCGTTGGTACCTCCCGTCAGATAAGCCGATGCCGACTCGTCATAGCCGCGCTCTTCGTAGGCGGGTCCGCGCGGCGTGTGGCAGGCGCCGCAATGGCCAAGCGATTGCACCAGATACGCTCCACGATTCCACTGCGCGTCATGTTTCGCATCGGCCTTGAACTGGCCTTTCGGTGCGAACGCCCAGTCCCAGAACATCAACGCCCAGCGCTGATTGAATGGAAACGGCAAGCGCGTTTGCGGGGCGGGCACCGCGACCGGTTGCACGCCGTGCATGAAGTAGGCGTAGAGCGCGTGCATGTCGTCATCGGTGATCTTCGCGAACGACGGGTACGGCATCGCCGGATAAAGCCGCTTGCCCCCGGGCGCGATGCCCTCGCGCAACGCGCGGGCGAAGTCGTCATAGCTATAACGGCCGATGCCGTATTGCGGGTCCGGCGTGATGTTCGACGTATAGATCGTGCCGAACGGCGATCCCATGCCGAGCCCGCCGGCGAACGGCGGCGTAGCTTCAGGCGCCGCGCCCGGATGCGGGACGCGCGGCGCGGCGGTGTGGCAACCGGCGCAATCGCCGGCTTTGGCGAGATATGCGCCGCGTGCGATCTGCGCGGCGTCGGTGGATGCGCCCGGTGGGTTCGCTGCGGCGTCGGCCGCGTCGGCCGCGCCGGCCGCGTTTGCCGCCGTTGCTATCGTCAGCGCGCATGCGGCCACGATGCCGTATCCAACCGTGTCGAGAACGCCGCGCTTCATCACCACCACCTGCACGGCGACACGATCGCGACCGCGACATCCGTAGCGATCAATGCGAACAGAAATAGCATGCTGGTCATCACCGCGACGTGTGTCAGAAACCAGTCGAGTTCGGCGCGCGTGCGGCGCTCGCCGTTCAGCGCGCCGAGTTTCAGCGGCGCGACGCGGCGCAGATTGCGCCATGCGACCCAGGCGCCGAACGCGCCCGCGACCAGGCACACCGTGCCGAGCGCGACGATCGCCGGACGCATCCACGACACGAGCGGCGCGCCGAGCGGATGGTTGTGCGGATAGCAGGCCTGCGCGGCGAGCGTCTCCGCGAGCATCATCTGCAACAGCCACGCGAACGGCGCCGCGAGCAGACCGATCAGCACATAGCGCATCGAGATGTGCGAGTCTCGGGGCAGCGTCGTCATGACCACTCCTGGAACAGATACGGCGTCAGATACAGCGTGCTGAAAATGAACAGCCACACGACATCGACGAAGTGCCAATACAGCCCGCCGATCGACAGCGCCGCGCAGCGCTTGTCGTCGAAATAGCCGAGCGCGGTCCAGATCGCGAGCAAGGTCAGCACGACGATTCCGACCAGCACGTGCGCCATGTGAAAGCCGGTAATCGTGAAGTACAGCGAGCCATACTGATGCGAGGTCAGGCCATAAGGGTGGTTGTGCCACTCGCGCAACTGAATGCCCATGAAGATGCTGCCCAGCACGATGCCCGCCGCCATCGACGCGACACCGAGCCGCAACCGCCGCCGGCGCACGCAGCGCTCGCAGAACCAGACGAACACGCTGCTCGACAGCAGAATGACCGTATTCGCGCTGCCGAGCCCGAGCTTCGGCAATCCCTCGGGGGGCCAATGCTGCTGGCTTTGCGACGCCAGATACAGATACGAGAAGATCAGATAGCCGAACAGCGCGCCTTCGGTCGCGATCAGCGTGAAGCAGCCCCACCAGCCGCTCGATCGCTCGCCCGCGCTGCCAACCGGCAATGCTCGCGCGGTCTGGTCCGGTTCGCTCGACGCGCGATTGAAGTTGAGTGCATCGCTCACGTCAGCCTCCCGCATCTTCGACCGCGACCGGCTCGCGCTGGATCAGCGCGCGCTCGGGCCACAGCCACGTGATGATCGACACCGCGCAACCGGCCAGCATCGCGCCCACGAAAACCCAGGCGGTCAACGCGAGCCCCGTGAACAGCAGCGCGGCAAAGACCGCGAGCCAGAACGGCGCGTATGAGTCTTCGGGCATCTTCAGAATCACGTCGGGACTCGCTTCCAGTGCGGTCGTGCCCAACGCTTCACGACCATGCGCGAGCAGATAGCCTTCGTCGAGTTGCGAGCGCGCTTGATCCGCCTCGCCCGGCTCTTCGACGCGCCCTTCCCACAATGGATGCCGGCTCGCGAGCGTCGGCACCACCGCGAAGTTGTACGGCGGCGGCGGCGAGCTGACCGACCATTCGAGCGTCGGCGCATCCCACGGATTGTTGCCGGCGGGCTTGCCGCGCTTCAGGCTCACCGCGATATCGATCAGAAACAGCAGCACGCCGGCCGCAAACAGGAACGAACCGAGCGACGTGACGAGGTTCACGGTGTTCCAGCCCATGTCGGCGGGATACGTGTACATGCGACGCGGCATGCCGAGCAGTCCCGCGATATGCATCGGAAAGAACGCGACGTTGAAGCCGATGAACAGCACCCAGAACGCGAGCTTGCCGAGACGCTCGTTCGTCATCCTGCCGGTGAACTTCGGAAACCAGAAGTAGATGCCGCCAATCACTGGAAACACATTGATGCCGAGCAGCACGTAGTGCAGATGCGCGACGACGAAGTAGGTGTCGGTGAGTTGCCAGTCGAACGGCACCGCCGCGGTCATCACACCGGAGACACCGCCGATCACGAACAGCAGCACGAAGCCCGCGAAAAACAGGAACGGCACGCGATACACGGGGCGGCCGGTCCAGATCGTCGCGACCCACGCGAACGTCGCGACCGCGCTCGGCACCGCGATCACCATGCTGGCCGAGCCGAAGAACGACAGCGCGAGCGCGGGGATGCCGGTCGCGAACATATGGTGAATCCACACGGCAAAGCCGAGCACCATCGTTGCGACCGTCGCCAACGCGACCGGCCCATAGCCGACCAGCGGCCGGCGGCAAAAGACCGGCAGCGCATCCGACACGATGCCCATCGCCGGCAGCACGACCACATAGACCCATGGGTGCGCGAAAATCCAGAACAGGTGCTGCCATAACAACGGACGCCCGCCATTGAGCACGTCGAAGAAATGCGTGCCGATGCGGCGGTCCATCCACAGCATCAGAAATGCGAGGCTCACCGAAGGCACCGCCAACAGATTGCCGCCCGACGCGGTCAGCGTGCCCCACACGAGCACCGGCACGCGATCGAGCGACATGCCCGGCGCGCGCATCCTCAGCAGCGTGACGACGAAGTTCATCGAGCCGACCGTCGTCGAAATCCCGAGCAGCACCATGCCGAGCGCATACACGTCGATGTTCGGGCCGTTGCTGTATTCCAGCCCGGACAGCGGCACGTAGTTGAACCAGCCTGCGTCGGGGGCCTGACCGGTCGGAAAACTCGCATACAGGAAGATGCCGGCGAACAGGAACACCCAGTACGACAGCGCGTTCAGGCGCGGAAAGGCCATGTCGCGCGCGCCGAGCACGAGCGGCCAGAGGTAGTTCGAGAAGCCGGACAGGACGGGCAGCGCGTACAGAAAGATCATCGTCAGTCCGTGCATCGTGAACAGCTGGTTGTACTGTTCGGGCGTGAGCACCGTTGCGTTGGGGCGCGCCAGTTGAACGCGCATGATCAGCGCTTCGACGCCGCCCATCAGCAGGAAGACGAATGCGGTCACCAGGTAGCGCAGACCGATGGTCTTGTGATCGACCGTCGAGAACCAGCCGCGCCAGCCGGGCCGCGACTCCCAGATTTCGCGCAGCCGCTTTTCCTGCTCGCTGCCGGGCTCGACGCGGCCGCGCCGCGGCGTGCGTGTCAGTGCGGGCACTGAAGCGGAAGCGGGATGTTCGGACATTGAGCGGGCTCCTCGAGTGCGATGCGCTTCAATGCAGCGTCGCCAGATACGCCGACAACGCGGCGGCCTCGCTGGTGGTCAGCGCGATACTGGGCATCAATCCATCGGGTTTGATCCTCTGCGCGTGCTCGATCCAGTCGAGCAGATGGTCGGGCGTGTTGCTAAGCGCGCCTGCCGCGATCATCCGGCGCGAACCGAGATGAGTCAGATCGGGCGCCTGCACGCCGTTGGCCTTGGTGCCGCGAATCGTGTGGCAGCCGGCGCAGCGCTCTTCGAATAGATGCCGGCCGGCCGCGACCGCTGCGTCGCCGGTGGGCACGCTGGCCGCGCGTCCCTGCGCGTCGCGCCACGCGTTGAAGGCGGCGGTGTCCTGCGCGATCACTTCGAACGCCATATGCGCGTGCTGCGCGCCGCAGAACTGCGAGCACTGCCCTCGATAAATGCCGGGACGGTCCGCCTGAATCCACTGCTCGTTGGTTTGCCCCGGAATCGTCTGCGTCTTGCCCGCGAGTTGCGGTACCCAGAACGCGTGCACGACGTCCGCGCTTTTGAGCTGGATCTTCACGGGTTCACCGACCGGAATGTGAATCTCGTTCGCGGTACTGAAGTTGCGGGCCTGGTTCGGATCGTCGCTGTAATCGGCTTTCCACCACCAGTCGTAAGCGGTCACGGTGATCGTCAATTGCGGATACGACGCGGGCGACGCCACCGATTCGAGCGTGACCAGTGCATAGGCCAGCATCCCCAACAGCACGACCGACGACACCGCGGTACCGATGAACACCCAGCGGATGCCGCCGGGCTCGGCGCTCAGCGCATCCTCTTGCGTCGCGGGACGCTTGCGGACCATCGCGCCGATCAGCAGACCGGCGACGATCAGCGTGACCAGCGTCACGATCGCGGTGAAAACCCAGCCGAGGTAAAGCGTCGGACGGGCCGCCGGGCCCGCCGCGTGCAGGAAGTAGTTCAGCGGTGCCACCGGGTTTGCGTGCGCGGAGCTTGCGGACGCGAGAGCCAGTGCCGCTAACGACGTGACGCTGCCGCGCCTGATGCGCCGTCCTGACGTTCCGGATGCTTGCGCTGCTGCCACTGGGACCCCGCTGGTGATGAGCTTTCAACACGCGTCGTCCCCCTGCGAACGAGACGACGCTCAAGCAGGCCAGCAAAAATCAGGCCGCGTGTGCGGCTGACGGGAGCGGGTCAGTAGAAGGGTGGGTTCGCTCGGTCAGGCGAGCTGTCGTGTAAGCGGGAGTTGCTGCCCTGAAGAATTTGTTTTAATAGTGGCCTTCTCAAAAAAAATCGCCTCTAGAATGCCGCTCTGCATAACTTAGTTATTTATGAGTTCACTGTTATCGGACAATCTGGAGGACAGGTGTTTCAATGCACGTTCGAATTGAATGGTAAGCCAATGAGCGAATTTAGGATTGGCGCTCTATCGTTTCCTGCATACTCCGGGCACGGGAGTTATATCAACAAAACGGCTGGAATGTGCACGCCGAAGATCGGCGCCATTCCGGTCGGCCGATATTTTATTTTTGACCGAAGATCCGGCGGCATTCTTGGGCCATGGAAAGATCGGCTTAACCTGAATGGCAATGACAAGAGCGAATGGTTCGCGCTCCACGCGATCGACGCTAATATTGACGACGATAAAGTCTTATGCGACGGCATTATTCGTGGCCAGTTCCGATTGCATCCGAAGGGTCGACTGGGGAGGAGCGAGGGCTGCATAACTATCGACCGACCTGCAGACTGGCATCATATCCGTTCGATATTTACCAACACGCCGAAAGTATCAGTTCCTGAATCGGAACTTAAAGCGTACGGTGAAGTGACGGTGAAATGAAAAAACTTTTAATCTGCCTCGCAGTCGGTTTCGGCTTACTGCTCGCAATCTTTGCCAATGCGCTGTGGTGGATGATGAATCCAGAAGCGCCCCTGAACTTTTCGAATCCGATATGGAAATTGGCGGTTCGTATGTACGGGGTCAAGACGGCATACCAAGAATCCGACCTGGCGTTTCTCATGTCGTCGGCCGGAATCGTGCTAGGTTTTGCCGCAGCAATTCTGCTTGTCCGGCGAAGCAATAAACGTGGTCAGCGAAAGCTCGACGACTAGCCATCTTACGGTGGAAATAATCGCTGCCTCCGCATCAAAAATTGCGACCTAAGCCCGCCGACCAGCGGGCTTTGTCGTTCTCCGAAAAAGCGATTGCACACGACCCGGCGTTGAGTGTGCGCACGGTTAGTTCGTCGGACTCGAAGGGGAAAGGGCAATAAGCGGTATGACGGGCGACCCGCCCCGTCGTCCGCAAAAGATCACAGGTCGAGCACCAGCAGCGGCGATTTCGCGCGCGAGCAGCACGGCAGGAACTGATCGTTCGCCGCGCGTTCCTCGTCGGTCAGATAGGAATCCTGGTGATCCGGCTCGCCAGACAGCACCCGCGTCAAACAGGTACCGCACACCCCCATCTCGCACGACGTGATCACTTCGACGCCATGCGCGGCCAGCGCCTGCACGACCGTGCATTCGGGCGGGACGTCGATCGTCGCGCCGCTGCTCGCGATGCGCACCTGGAAGCTGCCGCCCGTCGCCGGCTGATTCGCGGCCGCGCCGAAAAACTCGTAGTGCAGCCTGTTTTCCGGCCAGCCCTTGGCGCGCGCGGTCTCGAGCACGAAATCCATGAAGCCGCGCGGGCCGCAGACATACAGATGCGTGCCGGGCGGCGCATCGCTTAGCGTCTGCTCGATATCGAACGTCGAGCCGCCCGGATGATCATCGTGATGAAGCTGGACTGACTTCGCGAAGCCAGCTTGTGCAAGACGCTCGACGAACGCCGTGCGTTCCTTCGAGCGCGTGCAATAGTGCATGTCGAACGAAGCGCCCGTGGCGGCGAGCCGCTCGGCCATGCAAAGAATCGGCGTGACACCGATGCCGCCCGCGAGCAGCAGATGATGTGCCGCATCGTCAGCGAGCGCGAAATGATTGCGCGGCGCGCTGATCTGCAGGCTATCGCCTTCGCGAAGCAAATCGTGCACCGCTTTCGATCCGCCGCGTCCCGCTTCGTCGCGCAGCACCGCGATCAGATAGCGATGCGTTTCGCGCGGATCGTTGCACAACGAGTACTGACGCACGAGTCCGTTGGGCAAATGCACGTCGACGTGCGAGCCGGCGTCGAAAGCGGGCAACGCCTGACCGTTTTCGCTCGCGAGTTCGAAGCTCGCGATACCGGGCGCTTCGTCGCGCCGGCGCACAACCACCACATTCAGCACAGGATGATTCATGTCGCCGTCCGCACCGGAATCACGCGCGTCACTTCGGCCCGGGGCGCGTCAGCCCGAGCCGCGCCAGCCTGCGGCGCGCCCGTCTCCGCGCGCTCCTGCGCGACGAGCCGATCGATCACGCGACGCGACATCACACCGCCCGCATCGATATTGAGTTTCAGCAGATTGCGCTCGGGCCAGCGCAGCAGGTTCTGCTGCTGACGTTCGAGCATCTCCAGATCTTCACTGAAGATCTTGCCCTGTCCTTCGCGGATGCTTGCGGTCAGCGCGGCATCGTCGGGACGGAAATTGCGCGCCATACCCCAGAAATACCAGATCGATGTTTCGGTTTCCGGCGTGATGAAATCCACCACGATCGACGACGCCTTCTTGTCGGCCGGCGCGTGGTAGCCGCCATGTCCGGCATGCGCGACGCCCACCTCGATCAGCACGTGACTCGGCGGCGTGAAGTGGCAGATCTGCCAACGGTCGACGGGCACGTCGTCGGCGAGACCGTTGCCGCGCAACGCCATCTTCCAGAACGGCGGCGCGGCGACGTTTTCCATGAAACGGCTCGTGCGCACGGTATCGCCTTCGGCCACCGTCTTCGGCGCGGCTTCGTCGATTTCCTTTTGCCCGATGCTGTTCGCGTGCACATAGGTCTCGTGCGTCAAATCCATCAGGTTGTCGATCATCAGCCGGTAATCGCAGCGGATGTGGTAGAGCCCACCGCCATACGCCCATTCGGAACTCTCGGCCCATTCCAGATGATGCAGCCTGGCGGCATCGGCCTGCGCCGCATCGCCGGGCCACACCCAGACGAAGCCGTAGCGCTCGATCACCGGATAGCTGCGAATCGATGGAAAGCCATTGACGCGTTGGCCCGGCATGCCGGTCGCCTTGCCCTGACAGCCCATTTCGAGGCCGTGATAGCCACACACGAGCGTGCCGTCGCGCACGAAACCGAGCGACAGCGGCGCGCCGCGATGCGGACAGAAGTCTTCGAGCGCCACCACGGCGCCTTCCGCGTTGCGATAGAAAACCATCGGCTCGCCGCAGATCTGCCGGCCGAGCGGCTTATCCGCGACTTCATCGGGCATGCATGCGACGTACCACGCGTTCTTGGGAAACATGTCAGTGTCACTCCTTGTTGTTAGTTCGCGCACTTCATTCAGTTCACTCATTGAGATTCAGTGTACTCAATGAGCCTTTAATGATTAAATGAAGGTTTTCCCCTAGACCAACTTTCAATCAGGTAACACGAAGACCAGTTTGCCATTCGCTCCGGGAAAGGCACGAGGTCTTCAGAACTAATATGGTCACTTCAACCGATACCAGCACTTCCGCGATCAGCATCGATCTGTACGACCAGCCCGGCCATCTGATCCGACGCGCGCATCAGATTTCCGTGTCCATGTTTCATGATCTGATCGGGCGCGAGGTGACGCCCGTGCAGTATGCGGTGCTCAGAATGCTGCAGGAATTGCCCGGACTCGATCAGGTCACGCTCGCGCAGCGGGTCGGTCTCGACACGTCGACCACCGCCGACATCGCGGTGCGGCTCGAAGCGAAAGGCTGGATCGTGCGCGAAGTTCTGCCGCGCCGCCAGCGTCGTCTGTTGCTGACGCCGGCCGGAGAGCAGTTGCTCGATGAATTGATCCCCGGCGTCAACGCGCTCAATCACGGCCTGCTCGACGGCATGGGCGACGAGGATGCGCGAGAGCTATTGAGGCTATTGAGAAAGTTCGTGCATCTGAACAACGATCAGAGCCGGGCGCCGCTGCGCAGTGCGAGCGACGACGCGACGCCGAACTAGCCCGCTGGCATCCTCCGCGCTCTCAGTGCTACGGCGCGACCTCCACCACGATCTTGCCGCGCACGTGGCCTTTCGCGAGCCGTTCGAGCGCGTTGGCCGTGGCATCGAACGAAAACCGTTCGGCGACCACGACACGCACGCTGCCGTTATTGATCAACGACGCGATCTCGGTCAATTGCCGCCCATCGGGCCGCGCGGTATAACGCGCGGCCCGCGCGCCATGGCTCGACGCCTCGGTCTGCGACGGCTCGTTGAGCGTCGAGATCAGCGCGCCGCCGGTCGCGACGGCCGACCACGAGCGGCGCTGCGTATCGCCGCCGACCAGATCGAACACGAGGTCCATGTCGCGCGCGACGTCTTCGAAACGCTGCGCGTGATAGTCGATCACGCGATCCGCGCCGAGCGAGCGCACTAACTCGATGCCGTCGCCGGACGCCGTCGCGTACACCTCCGCGCCCTTCTGCTTGGCGAACTGCACGGCGAAATGTCCAACGCCGCCCGCGCCCGCGTGAATCAGCACGCGGCAGCCGGCTTCGAGGCAGCCGTGCTCGAACAGGCCCTGCCACGCGGTCAGCGCGGCGAGCGGCACGGCGCCCGCGGTCCCCGCGTCCAGTTTTTCCGGCGCGTGCGCTAGCGCACTCGCGGGCACGACGACGAATTCCGCGTACGCGCCCTGCCCCTGGCCAACGAAGCCATACACCTGCTCGCCCGCGCGCCATTGCGCGGCGCCCTCGCCGACCCGCTCGACCACACCGGAAAAATCGCGCCCCAGCGTATAGGGCAGCTGTTCTTCGCGGATCAACGGATACTGGCCCGAGCGTGTTTTCAGGTCGACCGGATTGACGCCGGCCGCGCGCACGCGCACCAGCACCTGGCCGGCGCCTGGCTCGGGGATCTCGATCGTCTCGGCCTTGAACACCTCGGGACCGCCGAAGCTGTGAATGCGATAAGCGAGCATCGTGCTCATGATGAGCCTTCTCCTTGAAAGGTCGTGTGTCAGCGGCGCTGCGTTTCCGGCTGACCGCAAGCCGCATTCCTCAACGAGCCCGCGAGCCGCGGCACGACATATGCGACAAGTAACGATAGGCGCACAGTCGTGATGTACTCACTCAAGGAGGAACCATGTCACAGCACCCCGCTCATTCGCAGGAGCATCGTCACCCCGGCCAGCCGAATCCCGCTGACATCGAAAAAGCACTCAGTGGCGTGAATTACCCGACCACGCGCGAAAAGCTGGTCGCGCAGGCGCGCAAGAATCACGCGAATACCGACATCGTCGATCTGGTCGACCGGCTGCCCGATCACAATTTCGACAGCCCGGCCTCGGTCGCGAAGGAAATCGCGCGGATTCAATGACGCACGCCACACTCGACGCGCGAATGAAGAAGTCCGGCGTTGTGCGTATCGGCATTTCCGGCTGGCGCTATCAAGGTTGGCGCGGCAGCTTTTACCCCGAGGATCTGAAACATGCAGCGGAATTGCAGTACGCGTCGGCGCTGTTCGGTACGATAGAAATCAACGGCACGCACTACAGCCTTCAATCGCTCGATAGCTGGCGGCGCTGGTATGCGCAAACGCCTGACGGCTTCGTGTTCGGCATCAAAGGCGCGCGTTATCTGACTCATATGCTGCGGTTTCGCGATGCGAGCGCGCGCGTCGGCATCGCGAACTTCTTCGCGCAGGGCCTGCTCGCGTTGAACGAAAAGCTGGGTCCGATCCTGTGGCAATTTCCGCCGTCCTTCCGATTCGAGCCCGGCGCAATGGAGCGCTTTCTGCGCGAGTTGCCGCCCGACACCGCGAGCGCATCGGCGCTCGCCAGTCAACACGATAAGCGCGTCAAGACACCCTACGTCGACATCGATCGCAAGCGGGTGTTGCGTCACGCGGTCGAAGTGCGCCACGCGAGCTTCGTCGATCCGGCGTTCGTGACCTTGCTGCGGCAATACGGCGTCGCGCTCGTCGTTTCCGATTCCACCGAACCGTGGCCCGTCGCCGAAGATCTGACGGCGGACTTCGTCTACATCCGCCTGCACGGCAGCGAAGCCAAATACTCGGGTTCATATGGGGACGAAGCTTTGCAACGATGGGCCGAGCGAATCGATGCATGGCGCGGCGGCTCACAACCGGCCGACGCGCGATTGATCGCGCCGCAACTCGCGCCGCGCCGCCGGGCCGCGCGAGACGTCTACTGCTACTTCGACAATGACGTAAAAGCGCGGGCGCCGTTCGACGCGCAACGATTGATGAAAGACCTCGGAATCCAGGCGACGCAAGCGCCAGCATTACCCTGATCGCTTGCCGCCGTGCGCCAGCTTCTGCGCGGTGCGCAGCGCCGCGACGATGCGCTCGTACACCTCGCGGCGGGTTTCAGGGTCCGGCGCGCGCAGCGCATACGACGGATGGTACGTCGCGACCACACGCTGCTCGCCGCGTTCGAGCGTTTTGTCGAACGCATCCTGCAAACGCGCGTGCGGATCGTCGACAACCGCTTTCAGCGCGGTCGCCCCGAGTGCGACGACCACGCGCACATCCGGCATGTCGAGTTCCTGTTCGAGCCAGTAGCTGCACGCTTCGACTTCGCGCTGAGCGGGCGTTTTGTGCAAGCGGCGCTTGCCGCGCGCAATCCACTTGAAATGCTTGACCGCGTTCGTCACGTATACGTCGTTACGCTTGACGCCGGCTTCTTCGAGCGCTCTATCGAGCAACGCGCCGGCCGGCCCGACGAAGGGCTTGCCCTGCAGATCTTCCATGTCACCGGGCTGCTCGCCGACCAGCACGATCGACGCATGCCGCTGCCCTTCGCCGGGCACGGCCTGAGTCGCGTTGCGCCAGAGCGCGCACCGGCGGCAATCGCCGAGCTTCGCCGGATGCTGATCGGGTTCGACATCCGCTGGCTCCGATTGCGCGTCGCCATGCGCGCGCTTTTTCTGCGGTTTGTCGGTCATGGGTACGACCGCGCGTGCCGAAGCAGCTTATTTCTCGCTCTTCTTCGGAATCTTCGCGCCCGACTTGCGCGCCTGATTCAATGCGATCGCGACAGCCTGCTTGTGCGGCTTGCCATGCTTCGTCTCGGTCTTGATGTTGTGCGACACGGTCTCTTTCGATGTACCTTTCTTCAGCGGCATGATCTTCTCCGGGTGTAGATGACGAAAGGAAAAATCAGGACCCGCACGCAATGGCGTTCCTGCACCGAAACTGCGCAGCATACGCTGTGCCCGCGTTCGTCGAAATCACCCGGAAACCCCCGTTGCCGACGCATTCAACGCCAGCGACACACCCCCTACCAGAATCAGACTCGACGCCCACACCGCATCGAGATTGAACCAGCTGCGCGACACGAACCTGAGCCCGAGGTAGCGATAAACGAGCCACGCGAGCACACCGCCGGCCATCGTCATGGTCACTGCATGCACCGCGGAGACCGACAGCGCCATGCGCAAACTCGTTTCGATCAGCGCCTGGGCGGCTTTGTGCGCGCTGTCCATGGCGTCGGCGCGGCACAGACCGAGATAGATCGGCACCAGCATCAAGCCGGCCCCGTGCGCGATCGCCACCGCGAACGACCATAGCGCGAGCCGCGACGGCGGAATTCGCGCCAGCACGCGCGGATGGCGGCGGCGCATCAGCAACACCAGACCGAAGCCGATCACCAGCACGCTCGCGCCGATCTGCATCTGACGCTGCCACGCAAGCAAGCTCGCAAGCATCGCGAATGGCAGCATCATCAGCAGTATCGCGAGCGCGTGCCCGGCCGCGAGATAGAGAAGCGCGACGACCAGCGCTTGCGAGCGCCGCTGCATCAGCGCGTTCGACACCGCGAGCGGCCACCCCATTGCCGGATTGACCCCGTGATACACGCCGCTCGCGACGACGGCGAGCCACAGTGCCGCTTGCGGCGACACCGCGCCGCTCAAACGCCCACCGACGGATAGCAGAAAGAATCGGTCGAGCAGTCGCCGCCTTCGAGTCGGATCTGGTGCGCGCGATAGCCGGCGGGAAATTCGACGAAGTAATCTTCGGCGAGTTTGAGACCGCCATTCGGATCGGCATGCGCCATCACTTGCACGCCGGGCACACCATCCGGATAGAACTGGTCGTCCCACGTCGAATAGAGCGAGTTGGTCCAGTAGACGCGCTTGCCATCGCGACTGATCTCGACCATCTGCGGGCCACCGGCGAATGTCTTGCCGTTCGGATGCGGCGTGCAACGTTCGATTCCGCCGATGCGCACGGAGCCCGTCAATTTCGGCTTGCGCGGTTCGGTCACGTCGTACTGGCGCATCTCGCCGGTGCCCCAGCACGAGACGTAGAGGAATTTATCGTCGATCGAAAGATCGATGTCGGTGACGAGCGGCGGCACCGCGCCGAAACCTTGCAGCAACGGCGGCAATTCGTCGGCGTGCGCGGGCTCCGGCGGAATGGTCGCGGTCTTTTCGATGTGGAAGTGGCCGCCTTCGCGCCACCAGGTCCAGATCGACCCCTCCAGATTCGTGGTATCGACCACGACGCCGATAAATCCGTACTCGCGGCTCGGATCGTGCGCGGGCCGCACTTCCAGCGCCATCTGATGGTTCGCGCCGAGATCGAGCGTCTGCACGTTGCGCCTTGCACGCAGATCCCAGAAGTGCACGCGGTGGCCGTATTTGTTCGAAAGCAGGTCTTCAGGCACGATGCCGTTTTCGAATTGCGGCGGCAACGCCCATTCGGTCGAGACCATGTAATCGCGCGGCAGATTCCACCAGAAGTCGTAATGCTTCTCTTGTGCGCCGCGCTCGATTTCCCAGCGTCCCAGCACCTCGAACGTTTGGCAATCCATGATGAAGATTCCGGGCGGCCCGTCGGTGCCGTCCTTGCCGCCACCGCCGAGCGTGCTCACATAGATGCCCTCCGGTCCGCAATGCACGGTGTGCGGACGCGAATAACCGGTCTTGCGGAAGATTTCCTCTGGCTCGATGATCTTGTGAATCTTCGCCTGGGTCGGATGCGGTTTCGTATCGACGATATAGATGCGCGACGAGCGCATACCCGGAATGATCAGATAGCGTCGCTCGAGAAACGCGTGGCCCGTCAATGGCGACAGCGCGGACGAACACGCGTTCCAGCCGAAGTGATGGAATTCGTCGCCCTTGTTCGGCACCGGCACCGTGTGGACCACCTGGCTATAGGTCGGCGAACCGGGCTTCACGTCGATCACGGCGAGCGCGTCGGGCTGCGAGGAATCCGGACTTAGCAGCACCGTGTACGCGTATTCTTCCGCCGGCGCATCCATCGCGAGTTTCGGCGATGCATGAAAGGTAAGATCGGGGCGCATTCCCATGACGGCACTCTCCCTGTCGTTCTGAACGGTTCTGAACGGAAGCCCGGCCCGCCAAAAATCGAGCCAGCGCGTAGCCTTACATTTGTAGTTCACGACAGCGACGGACGCAACCGGATATTTGCACCCGAACGTAGGATGCGATCCGACGGCCACGCGCACCGCACCCAAGCGCTCGCGCCGCCGCCGCGAAGCGCGAATTCCAGTAGACGCAACGCGTTACTGCTGCACGCCCCAGCGCCGCACGGTCACGCGTTCGAGCGTATCGAACACGAGATGCTCGACCAGCAGGCCGATCACGATCACGGCCGCGAGCCCCGCGAACACGCGATCCGTATACAGCTCGTTGCGGTTCTGGAAGATGTACCAGCCCAGCCCGCCGCTGCCCGAACTCGCGCCGAACACGAGCTCCGCGGCGATCAGCGTGCGCCATGCAAATGCCCAGCCCACGCGCAGGCCGGCCAGGATCGACGGCAGCGCCGCCGGCACGAGGATCAACAGCACGTGACGCAGGCCCGTCAGACCGTAATTGCGCCCCGTCATCTTCAGCGTCGCGGGCACCGACTGAAAGCCCGAATAGGTATTGAGCGCGAGCGGCCACAGCACCGCATGCACGAGCACGAACAGCAGGCTGCCGGTGCCGAGCCCGAACCACAGCAACGCGAGCGGCAGCAACGCGATGGACGGCAGCGGGTTGAACATCGCGGTCAGCATCGACAGCAGATCGCGGCCCACGCGCGTCGATACCGCGAGCGATGTCAGCACGAACGCAAACGCGGCGCCGAGCAGATAGCCGCGCAGCAGCACGGACATCGATACCGCCGTCTTCGCGAGCAGTTCGCCGGACCACACGCCTTGCACGAATGCGGTCAAGGTAGCGCCGAAGGTCGGCAGCAGCAGATCGTTGTTGATCACGCGCGCGGCGATTTCCCACGCGGCGATCAGTACGAGCGCGATCAGCGTCTTACGCAGCCAGCCGTGCGCGAAGATCCGCCTGGCCGCGGGCAACGGCGCTTCGATCGCGAGGTCGCCGGGTGCTTCGAGCGGACGTTCGTATTCGTCGCGCACGGGCGGCAGCAACGTGACAGGCGTACTCATTGCACGGTCTCCGTCTGTTCGAACAGCAGGTGATGAATCCGCGCGACGCTGCGCTGAAAATCGGCGCGGCCGAAGCTGTCCTGCGAATACTGATGGCTGTTCAGTTCCGCGCGCACGCGGCCCGGATGCGGCGACAGCAGCAGAATCCGGTTGCCGACCACCAGCGCCTCTTCGATCGAATGCGTGACGAACAGCAGCGTGAAGTTCACCTCTTCCCATAGCCGCAGCAGTTCTTCCTGCATCTTGCGGCGCGTCAGCGCGTCGAGCGCGGCGAACGGTTCGTCCATCAGCAGCACCCGCGGCTGCATCGCGAGCGCACGCGCGATCGCGACGCGCTGTTTCATGCCGCCCGACAACGTGTGCGGATATGCGTGCGCGAACGCGGCGAGCCCGACCTTATCGAGGTAATGCAGCGCGCGTTCATGAGCTTCGGCCTTCGACAGCTTCTTCGCGACGCGCAGCGGAAACGCGACGTTCTGCACGACCGTCTTCCACGGCGGCAACTGGTCGAACTCCTGAAACACGACGATGCGATCGGCGCCCGGTCCGCGCACGCGCTGACCGTCGAGCGAGATGCTGCCCGCGCTCGGCTCGATGAAACCGGCTACCGCCTTCAGCAGTGTCGACTTGCCGCAACCGGACGGCCCGAGCAGCACGAAGCGGTCGCCGCCGTAGACGTCGAAGCTGACGTCGTGCGTCGCGCGCACGATCCGCTCGCGCGTGCGGTACTCGAGGTTCACGTTCTCGACCGCGAGCAGTTTGCCGCTGGTTGCCGCGGCGTTCCGTGCGGCGTCATCGGGAAAGAGAAGCGTGGGATTGGCCACCATCAAAGCGCTCCCTGCGAGTGAACCGGATCAACCGGCGAATATTGCCGCGTACCGCGCAGCGCCACGACAACGCGCAACGTCATGCTCAGCTCCCCGCCGCCGTCGCCGGATCGTCGAAGAAATAGTCCTTCCACGACGACGGTTCGTTCCTGATCGCGCCGATGCGATACATGAACTGCGCGAGCCCGAACGTGTTCTGCGGCACGATCTTGAACTGCACCTGCGGGTTCGTGATGACTTTCACGAGCAGGTCGCGATCGATCTTCGACTGATTGGTGCGGATATAGATATCGGCCGCGCCCTGCGGATTCGCATTGATGTACTTCGCCGCATCGGCGAGCGCATCGACGAACGCGCGATAGGTCTTCGGGTTGTCATGGCGGAATTTTTCGGTGGCATAGAGGACCGTCGCCGAGCTCGGGCCGCCGAGTACATCGTACGAATTGAGCACGATATGCGCCTTCGGATTGCCGGCCAGTTCCTGCTCCTGGAACGGCGGATTGCCGAAATGCCCGGTGATTTCTGTGCCGCCCGCGATGATCGCCGCGGCCGCGTCCGGATGCGGCAACGCCTGCGTGTACTTGTCGAGCCGGTTGTATTCCTTGTCGCCCCAGCGCTTCGCCGCAGCGTATTGCAGCACGCGGGATTGCACCGACACGGTGACCGCCGGCAGCGCGATGCGGTCCTTCTGCGTGAAGTCCGCGATCGTCTTCACGTCGGGATTATTGCTGACCAGGTAGTACGGCAGATTGCCGAGCGACGCGACGCCCTTCACGTTCTGCTTGCCGTGCGTGCGATCCCATATCGTCAGCAGCGGGCCGACGCCCGCGCCGGCGATATCGACCGCGCCCGACAGCAACGCGTCGTTGACCGCCGCGCCGCCCGACAGCTTGACCCAATCGACCTTGATGTCGAGACCGTGCTTGCGCCCTTCGCTCTCGATGAAATGCTGATCGCGCGCCACGTTCAGCAGCAGATACACGATGCCGAACTGCTCGGCCACGCGAATCTCGCCCTCGGCATGCGCGGGAGCGCTGACGACGGCGCCCATCGACAGACTCAGCAGTACAGCCGTCAAACGGCGGACAAACGACGGCCGTGCGGCGGTCGGGTGAAATCGGCTCAGCATTGAAACTCCAGTCGGCGTGCGGTGTGATGGGTGTCGTTGTGATGGAAAGCGTCGCTCAGCGGGGCACGTCGCCCTCGATCGTCGTGCGATACAGCTTGCGGCGCAGATGGTCGGGCGTGCCGGCGGCGAGATGCATCAACGAGCGGTTGTCCCAGAACACCATGTCGTGCTCGGCCCATCGATGCCGGTACAGATGCTCGGGCCGCACGCTGTGCGCGAACAGCTCGTCGAGCAACGCGCGGCTCTCGTCTTCCGGCACACCGATCACGCGCGTCGTGAAGTGCTCGCTGACGAACAGCGCCTTGCGCCCCGTCTCCGGATGCGTGCGCACGATCGGATGCACGACCGGCTTCACCTGCGCGATCTGCTCGGCCGACAGATTCGGCCGCCACGGGCTGCGCTTCTGCAGCTCCGCGTATTTGGCCAGGTAGGTGTGCTCCGCGCTGCGCCCTTGCACTGCGCTGCGCAGATGCGCGGGCAAGGTATCCCACGCCAGATGCATGTTCGCGAACAGCGTATCGCCGCCTTCGGCCGGCAACTCCTGCGCGTGCAGCAACGAGCCGAGGCTCGGCTTTTCCTTGTACGACAGGTCCGAGTGCCAGTAGTGGCCGGCGTCGCCGAGACCGATCGGCTTGCCGTTCTCGATCACGTTCGATACGACCAGCACCTCGGGATAGCCTGCCAGGCCAAACTGATGCAGCACGTGAATCTGCAGCGGGCCAAAGCGGCGGCTGAACGCGATCTGCTGGTCCGGCGTGATGCGCTGGTCGCGAAACACGAGAACGTGGTGGGCCAGATGCGCACGGTGGATGCGCGCGAAATCGTCGTCGGCGAGCGGCTGGCCGAGATCGAGGCCGAGCACTTCGGCGCCGAGCGGCGCATCGAACGGGCGAATCTCGAAGGATTGCGCCGGGGCAGCGGGAGCGGTAAAAGCAGCGGCGGTGGTCGTCACAGGCGTCTCTTCGTCGAAACTATTCAGCGGGCGCCTAACGGCGCGGTCAGTGCGACGAATGTACCGGCCCGCGCGCGCGATGCCAACGAAGCAAATCCGATACGGTTATCTGCTGGAGTGATAAACCCGATGCTGCAATGACTTTCGACGCCTCAGAACTTCGGCAGACCCGGCGGATTGCTTTCGGAGCGCGCCAACGCTTCCGACTCGATGCCCCAGTGCGCGAGCGAGCGCTGATAGGCGCCATTCGCGATCAGTCCGTTCGTCGCGACCGTCAGCGCATCCATCAAGCCGCTGCCCTTGCGCGTGGCGATCGCCACGTCCGCGCGCGCCGGCCAGCCGGCGTTCAGGGTACCCACCTCGCGGATCGCGCCGGTCGTGGCCGCATCGTAGGCAAGCGGCGCGTTCGGGTTGAATACGACGTCGGCGCGGCCCGATAGCAACGCGATGCGGCTCGCGGCGTCATCGTCGAAGTACTGGAACTCGACCGGCTTCAAACCCTTCGCGACGTTCTGCCGGTTCCATTCGAGGATGATCTTTTCCTGGTTCGTGCCCGAGGTCGTAATCAGCCGGAGACCCGCAATATCCTGCGGCTGCGCGATCTTCCTGATCGGACTCGCGGTTTTCACGTAGAAGCCGTGCAGTCCTTGCCGATAGGTCGTGAAATCGAACTTCTCCTTGCGCTGCTCGGTCACGCCGACGTTCGAGATCACCGCGTCGTACTTGCCCGAGGTGAGGCCGAGCGGCCAGTCGGCCCATGCGATCGGCACGAGGTTCAGCTTCAATCCGAGCGAATCGGCGATCAGTTGCGCGTAGTCGGCATCGGAACCGACGACGGTACGCGCATCGGTCGCATAGGTCGCGGTCGGCGGCAGGTGCGGCGAAATCGCGACCGTGAAGTTGCCGTCGTTCGCAAAGCGGTAGTGATTGCCGATAGCCGCGATCGCTGCCGGATTCTTCGGCACGCGAATGCGTCCCGGCTGCTCAGGGCTCAGGTCCACGGTGCCGTGCGGCGCCTGCGCCGCGTGTGCCAGGTCGAGCGCATTGCGCACGAGCAGCGCGCCGAGCGCCGTACCGGTGAGAATGAATTGACGTCGATTGGTCATTGATAGGGATCAGTCTGCATTCACAGGACGCGCGACAGAAACTCGCGCGTGCGCGCATGGCGCGGTTCGTTCAATACTTGCGCGGGCGGCCCCGACTCGATCACGCGTCCGCGATCCATGAACACGATCGTGTCCGCCACTTCGCGCGCAAAGCCGATCTCGTGCGTGACGATCACCATCGTCGTGCCGGAACGCGCGAGCGCCTTGATCACGTCGAGCACTTCGTTGACGAGTTCGGGGTCGAGCGCCGAGGTCGGCTCGTCGAACAGCAGCACCTTCGGTTTCAGCGCCAGCGCGCGCGCAATCGCCACTCGCTGCTGCTGCCCGCCCGACAACTGACGCGGCCACGCATGCGCCTTCGCTTCGAGACCGACACGCGCGAGCAGACTGAGCGCAAGACTCTCTGCTTCCGCGCGCGACAGACGTCCCAACGCGACCGGCGCCTCGATGATGTTTTCCAGCACGGTCAGATGCGGGAACAGATTGAAGCTCTGAAACACCATGCCGACCTCGACGCGGCGTCGCAGGATCTCTGTCTCTTTCAGCTCGTACAGCGTATCGCCGTCGCGTCGATAGCCGATCAGCTCGCCGTCGATATCGATCAGGCCACGGTCCACGCGCTCCAGATGATTGATCGTGCGCAGCAGCGTCGATTTGCCGGAGCCCGATTGACCGAGAATCACGGTGACGCTGCCGGGACGCAACGTCAACGACACGTTGTCGAGCACCTTCAGCGTGCCAAAGCTCTTCGATACCTGCTGGATCGTGATGCGCGCGCCGTCGCGTTGATCGGCCCAGCGTTGATCCAGGGAAGCGCCTACACGTGCATTGTCTTTTGCTTCCCCAGGCGGCTCGACGTGCGCATCGTCGCCGCCACGCAGAATGCCCGCGCTTTTCAGCAGCCCGCCGAAAGGGAAAGCGGACCGCACCGCGCTACGTTTTACGCCGCGTGAGAAATGCCGCTCCACATAAACCTGTATCGCCGACAACACGGTCAGAATGATCAGATACCAGACCGTCGCGACCATCAGCAGCGGAATCACTTCCAGATTGCGTCGATAGATGATCTGCACCGTGTAGAACAACTCCGGCATCGCGAGCACATAGACCATCGACGAGCCCTTAGCGAGCGCGATCAGATCGTTGAACGCGGTGGGCACGATCGCGCGCATCGCCTGCGGCAGCACGATGCGCCGGGCCTGGCGCTCGCGCGGCAAGCCGAGCGCGGCGGCCGCTTCGAGCTGACCGTGGTCGACCGACTGAATGCCGCCGCGAATCACTTCCGCCGAAAACGCCGCGTGATTGAGCGTCAGGCCGAGCACCGCGGCGAGAAACGGGCTGATCAGCTCGGTGGTCGGCACATCGAAAACGACGAGGCTCGTGAACGGCACGCCGAGGTGAACGGTCTCGTACAGATAGCCGAGATTGTTCAGGATCAACAGCAGCACGATCAGCGGGATCGAGCGGAACAGCCACACGAACGCCCACGCGCAGCCCGCGAGCAGCGGCGAACGCGAGACGCGCGCGAGCGCGATCGGAACGCCGAGCGCGAAGCCGAACGCCGCGCCGAGCGCGGTCAACAGTAGCGTGCGGCCGAGGCCGGACAATACCGGCTCGGACAGAAACCATTCAGCGAAAACATTCCAGCCCCAGCGCGGATTGCCCAAGACCGATTCGAGCACGATGCCGATCAGCGCCACGGCCGCCACGGTGCCGGCGAGCCGCGCGCGGTTCTTCGCGGGCACGATGCGATAGTCGGCGCGCTCACGCAACGTCTCGGCGTGCGAGGCGGCGAGTTGCGGATTCGCGAGTTCAGCGGTGTCGTTCATCGTCGTCTGCTCCGCGGTCTCAGGCCAGGGCAGCCGCGTTGGCCGTGTCGGCCGGGTCTGCCAACCTTGCTAACGCCTCGTAGCGGCTCGCCTTGCGCGGCAAGCCGAGATGATCGCGCAGCGTCGAGCCCGTCAACGTGCGCTCATAGCGCCCGCGTCGTTCGAGTTCGGGGACCACGTAGCGCACGAAATCGTCGAGACCCTGCGCCTGCACCGCGAAACCGAGGATGAAACCGTCGGCCGCGCCGGCGTCGAGCCAGCGGATCAACTCGTCCGCGATCTGCGCGGGTGTGCCGAGAAAATGCGTGCGCGGCGTCGCGACTTCGAGCGCGACCTCGCGCAACGTCGAGCCCTTCCTGCGCGCTTCCGCCTTGATGCGGTCGGTGGTCGAACGGAAACTGTTGCGCCCGATCTCCCCTAGCTCGGGGAACGGTTCGTCGAGCGGATACTGCGTGAAGTCGTGGTGATCGAAATAGCGGCCGAGATACGCGAGCGCTTCGTCGATCGTCAATAGCTCGCGAATCGCGCGGTATTTCGCTTCCGCTTCCTCGGGTGTCGCGCCGACGATCGGGCTGATGCCGGGGAAAATCTTCACGTCGTCGCGGCTTCTGCCATGTTCGACCGCGCTGTCTTTCACGCGCTGCGCGAACGCGCGCGTTTCTTCGATCGACACCGAATGCGTGAACACCGCGTCCGCGTATTTGCCGGCGAGCGCGATGCCCGCATCCGATGAACCCGCCTGGAAAATCACCGGCTGACCCTGCGCCGAGCGCTGAATATTGAGCGGCCCGGCCACCTGGAAGAACTTGCCCTCGTGATCGAGCGTGTGCAGTTTGTCGCGCTCGAAAAATACCCCGCGCTCGCGGTCGCGCACGAACGCGTCGTCGTCCCAGCTATCCCACAGGCCTTGTGCGACGCTCAGGTATTCGTCGGCAATCTCGTAGCGCAGCGCATGCTCGGGATGCGAGCCGCCGTAGTTCTTCGCCGTGCCTTCGAGCGGCGTCGTGACGACGTTCCAGCCCGCGCGCCCGGCGCTGATCAGATCGAGCGAAGCGAACTGGCGCGCGACCGTGAACGGATCGCTGTACGACGTCGATACGGTGCCCGCGAGCCCGATCTTCGATGTGACCGTCGCGAGCGCCGACAGGATCGAGATCGGTTCGAAGCGGTTCAGAAAGTGCGGAATCGATTTCTCGTTGATGTACAGACCATCGGCGACGAACGCGAACGCGATGCCGTGTGCCTCGGCCTTGCGCACCGTATCGACGAAGAACTTCAGGTTCACGCTCGCATCGGCGGGCCCGGCCGGATGCTTCCACGAATTCATATGGCTGCCGGCGCCCTGCAGCATGATGCCGAAATTGAGTTTGCGATGGCTCATCGGATAGTCCGCCAATCGTTGAGTGTTCGTTGGAGAGATCACGCGTAGGCCGGCTCGATCG
Source organism: Paraburkholderia sp. EG304 (assembly GCF_046543485.1). Classification (NCBI taxonomy): domain Bacteria; kingdom Pseudomonadati; phylum Pseudomonadota; class Betaproteobacteria; order Burkholderiales; family Burkholderiaceae; genus Paraburkholderia; species Paraburkholderia sp. EG304. The sequence continues at coordinate 130,856 of NZ_JBKGUA010000012.1, read as the reverse complement.
TGCTGCCGAGCAGTTCGACCGAGCGCAGGCGCGCAGGGTAATGTTGCAACGGCGAATCGATGACGAATTCGTCGATGCCGTAGCGGCGGCTCAATGCGTCGAGCTGGTCCCGTACATCGTCGGCCGTGCCCTTGACGACGTGCGGATGGCGCTCTTCGATCGTGTAGCCGTTCGCGCCCGCCTGGCGTGCGTATTCTTCAGCGGCTTCGGCCGTCGCCAGATTCAGGCTTTGGCCGCTGGCCAGTTGCAGCCTGTAGATGCGCACCGGCCCGGTGAGCCGCTCGGCTTCGTCGCGCGTCGGCGCGGCGACCGCGTACAGCGCGAGCAGCGGCGCACGGCCGCTCGCATCGCGGTACGTCTGCACGGTGCGCTCGATGTTCGCCTCATCGCCGTTGAAGTGTCCGGCGTAGCAGAACTGCCAGCCCTGCCGGGCCGCGAGCGCCGCGCTATCCGGGCTGCCACCAAGCAGAATGCGCTCAGGCAGCGTCGGCGGAGCCGGAAACGCGAGCGCGCCCGCGAGCGGATGGTCCGGTTCGACGCCCGCGCCGAGAAACGCATCGAGTTGCGCGAGCTGCGTGTTGAAGCCGGGCTTGTTCTTCCTGTCGTGCAGCCATTGCAGCGCGCGGGTGGTCTGCGGCAGTCCGCCGGGCGCCTTACCGATGCCGAGATCGACGCGCCCGGGCGCGAGCGCCGCAAGCAGCCTGAAGGTCTCCGCGACCTTGAACGGGCTGTAGTGCTGCAACATCACACCGCCCGAGCCGACGCGAATCCGCGACGTATGCGCGAGCACATGCGAGACGACGATCTCCGGCGCCGAACTCGCGAGGTTGGGCGCGCCGTGATGCTCGGCGATCCAGAAGCGCTTGAAGCCGAGCGCTTCGGCGCGCTTCGCGAGCGACACCGTGAAGCGCAACGCTTCGGCCGCGCTCGCACCCGCGGCGATCGGACTCTTATCCAGCAGCGATAGCGAAAAGGTCATGGGATGGCAGATCGACGAAGCAAGATAAAAAGCGCTGACGCACTCAGGATTTCGGCAATCCCGGCGGATTGGTCGCGGCCTTGTCGATCGCTTCGGAGCCGAGGTTCCAGCGCTCGAGCACCGCGCGATACTGGCCTTTGCCGATCAGATCGTTCAGCGCGATCGTTACCGGCGCGGCGAGACCGCTGCCGCGGCGCGTCGTCACCGCGACTTCGGCGGTACGCGGCCAACCACCGCTGACGGTGCCCACCTGACGCGTCTTGCCATGGGTGGCCGAGTCGTACAGCAGCGCCGCGTTGACGCTGAAGATCGCGTCCGCACGCCCCGATTGCAGCGCCACCGACTTGACCGCATCGTCGTCGTAGTACTGCACCTGGATCGGCTTCAATCCATGCGCGACGTTCTGCTTGTCCCATTCGAGCAGGATCTTTTCCTGGTTCGTGCCGGCATCGGTAATCACGCGCAGTCCCGCGACATCCTTGGGTTCGCGAATCGATTTGATCGGGCTGTCGGTCTTCACGAAGAAGCCGACCTCGTCGCGCCGGTAGGTCGAGAAGTCGAACTTCGCCTTGCGCTCCTCGGTCACCGTCACGTTCGAGATCACCGCGTCGACCTTGCCGGAAGCGAGCGCGAGCGGCCAGTCCGGCCACGCGAGGATCACGACATTGAGCTTGCGGCCGAGGCTGTCCGCGACGAGTTGCGCGAGATCGGGATCGAAGCCGACCACGGTCTTCGCATCGGTGGCATAGGTGCTGATCGGCGGATGCGCGACGACGATGCCGACGGTCAGTTCGTCTTTCGCGACGAACGGGAAGTTCGCCGGCACCGCCTTCGTCGCGGCTGCATCCTGTTCGGCGCGAACGCGGCCGTGCTGGTCGGGACTGAGATCGAAACCGGTCGCGGCAAACGCGTTGCCGCTGACATAGAACATGGCCGCCAATACGAGCGACGACAACTGTAGACCTGTCTTCATGTGATATCCGTCGAAGTGTGAGGAGATAGGAGTGCAGCGTTTAGCGGACTGCCAGATCGGCGTCTTTCGCGCGCAGGTCGTCGAGCGTGTCGATGCGTTGCGGCGCGAGCAGGTTCTTGCCGAAGCGAAGATGCACGTGCACTTCGGGAGGTAACGCGGTATCGAACAACTTCGTATAGCCGGTGCGTTCGTAAAGCGCCCATGCTTCCGGCTGCTTGAAACCGGTAGTCAGATAGATGCGCGAGTAGCCCTGCGCGAGCGCGCGCGCTTCCAGTTCCTGCACGACCTGTCGCGCGAGTCCCTGGCGGCGCAGATCGTCGCGCGTCCAGATGCGTTTGAGTTCCGCGGTACGCGCGTCGTAGCGCTTGAACGCGCCGCCGCCGATCGTCTCGCCGTCGCGAATCAGCAGAATGAATGCGCCGTGCGGCGGTGCGAACAGGTCGGCCGGATAGCGCGCCATCTCCTGCGCGGCGGCCGCGCCGCCGTCCTTTCGATAATCTTCGTAGCGGGTCGCGTATTCGTGCAGCAGCGCGTCGAGCAGCGGTTGCGCACGGGGATCGAGTGGCGTGGTATCAACGACGAGAGTGCTCATGAACGATCGACGCGAGGTCGTCGGATAGTCAGGAGCTCATACGATAGCGTGCAGCCGCGTGGCCGCTAACCAAGCAATTTCTCTATCTTTATCTGGTCTCGCGATTGGCTGCGATCGCGACAAACGCGCTGCAATTGCGTAGCGCAACGCCCATGTCACGTCGAGATGCGTGCAAACGTACGCGCCAGCAATTCCGGCGACCTACGTCGGCACGCGGCGCGATCTCCGGTCGACACACCGTGACAGCACTTTGCCGAAAACATTACAAACTGCTGTCAAATACGTTTCATATTAATTCCATAAAGTAACGCGTCAATCCGGCGCGCCATGGTCATCCCGATCCTGAGTCCCCGGTACACCCCACAACAAGGAACCAGGAGAACATGGTGCAATCATTCGACTACTCACGCCGCAGGGCTCTCAGGATCATCGCAGGCGCGCCGATGCTGCCCCTCGGCGCGTGTGCCGCGACGACGCTTCTCACGGGCTGCGGCGGGAGTAACGACCTAGCGGGGAGAAACACGCCCGCCGCCAGGGAAGCGACCTTCACGGCAGCGTCGTTCGCCGGGATGGCAGCGCCTACACTCGCGAATCCTGCTGCGATGGCAGCGACCACGGTCGGATCGACGCTGACCACGCAGTACAGCGACGGCAGCAGCCGTACCTACAAACTCGCGTATCAGCCGTTCTTCGTGACGGGCGACACGGTAGCGAACACGACGGGCGGCGTGATCGTGGCGGGCGGTTATTTCGACATCAACAACCAGCCGATCATGGACACATCGGTACCGGGCAAGGAGCGCCAAATTTTCTCCGACTGCCCGGACGGCACCTCGCTGATCCGGCTCGACAAGCCGGTGGTGAAGGGCGTCAAGGGGAACGCGGTGTTCGCTGTGGTGCAGTTCGAATACGCGACGCGCGACCAGACGGAAACAGCCGCGGGCGACATGTACGGCAAGCTGCCGTCGCCGATTGCCGTGCTGACGCTCGATCAGGACCCGACGACCGGCAAGCTCACGCTGGTCAGCTATTCGAACGTCGATACGTCGGGCGCGCATGGATTGTGGATCACGTGCGGCGCGAGCCTGTCGCCGTGGAATACGCATTTGTCGAGCGAAGAGTACGAACCGGATGCCGCGACCATCGCGACGAACACGCAGTTCCAGGCGTACAGCCTTAACCTGTACGGCAGCAAATCGGCGGCGCGGCCGTATCACTATGGCCATCTGCCGGAAGTGACCGTGCATCCTGACGGCACGGGTACGGTCAAGAAGCATTACTGCCTCGGCCGCATTTCGCATGAACTGATTCAGGTGATGCCCGACAAGCGCACCGTGCTGATGGGCGATGACGCGACCAACGGCGGCCTGTTCATGTTCATCGCGGACAAAGAAGCCGACCTGTCGGCGGGCACGCTGTATGTCGCGAAGTGGGCGCAACGCTCGTCGGCGGGTGCCGGCGCTGCTACGCTGACGTGGCTCAGAATCGGTCACGCGACCAGCGATGAAATCGAGGCGCTCGCCGATACGCTGACGATCACGGACATCATGGACATCGTCACCGACGAGAAGAACCCGCCTGCCGATCCGACGTTCACCCGGATTCACTTCGGCGGCAAATTCAACTGGGTCCGCCTGAAGCCTGGCATGGAGAAAGCCGCCGCATTTCTGGAGACGCACCGCTACGCCGCACTGCGCGGCGCGAGCATGGGCTTTACGAAACTCGAAGGGACGACGGTCAACGCGAAAGACAAGATCCTGTATTCGGCGATGTCGCAGATCACGGCGTCGATGGTGCGGGGCAATGACCATTCGACCGATATCGCGCTCGACAAGGGCATTTCATCGGGCGCCGTCTACGCGCTGAATATGAAGGGCGGGCAGCGCGATCTCGATGGCGCCGCGATCGACAGCGAATGGGTTCCCATCGATATGAGCGCGCCGGCTGAACTGGTTGGCGAAGATCTGGCGAGTGCGGACAGCCTCGGTAATACCGCGAATCCGGAGAAGATCGCGAATCCGGACAACCTGAAGTTCTCGGAAAAGCTGCGTACTTTGTTCATCGGTGAGGACAGCGGCATGCATGTCAACAATTTCCTGTGGGCATATAACGTCGACACGAAGGCGCTGTCGCGCGTGCTGTCGTGTCCGGCCGGTGCGGAGTCGACAGGATTGCATGCCGTCGATGAAATCACTGGCTGGACCTACATCATGAGCAATTTCCAACATGCGGGCGACTGGACTTCCCTGCATTCGAAAGTGCAGGCCATGCTCGATCCGCTCGTACGCGCGAACTACCGGAACCGCTTCGGCTCGGCGGTCGGTTATCTGACCGCGGACCCGACATCGATCAAACTGGTGTGACGGCAAGGATCACGGGGATTCCATCCAGTTTTGTTGTGAGGACCATTGATGGCGCTTTGAGCCAGTAGAAAGGCACGCATTGCAAGCGGTTCCGAGGGCTGTTCAAGATCGGGCTGTTCATTTCGTTGTTTCTGCTGTCGGTTCGCTGTGTCCCGCCAAACAATGTGTGGGCAGAAAGCGAGTCGAACGCATATTGGGCGGCTTCCGGTTGTCTCGGCGTGCGGGACCTCACGGACTTCTATTTCGTGGTCTGGGTGACGATCGAACTGATCGTGGCGGCGCTGGCGTATGCGGCGATCATGAAGCTATGGCGGTGGTATCGCACGAGGCAGTAAATGCAACACCCGTTGCAGCCGTCTCTTTAACGTGCGTGAGCGCCAATGAACGTGGGATACAGACGTTAAACCCGACCTCGACGACGCCCCCTGGTCGTCGTCGATGCCGCGACGACGCAGAGCGCGGAGGGGCCCTGCGAAATCCGAAACCGTGCACACGCGCTCGAGCGCTCAGCACCGCCAAGTTACGGATGGTTGTACATCGCGTCCCAGTCAGCCTTCGACACTGCCGGCCGACCTTGGTCCGACGAACCACTTGCGGCACCGCCGTAACCACCGTTTGTTGCAACTTGCTGCGCGGCGACCTTCGCTTCCGCGGCCTGGATCGCGTCGGGATAGTGCGCTTGATCCCCATCACCGCCGCGATAACCCGCCTTCTGAAGCTGAACAAGTTCCGCGCGCACCTGGGCGCGGGTAATCGGGCCATTCGACTGGGCGAACGAGGCAACCGGCACTACGACTGCAACGGCAACTGCAACGGCTTGGATGAGGGACTTCATGATTCTCCATCGACTTTCGTTAGCGGTGCGACAACGTGTCTGCACCAACACCGAAAGTCTAGGAGCCTTCCGCCCGAGGGTTAACCCCTAGTATTCGAAGGCATTGTTCCAATTAGCAGCAGAATGCTGGCATCTTCGCGCGCATGCCCGCCCGGCGACGCGAAGCGGCCTTTGCGAGTGCAACTGGCTATCGCACGACCGCCAGGTGCGTGCCGCGCTGGGAGGATCTGGCGCCGCAACTGCCTGCTGGCACTCCCCGCCCGCCGAATAGCGCGCTCATCCCCGAGCGATGGCGTTTGGAGGCACCGACTGCCAGTTCCGCCGAACGACTACAGTCGCCGGTGCCGTTACGTTCCCGGCGCAGACTGCGCAGCATCCGTCGGGGCCCGGCGTCTCGCGGACGTCGGTCCAGACAGCGTCAAGCGATCCGAATGCGCCCCGCCCGCTTCAGCGGACCCATTCCTCCGCGAGATGAAATAGGCAATCCCCTCGCCTGACAGGCGCAGGCACCCGCTTGCATACGACTTCGCCATCGCTCGCGAAACGACAGGTCACCGGCTCTCTGAGCGGCGCGTCCGGGAAATGAATGCGCGCCGCGGGCTGCCCTGCGACCACCCGCTCGCCGAGTTCAACCAGCGGCTCAAAAAGACCGTTGTCGTACGCGTACACGTAGTGACGCGCGCCCGCGACGCGCAGGAAACGCGTGTCGGCAGGCGGCACCTCAGGCACGAGTGGACCGCTCAATGCACCGATCGCGCCGAGAAAGTGCAGCAGGCCGTGGCGGGCTTCGCGGAGTAACGCCGCATCGACGGCTCCGCCGCCGCCGAGCTCAGCGGTGATCGACAGCGCCCCTTGCCGGCGCGCAGCCGTCGCCGCATGCACCGGGTTTTCCGCATGCAAAAACGCGTTCGGCAACCCGAAAGCGCGTAATGCGTGTTGCAGCCGCTCATTCTCCGCGTCGTCGCGCGGATCGATCGCGAGCATGTTGTTGCCACGATAAAGCAGCGAGCTGCCGCCGGAATGAAGATCGATCAGATAGTCCGCGCGCGCGAGCAACACATGCTCGATGTAATGCGCGATCACCTGCGTCGGAGAACCTTGCGGATCGCCCGGAAACGTGCGGTTGAGATTGCCGTCGTCGAGCGGCGACGTGCGAAGGCCCGCCTCGGCCGCCGGCGCATTCGCTTGCGGCAACAGGATCAGTTGACCGGCAACCTCAGCCGCGTCGATTTCGCGGATCAGCGTCGACACAAGGATCTGTCCTTCGTACTCGTCGCCGTGATTGCCCGCCATGATCAGCACGACCGGGCCCGCGCCGTTGCGTATCGAAGCGATCGGAATCGGCAGCCAGCCATACGCGGACCGATGCACGGAATGCGGCAGCCGCAGATAGCCCGCATGCTTGCCCTGAGCGTCCAGATCGATTTCACTGCGAATCGGGTTGCTCGGCGTAAGGGTTGAACTCATTGCTTCGCTCGCGCAAGTAACGGCCTTCTAGCCGTTGCGGCTAGACGCCAAACGGAAACTGCCATTTGATCTTCGTTTCGCCGTTCGCCGCATGACCCGAACGAAAGCGGCGCTTCAGCAACCACGTCGCACCGTACTGCAGCGTCGAACACAGCAGCAGATAAACGATGCCGACAAACACAAAGATCTGCACCGGATACACCATCAGCCGATTATTGACCTGATTGGCGAGAAACGTAAATTCGGGCACGCCGACGATATAAGCGAGCGACGTATCCTTGATCAGCGTGACCCACTGATTGACGAACGACGGCATCATGATCCGTATCGCCTGCGGCAATTGCACGTATCGCAGCGCCTGCCAGCGCGTCATTCCGAGTGACGCCGCCGCTTGCGCCTGTCCCGCGCCGACCGCCGCGATGCCTGCCTGCACCGAATGCGACAGATACGCGCCACCGATCAGCGCGAGTGCGCAAACCACGGTGGCGAGGCCGGGCACGTCGATGTGCAGCAGTATCGGCATCAGGAAGAAGGTCCAGAAGATCAGCATCAGCACCGGGATCGCGCGAAAGAAGCCGACAATGGCCGTGAGCGCCAGATGCGCGGCGCCGCGCGTCATCGACAATGCGATGCCGCCGGCGAGACCGACCAGAGCGGACAGCAACGCCGAGACGATCGACATCACGACCGTCAGCGCCGCGCCGCCGAGCGGCCCATCGGGGAACGTGCCGAGCAGCAGATAGCGCAGTGTCGGCAGCCATTCGAGCTCGCTCATCAATGCCCTCCCTGCAAAAGCCGCGCGTTGCCGCGCCGCGCACCGCCGCGTTTCCACACCAGCAACACCACTTCGATAACCGCGATGATCGCGATATAGAGCACCGTCGCCGCGCCGAATGCCTGAAACGTCTTGAAGGTTTCCGTATCGACCTGCCGCGATACATACGACAGTTCCGCGAGCCCGATCGTCATCGCCAGCGACGAGTTCTTCACGAGGTTCATGTATTGCCCGGCAAGAGGCGGTGTCGCGATGCGGATCGCCTGCGGGAGAATCACGTAACGGAACGCCGCGAGCGGCGTGAGCCCCAGCGCCGCGGCGGCCTGATGCTGCGCATCCTTGACGCCGCGCATACCCGCGCGAAATTCCTCGCCGACGAACGCGGTCGTATAGCAGGTAAGCCCGACCCAGCCCGCGACGAATTCGAACGACGGCCACGCAATCGTCCAGCCAAATAGCGACACCGTGTGCGACGCATTGAACCATTCCATCCACGGCTGCGGCAACAGCGTCGCTGCACCGAAATACCAGAACAGCAATTGCACGAGCAACGGCGAATTGCGAAACGCCAGTATGTATAGCGCGGCCGCACGCGCGAGCATACCGTTGCGCGCATTACGCGCGAGCGCGAGCCCGAAACCGGCGAACGTCGCCGCCGCGCCCGCGCAGGCCGACAACATGAGCGTCATCAGAAAGCCATGCGCGATCCACCCAAGGTACTTCGGTTCCAGCCAACCGTTCATTCTGCCCTTCTACTCGAGCGCTTTCGTTGCGCAATGAAAAGCGGCCCGCCGTTTTCACACGGCAGGCCGGCTCTAAAGTTTCCGTCGGATCAGCTCTTCTGCGGATCGCCGATCTTGAACAGACGCGGCAACGGCGCGCGGCTCTCCGGTCCGAACCAGCGGTCGTAGATCTTCGCGGCGCTGCCGTTCGCTTCGAGGCCCTTCAGCGTATCGTCGACGACGTTCAACAGACGCGTCTCGCCCTTCGGCACGCCGACGCCTTCATAGTCGTTCGAAATCGTGAACGGCGGGATCTCGTAATTCGCCTTGTCGGGCACGTTCGCGAGCAGCGCGACGAGCTTCGGGCCGTCCTGCGTGATCGCCTGCACGTTGCCGGCGCGCAGCGCGGCGAACGCGAACGGCGTGTCGTCGTAGGCGACGATCGTCGCGTTGGGGAATTGCGCGCGCACCTGCTGTTCGTTCGTCGTGCCCTTGTCCGCACCCACGCGCAGGCTGTTCACCTGCTGCGGCGACGTCAGTACGCCCTTCTTTGCGATGAACTGCGTACCTGACGCGAAGTACGGCGTGCTGAAATCGACTTCCTTCTTACGCTCGTCGGTAATCGTGAAGTTCGCGAACACGAGGTCGACCTTGCCCGACTTCAGGAACGCGATGCGGTTCGCCGGATTGGTCGGCTGGATTTCGAGCTTCACGCCGAGCTTGTTTGCGACCGCCCGCGCATAGTCGACGTCGAGTCCGACGATCTGATTGGTCTTCGGATCGACGAAACCGAACGGGGCGTTGCTGTCGAAGGTGGCGACGCGCAGCACGCCCGCCTTCTTGATGTCGTCGAGACGATCGGCGTGCGCTGTGCCGGAAATCGCGAGCAGCAACCCCATCACTGCTGCGCCAACGAATCTGATTTTCATGGTTAGGCCTTTGTTTTGGATGTTTTATGTACGACGTGATTCACGACTGCCTCACGACAACGACGCACTGACTGTAACAACGCGCATCGCAATGGCGAACCAACTAATCGTCACGAGCTAAGCGGCGATTCAGATATGCGGCAGGTGCTTACTGCTTGCCTTTCCACGGCACCAGCCTGCGTTCGAGCGCGCGCATGCCGAGATCGAACAGCCACGCGATCAGACCGATCAGCACGATCCCCATCACGACCACATCGGTGCGCAGGAAGCTCGACGCGTTGAGCACCATCTGGCCGAGTCCGGCAGTGGCGGCGACCATTTCGGCCGCAACCAGCGTGGTCCAGCCGAAGCCGATCGCGATGCGCAGCCCGGTCAGGATTTCGGGCAGCGCGGCGGGCAGCACCACGTGCAATACCACCTGGCGGAAATTCGCGCCGAGCGACCACGCCGCGTTGATTTGCTCGACGCTCGCGCTGCGCACGCCGGCACGCGCGGCCATCGCGATCGGCGCGAAACATGCGAGCCAGATCACGACGATCTTTGCGGTCTCGTCGATGCCGAACCAGATCACGACGAGCGGCAGATACGCGAGCGGCGGCAGCGGCCGGTAGAACTCCAGCGGCGGATCGAGCAGTCCGCGCGCAACGCGGCTCACGCCCATCAGAATGCCGACCGGTATCGCGGTGATGCTCGCGAGCGCGAACGCGCCGAACACGCGGATCGCGCTCCACAGCAGATGCTCCGACAACGGCAAGCCGCCCTGGATGCGACCGTGCCATGCATCGACGAACGCATGCCAGACCGCGTCCGGTGCGGGCAGGAACAGCGGTGGTAGCCAGTGCAGATGAGTCGCGGTCCACCACAGCAGCGCAACTACCGCGACGCAGGTCACACTGAGCCACGCGCTCGGGCCTTCACCCGGCATGCCGCGATAAGGTCTGCGGCCGTGCGCCGCGCCGCGTAGCCGGGTCGAGCGACGCGCTGTGTCAGGACGTGCCGGCGCGTGTTGTTGCGACGATTCGATCATGCTCATCAGGCGGCCTCACGCAATGTATCGTGCAGCCGCCGCGTCAGACGCTCGCGCCACTCGATGAAAGCCGGCGACGACTTGACCGCGCGTGCATCGCGAGTCGCCAGATATTCGCGTGCGAACGGCAGTTCATGGACTTCGGCGATGCGTCCGGGCCCCGGTGTCATCAGTACCAGACGCGTCGCGAGAAACAGCGCTTCCTCGACGCTGTGCGTGATGAAGAACACCGTCTTGTGGGTGCGCGCCCACACGTCGAGCACGAGTTCCTGCACCGTCTCGCGCGTCAGCGCATCGAGCGCGCCCATCGGCTCGTCCATCAGCAATATCTCAGGATCGCTCGCCAACGCGCGCGCAATACCCACGCGCTGCTGCATGCCGCCCGACAGCGCATGGATCTTCGCGTTCGCGTGCCGTTCGAGCCCGACGAGCGCCAGCGTGCGCCGCGCGATCTCGTGTCGCTGCGCACGCGCGATGCCGCGAAACCGCAAGCCGAGCGCGACGTTGTCGAGCACGTCGAGCCACGGCATCAGCGCATGCTTCTGGAACACGACGCCGCGCTCGGCACCGGGTCCGTCGATCGGCGTGCCGTTGAGCCGCACCTCGCCCTCGCTCGGATCGACGAACCCGGCGATGCAGTTGAGCAACGTGGTCTTGCCGCAACCCGACGCCCCGAGCGCGACCACGAACTCGCCGCGCTCGATGCGCAGATCGACACCCGCGAGTGCGGGCTCGCTCGCACCGGCGTAGCTCACGCGCAGTCCGCGGATGTCGAGCATGCTCATCGCGCGGCCTGCTGCGCGAAGCGCGGATTCACGGCCGCCGAGTAATCGGGCAACACGTTCTGGATCGTGCCCTGCGTCTTCAGGAACGCCGCCGTGGCCGCGAGCGATTGCGCCGCACCGGACTGCTTGCCGCCGCCGAGCCAGGTCGGCGACGCCTGCTCCGCGGCGCTCGGGAACGCGTACAGCGCGAGGCTCGCGGGCACGTCGGCCGGTGCCGCGCCCGACTCCTGCGCGACCGCCTGCACCTGCTGCGAAGCCGCGGTCCAGTCGGCCTTGTGATCGCGATACAGCGCGTCCGTATCGGCGAGCACCTTGACGAGACCCGCCATGAAGGCCGCGTTGTCGCGCTCGAACTGCCGCGACGCGACAAAGCCGTCGAAGGTTGCCTTGCCGCTTCCCTTCGCGACTTCGCCCGACGTAATCAGCACCTTGCCATTCTGCTTGACCTTCGCGAGCACCGGGTCCCAGATGTAGGTCGCATCGATATTGCCGCGCTGCCAGGCGGCGGCGACTTCAGGCGGACGCAGGTTCAGGATCTTCACCGACGACGGATCGACCCCCGCCTGCTGCAACGCGACCAGCGCATGAAAATGCGACGTCGACACATACGGCACGCCGATCGTCTTGCCCTTCAGGTCGGTGATCTTCGTGACGCCCGAACCGTCGCGCGCGACCAGCGCTTCCGCGTCGTTGATGTTGTCGAGAATCCAGAACAGCGACAGGTCGACGCCTTGCGACAGGCCCGCCGCGATCGGGCTCGATCCCGCCTCGCCCAACTGGATCGAGCCTGACGCCAGTGCGCGCACCACATCCGCGCCGCTGCCGAGCTTGCGATACGTGACCTTGTAGCCCGTCGCTTTTTCGACGGCGCCGGTGGCTTGCGCGTAACGCCACGGCACGACCATGTCCTGATAGCCGATCACGACTTCGCGGCTTTGCGCGTGCGCGGATGAAGCGAACGGCGAAAACGCGGCAATGCCGGCCGACGCCGCGACGAAGGCAGCGGCGCGCAGCGCACGCCGCAACTGACGGAGAGAGTGATTCATCGGAAGCCTTCGGGTTGATTTGAGATACGAAGAAGGCTCCGACTATAGGCATTTTCGACCGGCGCGGTTCCAACGAATCATGCATAGCTAATCACTGGAACGCAGCATTGCTTTTGCGTCGTGACTCTCCGCCATAGCGCCAAAACTGCTTTGATTCTGAGCATTTGTTGGTTCGCTCGCGCGACCGTCCTGGTTACATTGAACGACCACCACACGCGACCATAAGGACAATCGATGACACCGACCCGGGGCTTTTCATTCTTCACGACAGCGCGCAATGCAATCGAGCCCGGCGGCGAACGCAACCGCAGCAGACGCGGTTGGCTGAAAACGGCCGCGGCCGCGCTTGCACTCGGCATCTTCGGCGCAGCCCACACCGCTAACGCCGCGCCGCTCGACGAGCTGAAGCTCGACTATGCGTACTATTCGCCGGAAAGCCTCGTGATCAAGCGCAACGGCTGGCTCGAACAGGAGTTCGCCGCCGACCACACGCAAGTGAAGTGGGTGCTCAGCCTCGGCAGCAACCGCGCGCTCGAATACCTGAACAGCGGCGCGATCGACATCGGCTCGACCGCGGGCCTCGCCGCCGTGCTCGGCAAGGCGAACGGCAATCCGATTCGCGCGGTGTACATCTATTCGCGGCCCGAGTGGACCGCCCTCGTCGTGCGCAAGGACTCGCCGATCAAAACCCTCGCCGATCTGAAGGGCAAGAAGATCGCGGCCACCAAGGGCACCGATCCGTTCCTGTTCACGTTGCGCGCGCTGCATACGGCGGGGCTGTCGCGCGACGATGTCGAGATCGTCAACCTGCAGCATCCCGATGGCCGCACCGCGCTCGCCAACGGCCAGGTGGACGCGTGGGCCGGGCTCGATCCGCACATGGCGGCCGCGCAGGTCGACGATGGCGCGCGGCTGTTGTATCGCAACGTCGACTTCAACACCTGGGGCTTCCTGAATGCGCGCGAGGACTTCATCCGCGACCATCAGGACGCGCTCGCGCGTGTGCTGAAGGTCTATGAAAAGGCCCGCGTCTGGATCGCCGCTCACCCTGACGACACCGCCAGGATCGTCGCGGAGGAATCCAAGGTTTCGCTGCCGGTCGCGAAACTGCAGTTGAGCCGCAACGACTTCAGCCAGCCTCAGCCTGGCGCCCGGCAGATTGCCGCGCTCAAAGCCGCTGCGCCGATCCTGGTCGACGAGCAACTCGTGAAGAGCGGCACCGATCTGAACGCGATCATCGATGCACTGGTCGACGCTAAAGTCGCGCAGCCGGTGATTGCGACGGCGAGCAACGGCACGAAATGAACCGCACGCACCAGACCCGAGCCTGCCGATGAGCACCGCGAAGAACTTCACGCTCGCACGGAGGGATTCGTCCTGTCCGTCGTGTAGCGAACTCGCCCAACCGCCGCGCGCGATCGACCCATTACGACTGTGGCGCTATGCCGGTCTCGCGCTGCCGGTCGTGTTCCTGGCTGTCATCGAGCTGCTGGTGCGCGCGTCGATCCTGCCGATGCATCTGGTCCCCGCGCCGAGCGCGATCGCGCAGACGCTATGGGATCTCGGCGCGGCGCGGCTCGCGCGCCATATCGGCGCGAGCGTGATCCGCGTGTACGGCGGCTTTGCGATCGGCGCCGTGCTCGCGCTGCTGATCGGCGCGGCAATGGGCCTGAGCCGGCGCGTCGATGCGTTGCTCGACCCCATGTTTCAGGCCTTGCGCGCAATTCCGTCGCTTGCGTGGGTGCCGATCCTGCTGCTATGGATGGGCATCGACGAAGCGCCGAAGATCACGCTGATCGCGATCGGCGCGTTTTTCCCCGTGCAGTTGAGCGTGGTGGCCGGCATTCACGGCGTCGACCGCAAGCTGATCGAATTCGGCGAATTGAACCGGCTGAGCCGGCGCGCGCTGTTCACGCGCATACTGCTGCCCGCGTCGATGCCGCAGATTTTCACCGGGCTGCGCACCGGGCTCAGCCTCGCCTGGATGTTCATGGTGGCCGCTGAACTGATCGCGGCGACGCGCGGGCTCGGTTATCTGCTCAGCGATGGACGTGAAACCGGCCGGCCGGATCTGGTGTTCGGCGCGATCCTGCTGCTCGCGTTGCTCGGCAAACTGAGCGACGGCATGCTGAAAGCGATCGAGCTACGCGCGCTGTCGTGGCGCGATGCGCACCAGACGTCGGAGGCCGCGCGATGAATCGGGCACTTGCTCCGTTACTCGAAGTACGTGGACTGACGCGGCGCTTTGGCGAGCGCAACGTGTTCGACAAGGTATCGTTCGCGCTGTCGCGCGGCGAGATCGTCAGTCTGGTCGGTCCTAGCGGCTGCGGTAAAAGCACACTGCTGCGCGCGGTGGCGGGACTCGATCGCGCAACCACGGGTACCGTGCTGATCGACGGCGTGCCTTTGCTCGCGCCGTGCCGCGCGTCGGCATGATCTTTCAGGAACCGCGCCTGCTGCCATGGCTCAGCGTGGCCGACAACATCGCCTTTGCCGCGGGGCCACACGCGGGAGACGATCCGCGCGTCGATGCGCTGCTCGCCGAGGTGGGCCTCGCTGGCGTGCGCGACGCGCTGCCGAAGCAACTGTCCGGCGGCATGGCGCAGCGCGTCGCGCTCGCGCGAGGTCTGTTCAACGAACCTGAACTGCTGCTGCTCGACGAACCGTTCAGCGCCGTCGATGCGATCACGCGCGCGCGGCTGCAGCAGTTGCTGCTCGCGTTGAAGCATGCGCGCGGCACGACGGTGCTGCTCGTCACGCACGATCTCGACGAAGCGCTGAGTCTGTCCGATCGCGTGCTGCTGTTGTCCCCGGCGGGCGTTGGCAGCCCGAGCCGCATCGCGCGCGAACTGCCGATTGCGTTACAACGGCCGAGGAATCCGCGCGATGCGTCGTTGGATGCGCTGCGCGATGTTTTGCTGGAGATGTAGCGGCCTGCGGAAAGTCGCGCTATCGCGCACGCCGCGCTTCAACGAAAGCCTCGACATAACGCAGCGCCTGTTCGCACTGCCCGGGCGTGAACGCGTGAATGCTCGCCGGAACCGGATCGAAGCCGAGCTCGGTCGCGACCCACCGGATCGCTTTCGCGCGGGCTTCGAATGCGTTCACGCCATCGCGGCGCACCTTCGCGGCGACGAGCGGTTCGAGCGCGTCGTGCAGCTTGCTCTTCGACTCGCGCAACGCCGCGTCGGCGAGGCGGCCGAGCGGCAGGTTGTGCTTGCTGCGCGAATACACGCCGATCCACGCCTGACAGGCGGTGCAGATCCACAGCGGGCCTTGATCGCTGCGATACGGGTAGGACTCGTCGCCGTAACGCGCGAGCAAAGCACGATTGCCGCAGTAGTCGCATGACGGCTGCGGCAGTGCCTTGACGGGCTTGCCTACGCGCATGGGGAGTGCCCCCGGGACAATTTGCAGTACTTCATCGCATCAATCCGACTGGCGGAAACGGGTGGACCCTCACAGTTTAATGGAATGCCCACACGCGCAATCAAGGTTTAGCTTCTCTCTGCGATCTCCATCACGACGCGACGCCGCGCCGCCAGACTTTCCGCCGACCTCTGCCGAACCAGCTCCACCACCGCTTGCGGCGCCAACGCCGGGTCGCCCGCGTCGAACGGCGGCGCGGGCGCATATTCGAGTTCGAGCTGGATCGCCTGCGCCTCTTCGACGCCCGCCAATTCGGCAGCCACGGTCAACCCGAAATCGATGCCAGCCGTCACGCCGCCGCCGGTAATCAGATTGCCGTCGCGGACTACACGCGCATGCGTCGGAATCGCGCCGAGCGGCTCCAGCAACGAGTGAAACGCCCAGTGAGTCGTCGCGCGCCGCCCGCGCAGCAATCCGGCCGCGCCCAGTAGCAATGCGCCGGTGCAGACCGAAGTCACGTAGCGCGCGCTCGCGGCCTGCCGGCGAACGAAGTCGATCGTCTGCTCGTCTTGCAACAGCGCGGTCACGCCGCTCCCGCCTGGCACACAGATCACGTCGAGCGCCGGGCAGCTTTCGTACGTCGCGCTCGGCGTCAGCACGAGGCCGTTGCTCGACACCACCGGCTCCCGCGTCTTCCAGACCAGATGCATCGTGGCTTCCGGCAACGATGCGAGCACGTCATGCGGGCCGGTCAGATCGAGTTGCTGTACTTTCGGAAACACCAGAAAACCGATTTGGAGGCTCATAGGGATACCTTATCGAAGGAGAAATCGAAACACGCCATCTGTCATTTCTTCCAGCTGGACGGATCGATTCTATGCGCGTTGTGTTTGGCAAGACTGCCATTGGTCCCTTGATTTCTGCCACGCGTTGTCGTATGTCCAGCGCTTCCCGCTCAGTCGTGCTGTCCGCCTGACAAAGAACAACTGCGCACGATCTGCTGCACCGACGCGCCGAAGGTAAAAGCCCCGCCGAAGCGGGGCGAATTTCTATTTGACGGCCTTGCTCGTCGGCGTTATGCGGGGATCGTCGCATAGTCGTTCGCAGCCGCCCTTGCAAAGCGGCATGAGACCAACGCTTAGCTGTAGGTATCCCTTGAATCCGCTGTTGTCTTGCGGATAGGGCGACTCTTCCAGATGGGTGTCGACATATATATATTGCGACTTCACTCCAAGTTGAATTAGGAATTCTTTCAACTGTTGACCCCTCGACTTTGCTAATTCTTCTGCATTCTTTTCGCCGACGTAAGCGTTTGTGACGATTTGAGCCTGAATTTCAACGTCGGGCCATCGGCGTGCATTTGATACTAAGTCCACCATTTTAAGACGATAGGAATTAGGAATTCCCTGATAGTTAAGCGGAACACTTTCCGTAAAATCTTCCGAAATAGTACATGCAGCCGCCTGCTGAGAAGCGGCGAACCAAAAAGCCGAAAGGACGGCGAACGCGAATTTCTTCATGGGATCACCAGATCTTCTTTTGGTTGAATTCCGTTTGGGTATCGAAGTGCGCGATGTAGCATGCGATGCTATCTGCGTTCCTGCAAGCCCCCTCAGGATCGTTCTGAGCCCAGTAACCGACGCCCCGACCAAAACCATACATCACATCGTCTGAATTGAATGTATCGACATAGTGCGTGCACTCATGGATGATTACCTTCAATTGGCAATTTGCTGAGACTGCAACGGGTGGCAGCGTGCAAAAATGGGGATAAATTGCAATATATCGCCTTTGCGAATCTGGCTTGCACACAGCAGCATCGTTCGTGCCCCTATCGGGAACTATTGCACAGGAAAGCTGTACAACCTTCTGTTCGTCCCAACGAATTATTTTCTCAGGTTGCAGTTCTCGCATCGCGGCTGCAAGCCGTGGTAGACCGATATTCAATTTATCGCGGATATATTGATCGCTCCTGCCAAACCAGATTCCTGCGCGATCCTGTGCTGACATATCCCAACGTGCAACATCTGCAATGCGCTCCTTTATGAGAGTTAACGCTGCATCTCGTAAACGCATTATTAACCCTCTAAATTCTTTATTGCTCATATTTGGACAGATAGGCGTCGTATTGATTACGACATTGGATATTGACCCGGGAATGGCATTGGTAATGGCTGTGCCGACCTTTGTCCATTCTTCATTCTCGTCGGTCTTAAAGTATTGGCTATTCTTGGTCAGAAATTCATTTGTCATGTGTTCACCAGAGATAGAAGACTTACCTGGGTCCACTGCTATTGCCCGGCAACTTCGATGGAAACCTCACTTGCTTTATCTGTCGAAACACGCTGGGTCCGCCCTTGGGAATCGGTGACACCTTTCGCGATGACCCTCGAACCGACGCGGATCCTGTAACGCACCCCCGCCTGCCGCTTGCCGGTGGAGTCTCTTAGCTCGAACTGCTCGTTGAACCGTTTAGGGTCGCGTCCGCGACAGTTGCACGCCCATGCATAACCCAACGCTTCGGCCATGGCGTAGCCGGATTTCGTCTTGCGAACCCTGTCAAACGGAAAGAACTCGCCGGTTTCGGCGTTCAGGGCCTGTGCGGACGGCATCGGCGGGAAGTTTGAGTAGATCGAATAGGTGATACGGCAAAGGTCGCATTCTTCCTCGACCGTCCAATCCGTCCCACTGCTTTGCTGTTTCAGTTGCTCCATTACTCTCCTCAACAGTTTTCAGGCGATTCCTGGCGAATTAATCATCGAAACGGATCACGGTCAACCGCATTAATTCGGGATAAGCCCGTTTTGACAACTATTTACGATGGTGTCAGTTATCTCGATTTCTATTGCATATTCCTGCTGGCGCGGGACAAAAAAAGGCGGCACTGAGCCGCCTTTATCGTCAGGGATCGAAACTGGTTAGTGTTGCGTCCATGAAGCATCCATAGCCGCCAGTTTCGCGTTTATGCCTTCCGTAGAGTCAGCGAGAATCGCTGCCGCATCTTCCGGTGACAGTTGGCGCTATGTCGGCGGTAGCCATGTTCGCGAATTGGAACGAATCGAACTGCACGGCGCAGTCCGCCACGTCCTCGCACTTGCCGCGCCCCGATATGGACAGCGTGTGTGTCGTCGCACTCAACGACCCCGCAACGCGGTCAACGTAGCCGGTGACAACGGGGTCCGCGCCGATCTTCACGACGCAGGGGTCGCATTGAAGGAGAAGCCGAACTACGCCATCTGCCATTTCGTCCAGCTGGACGGATCGATTCTATGCGCGTAGTGTTTGGCAAAACTTCGATTGTCCCCTTGATTTCTGCCACCCATTCGCTCACATGTCCAGCGCTCTCCGCTCTATCGTGCTGCTCGCCTTCCCGAACATGCAACTGCTCGACGTGAGCGGTCCGCTGCAGGTATTTGCGTCCGCCAATGAGCTCGTCGCGCAGCGCGGGCTCGGCAAGCTCTACGCACCCCGCGTCGTGGCTGCCTCAGCCGGGCCCGTCATATCGTCGTCGGGACTCATGGTGCTTGCCGCATCACTGCGCTCGGTGAAGACGCCGCCCGATACGCTGATCGTTGCGGGCGGCCGGGGCGTTCGCCAGGCATCGGCCGATCAACGCCTGATCCGCTGGACGCAGCGCCACGCGCCGCATTGCAGACGCGTCGCGTCGGTCTGCTCGGGCGCGTTCCTGCTCGCCGAGGCGGGCTTGCTCGACGGCCGGCGCGTCGCCACGCATTGGGCGCGTTGCGACGAACTCGCGCAGGCCTATCCGCAACTGCAAGTCGAAGCCGATCCGATTTTCATTCGCGATGGCGATATCTGGACATCGGCGGGCGTCACCGCCGGCATCGACCTCGCGCTAGCGATGCTCGAAGAAGATCACGGCCGCGCGTTGGCGCTCGAGGTCGCACGCGAGCTCGTCGTGTTTCTGAAGCGGCCGGGTGGGCAGTCGCAATTCAGCGCGGCGCTGTCGCTGCAACATGCCGACGACCGTTTCGGCGAATTGCATGCATGGATGACGTCGCATCTCGCAGCCGACCTGTCAGTGCCCGCGCTCGCGCAACGGCTGCATATGAGCGAGCGCAGCTTCATGCGCCACTACAAGGCGCAGACGGGCCGCACGCCCGCGCGCGCGGTCGAGCAGCTACGCATCGAAGCGGCACAACGCTTGCTCAGCGAGACATCCTGGTCGATCAAACGGATCGCGGCGCGATGTGGATTCGGCAGCGAGGAAACGATGCGCTGCAGCTTCGTGCGCCAGCTGCGCGTGGCGCCGCAGGTGTATCGCGAGCGCTTTTCGTCGACGTGACGTGCGCGGCCCGGGAACCCGCGCGACATCACTCAGTAACGGCGTTTGACGATCAGCGTCGCGCCCGTATCGTGAGAATGCAGTATCGCGACGCGCGCGGTGCCGGAGAACACCCAGTTGTCGACCGTCAAGGACAAGCGTCGCTGCGGTGACTGGCCAATCGACAACACTGAACCGTTCATCTGAACGATGGATATTTGCGGCGCGGTAGATGGACCCATACGCAGAGAATTCGAAGCACTCTGCGCGGCAGCATTTGCGCCCGGTTCCGACAACGGTGCGAACGCCGGTCCGGACGACACCGGGGCTTTCGCGGTGCCGAGCTGGACATCGCGCGCAAGGTCCACGCTATAGTAATTCTCCATTTGCGCGTAGAACGGCTTGCCCCGATCCCCTTGATACTCCATCGCATAACGCTGCTGCCGCTGCTGCTCGAAGTAGCGCCGTGGCTCGGGAATGGGCGGCACGACTTCGACGGGCGACGCGACGATATTGGCGACCATCATCGCTTGCGGCACATCGCCGAAGGGGCCTCCCGCAAACGCGTAGCCGCTCATCAAGACGAGTACCACTCCGACAATCCTCTCGTTTTGGCACGTCATCGGCATGCCTCCATGAAGGAATTGAAACCTCACATGACACGGCGCGTCACTCGAACCGCGCGCCTGGCAGCGTCGCTTGCATTCAGACATTGTAGTCAGTGATTTGCGTACCGGTAGGTCAATGTGTGAGCTATCTCGCGCGTGTGGCGAAGACCGGCAAAAGCTTCTGGCGCAAGCGTCCCGAGTCGAACAATCCCGGCAACTCTTGCGAGGTTTGGCGAGCAACTAGGTGGTCAGATCGGATACCCGCATCTTCAACCGTTGCAGCGTCAACGGTCGCACTCGCGGTAGTCAGTCGGCGCGTGTCGACCGGCCATTGAATGCCGGCGCGATATGCAAAACGATTGTTTGAATGCGCTTTCGCCACGCGCGCGACCATGCGAGAACGGCGTCGGGCATGAAGCGCGCGACGAGCAGCAGCAACGCGAGCAGCGCGGGACACCAGCGCAGATCGGTCGGCACGGGTTCGCGGCGGGCGAAGCGCGCTTCGACCAGCGCATCGCCGAACGACGTCACGTTCAGCAGACGCCGGTAGTCGAGGCCCGTCTGCCGAGCCAGCGAAGCGAGGTACTCACCGCGCAATTCGGACAACTCCTCGTGCGATTGCGCCGCCACCCCGGAGCCGGGCGTAGGCGACGCCTGGATCACGTCGTCGGCCTGCCAGACGCCGATCCGGTTGCCGTCGGCATCGGTCTTCGGAATGGCCGCTGGCTGGTCGCCGCCGACGCCGATCAGCCAGCCGCTGATCCGCGCCGCATTGATGCCTTCCATCAGCGGGCGCGACGCCAACAGCGGCGGCGCCTCCTGCCCATCGGTGACGAACGCGATGGCCGCGCCGCCGCCGACGTCCTTCGCGACGCGCACGGCCGAATACACACCGCCTTCGGCAATGCGGCTCCAGTTGGTCCAGCGCATGCGCCCGTCGATGCCGTCGAGCGACACCAGCAGCGCGTCGTAGTTGCCGCAGACTTCGACCGGCGCCATCAGCAGCAACACCCGCTGCCCGGTGAACACGCTCCAGCCGACCTTCGAGCCGCACGGCAAACGCTCGAGCGCATCGCGCATCGCGGCCTGCGCAAACTTGAGCCGGCTGACCGGGGCGCCGTCGAGCACCACGTCCTCGACATCCATGCTTTGCGTGATGTCGAACGTGACGATGTAGTTAAACGTGTGGCGCGGCAACGTGACGTCCGGCATCGCGACCGCCGCGATCAAAGCGACGAGCGCGAGCGGCGTCAACGCGTGACGCCATTTTGCGAAGCCACGCTCGCGCTGAACGCCGCTCATGGCAGGTCCTGGCTGCGCGCGTCGCGCACTGTGACGTTGTGCTGCTCTTTCACGTCGGGCCCGGCGAGCGCGGACGGCGTTTCCGGCGCGAGCCACAGCGCGCGCTCGAGGTTGTAGCGCGCGTCCCAATCGTCGGGCGCCGCGCGCAGCGCGAGCCGGTAGCGCGCCTTGGCCTCGCCGATCATCGCCAGAGACCTGACCGTCTGCGCGTCGTCACCGCTGCCTTCGCGCAGGTACAGGTTGCCGAGATCGAACAGCGCCGCGCGGCCGACTTCGTCAGGCGGGCTGCCCTCGGGGAGCAGACCGTTATAGAGCCGCGCCGCCGCGTCGTAGGAGCCCGCTTTCGACAGCGCTATCGCACGGGCCAACTGAACCTCGCGCGCATCGCCGCCGGCTTGCTGGTCACGCGCGGCGGCGTTCGTCGCGACAATGGCCTGATTGACGCGCTCCGCGTGCTGCAGACGAACGAAGCCATACGCGGCCCACGCGGCGCAACAGATCGCCACGGTGCCGAACAGCGTGTGGATCAGCGTGCGCTTCATGCCCAGCTCCTCACCTGCAACCGGTGCAACAGCACCAGCAGCGCCGCACAGAACAGCGCGAGCGCGAAACAGTACGGACTCAGATCCTGGCGAGGCAGACGCTCGACGAACGTCGTCGTTGCGTTCTGCTGCCGGTTGATCTCCGCGATCGCCGCCATCATCGCCTTCGGGTCTTCGGCCTGAAACAGCCTGTAAGGCGTCTTCAAAGTCAGAAAGAAGCGATGCAGCTGCGCTTCGGCCGAGCTTCCGCTGGCCGGCTGCGCCGCGTTCAGATCGGGACTGAAGACGCTGCTGCGCAGGTAGATGAAGTACAGCGCGATCCGGTTGCGTCGCAGTCCCTCCTCGATGCGCCGTTGCATCGTTTCGTCGAGCAACGCGCCGCCGTCGGAGACGAGCACGATCGCGCGGCGGCCCGACGACAAGCGCCCATCGAACTGCGCGATCGCCGCGAGCATGCCGCGATCGAGCTCGGTGTCCGGCATGCCGCGGCCGATCGCCGTGGCCGCGACCGCGGCCTCGATCACGCGATGGTTGTAGGTGAACGGCATCGCCAGCACGGGGTTGGTGCCGAACATCATGAACGCGAGGCGGTCGTTCGGCCGCTGCTCGACGAAGCGCGTCAGCGCCTCGCGCGCCACGTGGTTCTTGGAGTCGCCGCGCGGCGCCTCGACGCCCTTGCTGCCCATCGGCTCGTCCATGCTCTGGCTGCGGTCCATCAGGATCAGGATCTGTGCGCCGCTGCCGGTGCGCAGCACCTGCAACTGCGAGCGCCCCGGCCCAGCCAGCCCGACGACGATCGCCGCGATCGCCAGCGCCGCGCCACCGCGGACGAGCCAGCCCGCCATGCGCCCGAGGTCGTCAGCGGGCAGCCATGCGACGTTCGAAAACACCAGCGTGTCGCTGCGCCGCCGCAGCAGCGGCAGAGCGGCGAGCGGCAGCAGCACCAGCATCCACGGAAGGGCGAAATCGAGGCTCATGGTCATCGCTGATGGCGCCTCTCCGCCCGATACAGCGCACGGCACAGCGCGTGCAGCGAAAGCTCGCCGGCACTCTCGACGGCGTGCGGCGCCGGCGTGAAAAAGCGCTCGGCCGAGGCCAGATAGAAACGTTCGAGCTGCGCGCGCAGCGGTTGCAGATACGGCGCACGCGCGAGCAACGCGGATAGCGAAGCCGCATGCACGACCTGGCCGGCGGTTTCGTTCAGCGCGCGATGCAGGCAGACCCACGCATCGTTCGATGAAGCAGCGGGCGTCTCCGGCAGCCGTTGCATCTGCCGCCACGCCCGCGCGAACGGCAGCCGCGCCGCCTCGCGCCGGTTGCGCGCCCACCACCAGCTCGCCCACACGAGCAGCGTCGCGAGCAGCAGGCCGAGCGCCCACGCGATCTGCCGGCGCCAGCCGGACGTGGCCAGCATCGGCGCCTGCCGGTCGGGCCGCAGCGGCTGCAAGTCCCCCGCAGCGAACACGGTTTGCGGCGTCAGCGGGCCGATGCTCGCCGGCCATTCGGCGACCTGCAGCCGCGTGCCCGCCGCGGACGTCAGCGTCAACGCGGGCAACGTGATCTGCGTGAGCGTCTGCGGCGCATTGACGACCTGATAGCCGATCACCATCCACTTGCGGCCGTTCGCATCGGTTTCGAGCGTCACGGGCCGGCGTTCGAGCCACACGCCCGTGCGTCCGACCGAAGGCGGCGTGACCGCGCCGATGTCGCGACCGTCGGCCTCCAGCAGCACGCGCTGCGTCAGCACATCGCCAAGCACATAGCCGAACGCGCGCGGCTCCTGAACGTGCGCGGCCACCTCGGCGGCGCTGGCCGTCGCGCAAGCGGCGCCGCCGCATAGCGACGCGATCAGCACGCGCAGCGCCGCCCGACGCGCGCAGCCACCGCGCAGCCCGCGCGCGCTCATACCGTCAGCTCCAGAAAGTAGCGCGACATCGCTTCCGGATCGAACGCGCCTTCGACAAAGAACGGCCGGATGCCGCGCGCGCCGAACACCGCGGCAAGTTCGTCGCGACGGCGCGCGACGCCTTCGCGCCAGCGCTCGCGCACGCCGCGCGATAGCCACACGCGACGCTCCTCGCCGGACTCCGCATCGTTGACGGCCAGCAGCGACGCGTGCTGCGGCGGCGTGGTCTCGGCCGCGTCCCATACGACCATCGGCACCACGCACGCATGCACCAGCATGTCGAGCACCGGCGACAGTCGCGCGAGCGGCCAGTGGAAATCGGACACCACGAACACGAGCGCCTGGCGTCCGGCGATACGGATCGCGCAACGCCGCAATCCTTCGACGGCTCCGCGTTCAGCGTGACGATCGGCTTGACGTTCAGCCTGATCATTCGCCTGACGAGAAGCCGTATCACTCAGGCCTTCGCGCAGCATGCTCGCGAGCAGCGAACCGGTGCCCCGTCCCGTGCGCGCCGGCATGAACAGATCGTCGCGTTCGCCGCTATCGAAGGCCAGCATGCCGAGCCGGTCGCCGACCCGGAACGCGCTATGGCCGAGCGCTTCGACGAAATCAGCGACGACCTGCAGCTTGGTCTTATGGGTGCCGAATTGCATCGACGCCGACACGTCGACGATCACGAACACCGACACCGCGACGCGCTGCAAATGCACGCGCACGAGCCACTCGTCGCGCGCCGCGCGCAAGCTCGCGCGCAGATCGAGCCGGCGCGGGTCCGGATAGTCGAACAGCCGGCCGTGCATCGCGAACTGCTGGCCCGAGCCGAAGCTCGAGCCCGGATGCGAGCCGGGCCGCGCACCGGCCGCGCGCATCGGCAGACGATAGTGGAATTCAGCGGTGCCGTTCATCGTGTAGGCGCGCCGGCGTTCAGCGAGGCACGGCGATGTTCGCGACGATCCGCGCGATCAGCGCCTCGGCCAGCTCCTGGCGGCGCAGCTCGTAGATCGGCGTGAAGAACACGCGATGACCCAGCGCCGGCAGCAGCACTTCGTGGATGTCCTCCGGAAGCAGATGCGTGCGTCCGGCGAGCCACGCGACCACGCGCGCCGCGCGCAACAGCGCGCTCATGCCGCGCGGACTCGCGCCGGCGAGAATCAGCTGCTCCATGTCGACGCCATCGAGCGCGATGCCGAAGCGCGCCGGCGTTTCCGTCGCCTGCCAGATGTCGTGCACATAGCGCTCGATCGTCTCGCTCGCCTGCACGCCCTGCTGGATCGCCGCGCCGATCCGGTTCAACTGTTCCCACGGCACGATCGACGGTGTCAGTTGCGCGAGCAGGCCGTCGACGTCATGGAACCTCGTGTCGAACACGAGGCTGCGCCGCGCCTCCTCGTCGGTCGGCGTCGGCATGTTCAGCTCGAACAGGAAGCGGTCGCGCGCCGCCGACGCGAGCTCGAAGGTCTCTTCCTTCTCGACCTTGTTGCGGTCGGCGTACACGGTCATGTGCGGAAAGCGATGCTCGCGGCCGAACGCCCACACGGAACGCTCGGCCATCGCGCGCAGCAGCAGCGATTGCACCTGCGGGCGCGCGCGATTGATCTCGTTGAAAAAGAAGGTGGTCAGCTGCTCGCCGTGGCGCAGCAGCGGGCCCGGCTCGATGCGCGGCTTGCCGTCGGCGTCGACATAGGTGTGATAGACGAGGTCGCCCGGCATCAGATCGATCGTGCCTTCGACGCGCTCGAAATCGCCGCCCACCACGCGCGCGAACGCCCGCAACACGGTCGTCTTGCCCACCCCGACGCCGCCTTCGAGCAGCACGTGGCCGCGTGCGAACAGCGCGACGTTGATGAGCCTCAGCGTTTGCTGCTGACCGACGACGACTCGCGCCACTTCGTTTTCGATCTGCTCGGCGTGAGAACGCCAGTCCTGAAGCTGCTCGCCAGAAACCATCGCTGCGATCCCCTTCCGTGGTCGCTGGCGTTTATTTGCGCGACGCCCGAACGTCGACGCGCTTCAAGACTCGCCAGCCTTCCGTTCAAGCACGGTTTATGCCGATCGCGCGCGTGGGACGCAAGAGTTAAATCGAATGCGAAAGGTTGGCAGCCTGTCACGACAGCCGGGTACAGACTGTGCCATCGATGCGGCCTATCACGCATCGTTCATCAGCAAGCCGACGAGCGCGCTCGCGCCGCGCCGCCACGACAGATCCGTGTTGCCGCGTATGTCGACCGAGCGCTGGAACAGCGTCCTGCCGCTCGCGACGTCTTCGACCCGGAGGTTCAGATTGAGAATCAGGTTGCTGACTTTCTGCACCCAGCAGACGCCCACCTGCTCGACGCCCAGCGCACGCCCGACCTGGCGGGCGCAACCGTCGCAGGTGGTCAGGTCCTGCGCCGCACCGAGCCGCGCGATCAGCTCGGACGCGCGGCCGTTGTCAGCCACGCGATAACGCTGGCTCGCATCGAGCTGCGCGCGCACCGCATTGCTGACCATCTCGATGCGCGCCGCTTGCACGCGGTTGGTATCGGCATCGTTGTAGGCGGCGTTATCGTCGATCAGGCCGCAGTTCAGCACGGCGATCGTCACCGGCTCGGCGCGCGCCGGCACGACGCCGATCACGAAGAAGCCGGCAAAGCCCACGCACAGCACAGCCGCGCAACGCACGAACGCGGCCTGGTGAAACGAACGCCATGCACGCAACTCACGCATCGCGCTAACGCTCCGCCCCGACCGGCCGTTTCGCGAACACCCCTGCAAACTGCGCATATTCCTGCTCCAGATGCACCGCCGCATGTTCGAGCAGGAACTGCCGGAACATCACGCTGGTCGGCGAAAGCTGCTTGGTGCGCAGATGCACGATCTGCCACGTCCGTACGATCGGCGTGCCGTGCACGTCGAGCAGCGCGATCTCGCCGGTGCGCAACTCCAGCTGCAGCGTATGCAGCGAGATCAGGCTCACGCCCATGCCGGCCATCACCGCCTGCTTGATCGTCTCGTTGCTGCCGAGCGTGACGGTTTTCGCGGGAGTGAACAGATGCTGCCGAAACATCGCCTCGGCGGCCATGCGCGTACCCGAGCCCGGCTCGCGCAGCAGGAAGGTGTCGTTGCGCAACTCGTGCAGATCGAAGCGGCGCGCGCCGCACAGCGGATGATGCACCGGCGCGATCACCACCTGGGGATGGCTCGCGAGCGGCTCGGCCGTCGTATCGAGCTCGGGCGGCGGGCGGCCCATGATCGCGAGATCGATCGCGTTGTCCTGCAACATGCGCAGCAGCGCGTCGCGATTGCCGACCGAGAAATGCACGTCGACCTTCGGGTATAGATGCGAGTACATCGCCAGCAGTTTCGGCGCGAAGTAGGTCGCCGAGCTGACGATGCCGACGTTGATCGAGCCGCTGTCGGCCTGCTTCAGCGACATCATCGCGTCTTCGGTGTCCTTGATTTCGCCGAGAATGCGGCTCGCGTGGTGGGTCAGCACCTCGCCCGCTTCGGTCAGCGTGAGCTTGCGCGCGACGCGCTCGAACAGCCGCAGGCCGACCGCCTCTTCGAGCTGATGAATCTGCATCGACACTGCCGGCTGCGTCAGATGCAGCTCCTCGGCCGCGCGCGCGAAACTCGTATAGCGGCTCGCGACGACGAAGATCTGCAACTGCCGCAGGGTCAGCGTGCGAACGAAATTCAGCTTGACCCGGTTCGTCGCGAAGCTCGCGTTCTGCATCGGAAACTCAACGGCTCGCCCGCGGCGCATTCGACGGCTTCGCCGGCACCTTGCCCGATGGCAACTTGTTCAGCGCGGATTGAAAACTCAACGACTCCGAATGCGCCGGATGCGCGAAGTCGTTGTTGGGGCCCGGCACGTCGGTGCGAATCTGCAGGACCTGGCCCGGCACGCCGTCGGCGAGCAGGAAGGTGTAGCGCTTGCCCGTGTATTGCGCGAAGCGCGCCGCGTTCGGATCGTTCAGATAAGGCTGCACGACGATGCGCCGCACGCTGACCGGCTTGCCGCCGAGCTCGCCCGGCACGCTCTCGATCTGCGGCCCCGCGGCGAGCGCGAGACGCAGACGCTGCTGGAAATAGCGGCGCTGCCCGCCGGTGAGACCCTGCATCTCCGCGATGTCGCGTTCGAGGAAATAAATGATCGCCGGATTGCACTGCAGTCCGCCGATCGGCAAGTTCACGCTGCCGGTGTGGTCGGTCACCTGTGCGTCGCCCTTCGCGTTGTTCTCGCTGACCACCAGCACCTTGACGACATCGGTGCTGCGCGAGGGCTGCTCCGAATCGATCAGCGCGTAGTCGAGCTCGGTCTGCGCGGCGACGCCGTGCAAATGATCGGTCAGAAAAATCAGCCGCTCCGCCGGCGTGATGTCGTCGCCGCCCGCCGCCGACGCGGCGCTCGCCGGGCTTGCCGCACGGCTTGCGGCCGGCGCGAGGCACAGCACGCACAGCGTCCCCATCAGCGCGGCGCGTGCCGCTCGCAGCCAGGCGCCGCGCGCGCGCGTCATTGCGATGCGTCGCCGGGTTTGCCCGCCGGCGCGTCGACCGGTTTGAGCATCGGCACCTGGTAGGTCGCGAGGATGCTGTCGATCTTGTCGTGATTCGCGCCGATCCATTGATCCACCTTGTCCTTCCAGTCCTTCTCGCCGTAGCGCACGCCCATCGAGATCGTGTAGTCGAAGCGGATGCCGGGTCCCGGCGGGAACGGCACCAGCCTGACCGAATCACCGGCGCGCTTGGCGAAGTAACCGGCGATCGGCCCCCACAGGAACACCACGTCGACGTTGCCCTCGTGCAGATCGTGTTCGATCATCTGGCCAGGGTACACGCCCGGATCGCCGCTTTGCACCTGATACGACACCGCCTGGTCGATCAGGTTGTGGCCGAGCAGCCAGTCCACCGCCGGGGTTTGCGAAAAGATTCCGAAACGCAGCTTGTGCAGCTGATCGGGCGGCAGTTTCAGCAGGTCGTCGGGCGTCTTGATGCTTGCGAATTCGGGGCGGTTCGGCAGCACCATCGCGTAGGTCGAGCGCAGATACGGCTGCGTCGTCGACGTCATGTCATAGCCCTTCGGCACGCCGATGATCAGGTCGCAGCGATAGCGCTCGCTGCCCACCGCCTTCTCGCGCAACGTGTGGCGCACGAAGCCCATGCGCTGCGGAAAGTACGTGTATTCGAGCTTGTAGCCGAAGTCGCTCGCCATCTGGGCCGCGATGCGGTTCTCATAGCCCTCGCCCTTGTCGTTCGACAACGGCATGTTGTTCGGGTCCGCGCATACCCTGAGCACGCCGTCCGCGCCGTCGTTGTTCGGCAGCGCGGGGCCATCCGCCCGGACCGCGGCGCTCGCGAGCGCCGCCCCACACAACGCGGCCGCGATCACGCTGACATGCACGGACATGCTTCTCTTATCACGCATCGTGAGCCTCCGGAAGAATGACGGCGCGGCCGTTAATTCGAGTCGATGGCATGCAGATCGCCCGGCTTGATCTGCCCATCGGAGCGTCCTTTCAGATACGCATAGAGATTTTCCCAGTTCTTTTGCATCATCTGGCTCGTGCTGAAATCGGGCATACCCTTATCCACCCGGCCGCCGAACACGGTGCGATGAAATTCGTTCTTGTCCAGCGTCTTGAACGCGTCGATCAGCGACGGCCCGACCATGCCCTGCTGCTGCGCGCCGTGACAGCGTTCGCAAGCGAGCGCGCGCCACGTCTTCCAGCCCTGCAGCGTATTACTGTCGACCTTGTTACCGTCGACTACCTTGTACGCGACCTGCGCAATCGAAGGATTGTTCTGCGCGTATCCGACGGGCAGCATGACGAGCGCTACGGGCAACGCGGTGAGCAACAGGATAGATCTGCCTTTCATGCACATGTCTCCATCTGGGAAAAAGCCGCGCCCCGATGCGTTTCAGCGACGCATCCACCAACGGGCGCGATTTGGGGGTAATTCAATGCTTTGCGCGAGGCTGACGGGGCGGCCGTGCCTGTTCAAGCCGCCCCACTGGTTCAGCCTTTCATTTCAGCCGTTCGTTCAGCTCTTTTCGTTAGGAATAGCGAACACGAACAGCGTGCCGCCGAGCGCGGTGTACTTCGCGAGATCCTTGTAGCCGCCGACCGCGCCCAAGCCTTCGGTCGGCTTCTCGAGACCCGCCGCCATGCCGATGCCGGCCCAGCCGCCGATGCCCGAGTACACGCCGACGTACTGCTTGCCCTGATACTCATACGTGAAGACGTTGCCGATGATCCCCGACGGCGTCTTGAAGCGCCATAGTTCCTTGCCGTCCGAGATGCGAACCGCCTTCAGGTAGCCTTCCAGCGTGCCGTAGAACGCGATGCCGCCGCCCGTCGCCAGCACACCCGACCACACCGAGAACTTCTCAGGCTTCGAGTAGATGATCTTGCCCTTGCTCGCATCCCACGCGATGAAGTTGCCCATCGCGTTGCCCTCGTTCGGGCCCGGATACATCGACAGCGTGGCGCCGACATACGGCTGTCCCGACACGTAGTCGACATCGAACGGCTCGTAGTCCATACAGACGTGGTTGGTCGGCACGAGGAACAAGCTCGTCTTCGGATCGAACGCCGCCGGTTGCTGGTCCTTCGAACCGAGTGCCGCCGGGCAGATGCCCTTCACGTTGTGGTCGGACCCGGCCGCCTGCGTCGAGTACGCGGCGTTGCGAATCGGCAGGCCGCTTTGCAGATCGACGCGATCGGCCCAGTTCACCGCCGGGTCGTACTTCTGCGCGACCAGCAGCTGTCCGGTTTCGCGGTTCAGCGTGTAGCCGAAGCCGTTACGGTCGAAGTGCACGATCGCGGGCACCTTCTTGCCGTTGATCGTCAGGTCGGACAGGATCATTTCGTTGACGCCGTCATAGTCCCATTCGTCGTGGGGCGTCATCTGGTAGACCCATTTGGCCGTGCCGGTATTCAGGTCGCGCGCGAAGATCGACATCGACCATTTGTTGTCACCCGGACGTTGCGTCGGGTTCCATGTGCCCGGATTGCCAGTACCGTAGTAAACAAGGTTGAGTTTCGGGTCCCACGCATACCAGCCCCACGTGGTGCCGCCGCCGAGCTTCCACTGATCGCCCTTCCAGGACTTCACCGACGAATCCGCGCCCACCGGCACCATCTGGCCGTTCGAGTACGTCATCGTCTTTTGCGGGTCGAGCAGCATTTCGTTGTCGGGACCCGTGCTGTACGCAGTCCAGACCGGTTTGCCGGTCTTGATGTCGTACGCGATCAGACGCCCGCGCACGCCGAACTCGCCGCCCGAAATGCCGGTCAGCACCTTGTCGCCGAATACGTGCGGCGCGTTGGTGTTGGTTTCACCGGCTTTCGGATTGCCGTTCTGCGCGGTCCACACGACCTCGCCCGTCTTCGCGTTCAGCGCGACGAGCTTGGTGTCGGCCTGCTGCAGGAAGATCTTGCCGTCGCCGTATGCGAGACCGCGGTTGACGGTGTCGCAGCACATCACGGAGACGACCTGTTCATCCTGCTTCGGCTGATACTGCCAGAGGAACGTCTGATCCTTCAGGTTGACTGCAATGACTTTGTTCGGAAACGGGGAGTGGATATACATCGTGTCGCCGATCACGAGCGGCGCGCCTTCATGGCCGCGTAGCACGCCGGTCGACATGGTCCATGCGACCTGCAATTTGCCGACGTTGTTCTCGTTGATCTGTTTGAGCGGGCTGTAGCGGTGATTTGCATAATCGCCCGCCTGGGCCGCCCAGTTGGCCGGGTTTTTCATCAATCCGTCGAGCTGCGAATCGGCCTGCGCAGCCAGAGAGCTAAAGGCTGCGGATGCGAGGATCGCGAGCCCAAGAACTACAGTGCGTAAGTTCATGTCTCCTCCAGAATTGTCCTGCTGTTCAACTCACGAATGACCCACGCTACCTCATCGCATCGTGCGCGCCTTCTCGATTGCAGGTAACGATTAACGCGCTATCCCGATTCGATGTCAGGCTTCGCGACGCATGAACGGCCAACGCATATTCCATGCCGGAATAGCGGCAATATTGCGGCTCTTGCGTGCGCCGGCCCGCCGACCCGGCACGCGCGACCTGTCGCGGCACTCGGGCGTTGCACGCCGATGCTTGCACGGCGGTAAGCTGAAGGGGTTGCGTCACGCGATGCGGCACATACTGTGTCACTTGCGTGATACGAATCGTGTCCTTTGCGAATCACGCGCCGCAGCGCGGGCCTGTCACCTGCATCGAAGCTTCGTTCGGCGAACGATTCGCGCATTCGAGGAGCTAACCGCCATGGCAAACACCGAGCACGTCTATACCGACGAAGAGATCCAGCAACGCCTCGTCGGTCCGTTGCAGCACTGGTATCTGGAAGATGGCTGGCTGCGGCGCAAATACCGCACCGAGGGCTGGAAGGGAACGCTGATGGTGGTCAACGCCGTCGGGCACCTCGCGGAAGCCGCGTGGCATCACCCCGATCTGACGGTCTCGTATGCGTTCGTGATCGTGAAGCTGAAAACGCACACCGCCAAGGGCATCACCGACAAGGACTTCGCGCTCGCAACCAAGATCGAATCGGTGGTCCACTGGCAGCCCGGCCTCGAGGAAGGCCCGCTGGAAGGCACGCCGGCCGACGATCAGCGCTTCCGCTACATCAAGTACGACGCGCCGAAACCCGCGCAAGGCAGTTGACCCGCGCGCCTGCCGCCGCATGAAACAGCGCGTGACACAGTGCGCCTTCGGCGTCACACAGCGTCCATGCAGCGGCGGAACCGGGCGGCGCGCGGCGCGCCGGTTTAGAGATTCCGGTGGGCCGAATCCGCTGCGGCGGCCGTTGCGCGCGCCTGGTACGGCTTTCGCTTGACGTCGCCGGGCGCACTGTCGCTGGAACCCGCGACGCGACACGACGCGTCGCGCACACCCCGCGGGCGAACCCGGTTTCGCGCACCCGCAAGGACCCCTGAGGACATACGAGATGCCGCTTCAGCTCCGCCGCCTGCCGCCACGCGCCCCCATCACGATCGATGCGCCCGCGCGGCTGCATCTGGGCTTTCTCGATCCGAACGCGTCGCTCGGGCGCGCGTTCGGCAGCCTGGGGCTCGTCATCGATACGCACGGCACGCGGATTCAGGCGCGGCTCGCCGAACGCGAGCAGATCGGCGGTGTGGCGAGCGAGGCCGAGCGCGCGCGAATTGCGCTGAGTCTCGCGCGGCTGCAGGCTGCCTACGGACCGGCGAGCCTCGCGATCGACGTGCTTGAGGCGCCGCGCGCCCATACCGGCCTCGGCTCAGGCACACAACTGGCGCTCGCGGTCGGTGCCGCGTTCACGCGCCTCATCGGCCAGCCGGCGACGAGCGCCGAGATCGCCAGCCTGCTCGGGCGCGGCGCGCGCTCCGGCATCGGCATACTCGGCTTCGAGTGCGGCGGCCTGCTGCTCGATGGCGGCCCGCCCGGCGATCTGCGCCAGAGCATGCCGCCGCTGCTGTCGCGCCAGCCGTTTCCGCAGCCGTGGCGCGTGCTGCTCGTCAGCGACAACAGCCGCGAGGGCTTGCACGGCGCCGAGGAACGCAGCGCGCTCGCATCGCTCGCGCCGTTTCCGCAGCGGCTCGCCGCGCATCTGTGCCACCTGGTGCTGATGCAGATCCTGCCCGGCGCCGCCGAACACAACTTCGCGCCGTTCGCGCACGGCCTCACCGAACTACAGCAGACCATCGGCGAATACTTCGCGAGCGCGCAAGGCGGCGTGTTCGCGAGTCCCGACGTCGAGCGCGTGCTGCGCGCGGTCGCCGCCGAGCGCACCGCCGGCATCGGCCAGACCTCATGGGGCCCGACGGGCTTCGCGGTGCTCGCGAGTGCGCGCGAGGCCGAGCGCGCACTCGCGACCGCGCGCGCCGTCGCGAGCGCGCTGCCGCATATCGAATGCAGCGTCGTCGCGGGCCGCAATAGCGGCGCGGCGATCAGCGGCGCCGAGGCGCGCGCGCCGCACATCGACGCCGCATGATGCGCGGCCGCGCTCAGGTCGCCGCTCCGGCCGCCGCTCATCCAATGCGCTGCCACGCGCGGCGCGGCCTTGCCCTGCGCCTTCCCGAGACTGCCACTAAAACGAGCCCCTGCCATGTCAGAAACCATTGAAAGGCCCTACATCCTGCACATGTTCACGGCCACGCCGCAGATGAGTCCGTTCGACGTCAACATGGCCGCCGACGCCGGCTACCAGGTCATCGTGCCGTATTGCAACGTCGAAGCCGGCATGGTCGCGAACCTCACGCAGGACGCGATCTTCTCGCGCGGCCCGAAAGGGGTGTCGCGCACCGGCATCTTCATCGGCGGACGCGACGTGATGCAGGCCGTCGACATGCTCGACACCGCACGCAAGGCGATGGTCCCGCCGTTCGAAGTCTCCGTATTCGCCGATCCGAGCGGTTCGTACACGACCGCGGCTGCGCTCGTCGCGCTGGTCGAGCGGCATCTGGGCAAGCAGCACGGCGTGGAACTGGGCGGCAAGCGCGTGCTGATTCTCGGCGGTGCCGGCGCGGTCGGACGCATCGCGGCGGCGATCGCCGCGTCGCGCGGCGCCGACGTGACGATCGCGAGCCACACCGACCGCAGTCGCGCGCTCGGCGCGTCGGCCGAACTGAACGAGCGCTTCGGCATCGTCACCAGCGGCATCGGCACCACGACGCCCGACGAGCTGCGCGGCGCGCTCGCCGACGCGGAAATCGTGCTCGCCACCGCGGTCGCGGGCGTGCAGGTGGTCGGCCGCGACGACCTCGAGCATGCAAAGCGCCTGCTCGTCGCCGCCGACGTCAACGCGGTGCCGCCGGAAGGCATCGCCGGCGTGAACGTGATGAACGACGGCAAGCCGATCGACGGTGTGCCGAACGCGGGCGCGGTCGGCATCGGCGCGCTGGCGATCGGCAACGTCAAGTATCAGGTCGAGCATCGCCTGTTCATGCGCATGCGCACGGGCGGCAAGCCGGTCTACCTGGGCTTCCCGGAAGCCTACGACGAGGCCCGCGCGGTCGCGGCCGGTCTCGGCTGAGAGCGGCCGCCATGAAGCCGCACCGGCCGCTCATGCATGCGCCCATCGTCGCGGTCGTCGGACAGTCCGCGCGCCTGCTCGCGCAGTCCGCCGCGCGCGCCGGCCTGCATGTCGCCGCGCTCGATATCTTCGGCGACTGCGACACGCGCGAGGCCGCCGAACTGTGGTTCGACATCGGCCGCAGTGATGGCGCGCTCGGGATCGACCGGGCGCGGCTCGTCGACGCGCTGGCGCGGGTCGCGCGGTTGCCGGGTCTGCTTGGATGGATCTGCGGCAGCGGGCTCGAAGCTTTGATGCCTGAGCTGTGCCGGGAACCCGGCTTGCCGCGCTTTCTCGGCAACGATGCCGACGCGGTCGCGGCCGTCCGCGAGCCCCGGCGTTTCTTCGCGCTACTAGACGCGTTGCGCATCGGGCATCCGGCTGTGTCGTTCGAGCGGCCCGCGACGGCCGAGGGCTGGCTGTTCAAGCAGGCGGATGGCTGTGGCGGCACGCACATCCAGCCCGCCGACTCTCTCGACTTGACGAGCGCTTCCGCGCACGGCTACTTCCAGCGCCTTGGCCAAGGCCGCTCGCTGTCGGCGCTGTTCATCGGCTCGCACGGCCGCGCGCATCTGATCGGTTTCGCCGAGCAACTCACCTGCGCGATCGGCGATCTGCGCTTCGTGCATGCGGGCTCGATCGGACCGATCGACTTGCCGCCAGCGTTCGTCGCGCGCGTGCAGCAAGCGCTCGACGCGCTCTGCGCAAGCACCGGCCTCGTCGGCATCAATAGCTGCGATTTTTTGTCGGACGGCGCCTCGTTCGACGTGCTCGAAATCAACCCGCGACCTTCGTCGACGATGGCGCTCTACGAAACCGCGTCGCCCGATGCGTGGCCAGCCGGCCTGCTCGCCTGCCACCTCGACGCCTGCCGCCACGGCCGCGCGCCATCGGCCGCGAGCCTCGCGCTCGCCCGCGCGCCGCGCTGGCGCGCCGGCCAGCGGGTGCTGTTCGCGCAGCGGCCGTTCAACGTCTCCCCGGCGTTCTCCGACGCCTGCCTGCGCGATCCGCAATGCCGCGACGTGCCGATGCCGGGCACCCGCATCGACGTCGGGCAGCCGGTCTGCACGCTGCTCGTGCGAGCGGCGTCGGTGGACGCGGTGCGCACCGCGCTCGATGCGCAGCACGAACGCGTCGTCCAACGAATCGAAACCTGCGATGAACCCGACCATGCCTGCCTCCACGCCCACTGAGACTTCCCCGCCCGCCGCGCCGCCGAGCGTGAATGCGCTTTCAGAGCGCCTCGTCGCACGGCTCCTCGATCAGGCGGCACATCTCGGCGTCGCGCTCACGCGCACGCCCGCCGGCACCGTGATCGCCGACGCCGGCGTCGACGCACGCGGCAGCCTCGACGCCGGCGTGCTGATCGCGCGCATCTGCATGGGCGGACTCGGCCGCGTCGCGGTACGCGCGAACTTCGACGCCGCGCCGCTGTGGCCGACGATGCTCGAGGTCAGCACCTCGGCGCCGGTGCTCGCCTGCCTCGGCAGCCAGTACGCGGGCTGGAGCCTGTCGGCGACCAAGGAGCAGACCGGCGGCAAGAAGTTCTTTTCGCTAGGCTCGGGGCCCGCGCGCGCGCTCGCGGTCAAGGAGCCGCTATTCGACGAGCTCGGCTATCGCGACCGCCACGAACGCGGCGCGCTGGTGCTCGAAGTGGACCGGCTGCCGCCGCAGGTGGTGATCGACAAGGTGCTGCACGACTGCGGCCTCGCGCCGGAATATCTGACGCTGATCGTCACGCCGACACACTCTGTCGCGGGAACGGTACAGGTGGTGGCCCGCGTCGTCGAAGTGGCGCTGCACAAGGTGCACGTGCTCGGCGTGCCGCTCGATGAAATCGTCGCCGGCACGGGCTCGGCGCCGCTGCCGCCGCCCGCGCCCGACGGCATTCAGGCGATGGGCCGCACCAACGACGCGATCCTGTACGGCGGCCGCGTGCATCTGACCGTCCAGCACGACGAGATCGCGCGACGCCTCGCCGACACCCTGCCCTCCGCCAATTCGCGCGACTACGGCCGGCCGTTCGCGGACGTCTTCACGGCAGTCAACTTCGACTTCTATCAGATCGACCCAGCGCTGTTCGCGCCCGCCGAGGTGTGGGTCAGCAGCCTCGAAAGCGGCGCGACCTATCATGGCGGCCGGCTCGACGGCGGCCTGCTGCGCAAACAGTGGGGCGGCGAGCCCGTCGCGCGATGATGATCGCAACGGGCCTGCGCATCGCGATCATGAGCGACGAAACCGGCTGGCACACCGGCCGGCTGAAAAAAGCGTTCCGCGCGCGCGGCGCCGAAGCGCGTTGCGTCGATCTCGCGGATTGCCGCATCGACACCACATGGTTGCCGCACGGCCTCGTGATCCCGGGCTTCGGCCGCACGCTGCCGGATGCGGTGTTCGTGCGCGGCATCGCCGGCGGCACCTTCGAGCAGGTAACGCTGCGGCTCGGCATCCTGCACGCGCTGCGCGAGTCGGGCGTGCCGGTCTACAACGACGCCCGCGCGATCGAGCGCAGCGTCGACAAGTCGATGACGAGCTTCCTGCTGCATCGCGCGGGCGTGCCGACACCGGCCACCTGGGCCGGCGAGTCCGCCGCGTTCGCGCAACGCGTACTGATGCGCGAAGCGGCCGCCGGCCGCCAGGTCGTGCTCAAGCCGCTGTTCGGCTCGCAAGGCCACGGGCTCAAACGGCTCGGCGCGCGCGGCGGGCTGCTTGCGCCGTTGCCGTCGCTCGCGCGTTATCGGCAGGTCGCTTATCTGCAGCGCTTCGTTGCCGGAGCCCGGCCCGGTTTCGACTGGCGCGTGCTCGTGATCGGCGGCAAGGCGGTCGCGGCGATGCGGCGCAGCGGCGGCAAGGACTGGATTCACAACGTCGCGCAAGGCGCGCGCTGCGAGGCCGCCGAGCTGACGGTCCCGCTCGCGCAGACCGCCGTGCGCGCCACCGCCGCGCTCGGGCTCGACTACGCGGGCGTGGACCTGATCCCGAATCCCGACGACGCCGCGCTGCCGTTCGTGCTCGAAGTGAACGGCGTGGCCGCGTGGCGGGGTTTGCAGTCGGTCGTGCCGCTCGATGTCGCCGCGGCGCTGGTCGACGATCTGCTCGATCGCAAGCTCGCAGCGCAGCGGCGCGCGGACGAGCTAGCCGAGCAAGCCGCCAGCGCCGGGTTGCCTGAGCCGTCTCCGCAGCGCCGGGCTTGAGCGTCATGACCGTCCCCTTCGAGCATGCGCGCGCAGCCTTCCTCGCAGCCTGCGCGCTCGACGTCACCACGCCGAAACCCGGCAACGTCAGCACCCAAAGCCCCGGCCACGGCATGAACGCGGCGCAGTTCCTCGCCAGCGCGGACGCATCGCTCGACGCGCTATTCGCGCCCGGCGCCCGTGTCGGACAGCGCATTCTCGACGCGGTCACACGCACGCGCGCGGCCGTCGGCTGCAATACGAATCTCGGCATCGTGCTGCTCGTCGCGCCGCTCGCCGCGGCTCTCGACGAGACCGGCGAACGGCCGCTGACGGCGCCAGCGTGGCGCGCCGCCGTCGGCGACGTGCTGAGCCGGCTCGACGTCGAAGACGCGCGGCTCGCCTATCGCGCGATCGCGCTCGCCAACCCCGGCGGCCTCGGCGACGCGCCCGAGCAATCGGTCCACGCAGCGCCGACGATCGGCCTGCGCGACGCGATGCGGCTCGCCAGCGAGCGCGACAGCATCGCGCGGCAGTACGCGAACGGTTTCGCGGACCTGTTCGAGACCGGCCTCACCGCCTGCTTCGAAGCCTCGACGCCAGCGCCCGAACCCGCGCCCGTCGATCCCGGTGAAATCGCGATGCTCAATGTGTTCCTGGCGTTCCTGGCCGGCTGGCCCGACTCTCACATTGTGCGCAAGCACGGCCTCGCGCTGGCGCAGAGTGTCACGCTCGTGGCACGCGAACAGCACGCGCGCTGGCGTCAAACGCGACCCGCCGCGCGCCGCACGGCAAGCGATCCGCAGCTCGATGCTTGGGATGCCGAATTGAAGGCCCGCGCGATCAATCCCGGCACCAGCGCGGACCTCGCGGTGGCCACGCTGTTCGTTGCGCGCTGCGTCGAATGGCGCGGTTAACCCTGAATCGTCTGCACTGAACACGCCCCAAACGGGCGCGTCAGCATGCCGGGTGCCAGAACTGGCACGGAACCTGTTAGTTAGTACCGCCGTGCAATCCCGCACCGCTCTCGCGATGCTGATCTGGACACGATCGCGGGCGGCGCCTCGTCAGCAGGTCCATACCTACTCATTGGAGGAACAGAATGGCCAAGATCAACCGCGTCATGATCGGTGAGTCGCTAGTCGGCGACGGCAACGAGGTCGCGCATATCGACTTGCTGATCGGACCGCGAGGTTCGGCTGCGGAAACCGCGTTCTGCAACGCGCTCACCAACAACAAGGACGGCTTCACGTCGCTGCTCGCCGTCGTCGCACCGAATCTCATCACGAAGCCCAATACGATCCTGTTCAACAAGGTGACGATCAAAGGCGCCAAGCAGGCCGTGCAGATGTTCGGCCCGGCGCAGCACGCGGTCGCGCTAGCAGTGGCCGACAGCGTCGAGGACGGCACGATCCCGCAGGAAGAAGCCGACGATCTGTTCCTCTGCGTCGGCGTCTTCATCCACTGGCAGGCGGAGGACGACAAGAAGATCCAGCAGTTCAACTATCAGGCGACGCGCGAGGCCATCAAGCGCGCGGTCAGCGGCGAGCCGAGCGCGGCTGAAGTAGTATCGAAGAAGGGCACCGTCGCGCATCCGTTCGCGCCGAACTGACGGTGCATGGCAGCGCAGGAGACGCGGCGCCGTTCGCGGCCCCGCCTCCTCGCGCATCCCGTCGCCTCGCGGCCGCAAGGCAGGGCCCTCGCGCAGCGGTTCGCGAAGCGGGTTCAATGCTCTCGCAGAGGCATTCAATGACTAATAGATGTCGCGCGCTTCTCGCCTTTACCTCGCTCATGCTCGCCGCGCCGCTCGCGTGGGCGAGCGGCTATAACTATCCGACCGAGGGCCGCGTCGAATACGTGCTCAGCTGCATGGACGATAACGGCCACGATTTCGCAAACGTCTACAAGTGCTCGTGCGTGATCGACAAGATGGCCGCGTCGTTGCCGTACGACGAATTCGTCGACCAGTCGACCTTCTCGAAGTACGCGACGCTCGGCGGCGAAGGCGGCGCGGAATTCCGCGTCGATCATGCCAAGGCTCAAACCAGGAAATTCCGCGCGCTGCAAACGAGCGCGTACCAGGCGTGCGGACTCGGTCCGCAGAAAACGTCGACCGTGGCGAAATGACGACGGTTCGAGACGCGCCGGGCGTCCGGCGCGCCCGCTCTCTCCGTCAATTCGGCACCAGTCCGTTGCCGAGCGACGCGTAACACGGGAGCCCCACGGCGGCCGCCGGGCCATCGCCGCGACGCCGCTCGATCTGCACGCCGACGGCCGCGAGGTCGGCGAACTTGGCCGGCTTCGCGAGCGACACGCGCACCCAGTGCGCGCCGAAGTCGGCGATCAGCAGTTGCGCGATCGTCTCCGCAAGCGCCTCCAGCAGACGCACGCGATGCGACGCGAATAGCTCGAGCAGCGCCTCGCGCACGGCCGCATAGTTGACCGTATCTTCGATCCGGTCCGTCGCGCACGCGCGGATCGCGGGCACGCCGATCGCCAGATTCACGCGCACCGGTTGCGCAACATGCAACTCGCTGCTGTCGATACCGATGACCGTCTGGCCGATGAAGTTCTCGATGAACACGATGTCGAGGCGCTCGGGCAACGCGCCGGCTTGCGAGCCGGGATTGGCGTCGAGGCTGGAAAATGCGGCAAGGCGAACAGTATCGATACGATCCATGATGGTCTCCGCCGCGGCGCGGCCCAAGATTAAACAGCCTGTGATGAACAGCGAACGATGCAACAGTAGAACAGTGGAACTGCGCGACGCGCGGCACACTCTGTGTCGAAGCTGCGACAGGCATGCAACCTGCAAAACGGTATAACGCATCGCGCATCGAGAAAAGCAAATTCCGGGCACGGTGAGGTAAACCCACAGTCACTTTCTGTTGAACCGATCTTGCATCGAGCGTACAGTTTTAAATATCCGCCTCGTAGCAGGGCCGGTCGCGAGGGAGCAGACGGACCGAGAATCCGCCGCACCAAGGGCAGACAGGCTTGATAAAGCGGCATTCGCAGCGTGCAAAGCCGTCACGCTTCCGAAATGTCGCAACGGAGACAAATCCCATGTCGTTGCTCGCTGACAGCAGTACGCACGTCCGGGAAGTTCTGAACGTGGTCAACCACCAGTTGACCACGCGCCCGACAAGCGAACCCGTAGCTCAGTCGTGGACGCGCTGCATCAACGAATTCCAGCTGGACCCCGCGCGTTTCGTGCCGCCGCCGGTGCTCACCGAATACGAACTCAGCGCGCGCCGTGAGGCGCTCGGCGATCTGATCGCGTGTTCGAAGCTCGAGATGACGACGCTCTATCAGCAGCTCGCCGATCCCGAGCTCGCGGTCGTGCTGGTCGATTCGGGCGGCGTGATCGTGCATCAGGTGTCGTCCGTGCCGTTCGCCGAGGCGGTCGCCGCCGACGGCTTTCGCGTCGGCGCGCTGTGGAGCGAACGCGAAGCCGGCACCAACGGCATGGGCACCTGTCTCGCGGAGCGCGACTGCATCGCCGTCTGTCAGCACGAGCATTTCTATCCGCGCTATACGTCGCTCACGTGCTCGGCCGCGCCGATCTTCGACGACGGCGGCGAGATCGCCGGCGTGCTCGACGTCACGAGCCGCTCGAAGCTGCTGCAGCAGCACTCGCTGGTGCTGGTCGGCATGTCGCGGCAGATGATCGAAAACCGTCTGCTCGATGCGCGCTACCGGCACGCCAACATGATCCATTTCCACAGCCGCCCGGAATTCGTCGGCACGCTGCACGGCGGCAAGCTCGCGGTCGGCGACGACAGCACCGTGCTCGCCGCGAATCGCAGCGCGCTGTTCCAGCTCGGCTTCCGCTCGCTGAGCGAGCTGCGCGGCCGGCGTATCGAGGAAGCGTTCAACGCGTCGCTCGAAGACATGATCGCGCGCAGCATTCGCGGCTCGTTCCATCCGGTCACCGTCTACAGCGCGAATGCGACGAACCGCTTTTTCCTCGTTGCGCAGACGCCGCAGAACGGCACCGGGCGCGTGACGCGCGTGATCGTCACCGACTCCGCGATCCGCAGCAGCGCCCCCGAGAAACACGAGAAACACGACAAGCACGCGCCGGTACCGAAGCTCGACGAGATCGCGCACCTCGAATTCGGCGACCCGCGCATGGCCTCGCAGATCCAACTCGCCGCGCGCGTCATCCAGCGCAAGATTCCGATCGTGCTGCGCGGCCAGACCGGCACCGGCAAGGAAGTCTTCGCGCAGGCGCTGCATAGCATCAGCCCGCACGCCGACGGTCCGTTCGTGCCGGTGAACTGCGCGTCGCTGCCGGAGAACCTGATCGAGAGTGAGCTGTTCGGCTATCGCGCCGGTGCGTTTACCGGCGCGCAGCGCGAAGGACGGCGGGGCAAGATCGTGCAGGCCAACGGCGGCACGCTGTTTCTCGACGAGATCGGCGACATGCCGCTCGTGCTGCAGGCGCGCCTGCTGCGCGTGATCGAGGAACACGAGGTCACGCCGCTCGGCGCCGAGACCACCGTCAAGGTCAATTTCCAGCTGATCAGCGCGAGCCACCGCAATCTGCTCGAACTCGTGCAGAGCGGCCAGTTCCGCGAGGACCTGTACTACCGGCTCAAAGGCGTCGAGCTGAATCTGCCGGCGCTGCGCGAGCGCGTCGACAAGCTGCCGCTGATTCATCATCTGCTCGCCAACGAAACCGACGATCCGCCCGAGCTGACGGCGGAAGCCGAACACGCGCTGCTCACTTATGCGTGGCCCGGCAACATCCGTCAGCTGCGTCACGTGTTGCAGATGGCGATTGCGCTGTCCGACGGCGAGCCGATCCGTTGCGAGCATCTGCCGCCCGAGGTCACGCAACGCACCTCGGCGGTCGACCTGCCGACCGCGCTGCGCCTCGCGAACGCGGACATGGACGGGCATCTCGCCGACGAAGCGGACATTTCTTCGCTGAACGCGATCCAGCTGAACGAGCGCGAGACGGTGCTGTCGCTGCTCGACGAGCATCGCTGGAACGTCAGCAACGTCGCGAAGGCGCTCGGCATCAGCCGCAACACGCTGTACCGCAAGATGCGCCGGCTGCACATCCGGCTGTCGCACGAAGGCTCGCCGCCGGACGGTATGCCGCTCGATCTCGACGCATGACCCAGCCGTCCCCTAACGAGTCAGCGCCGAAGGCCGCCCGCGATCTCGCCGACTTCAAGCCGGATGCACGCTTCGCGTGGTGCGTGACCGGCTCCGGTCACATGCTCGAAGAATCGATCGCGCTCGCGCGGCGCTTGCCGCGCGTCGATCTGTTTTTGTCCGCGGCGGCCGAGGAAGTGCTGCCGCTCTATGGCTGGCCGCTCGACAAGC
Source organism: Paraburkholderia sp. EG304 (assembly GCF_046543485.1). Classification (NCBI taxonomy): domain Bacteria; kingdom Pseudomonadati; phylum Pseudomonadota; class Betaproteobacteria; order Burkholderiales; family Burkholderiaceae; genus Paraburkholderia; species Paraburkholderia sp. EG304. Next base: position 86,790 of record NZ_JBKGUA010000012.1, on the reverse strand, counting down.
TGCGCGAACAGTTCCGGGTGCTGCGCGACAACAGCGCGAGCGGCGTACCGGTCGGCATGCTGTATCACGGCGTCTATCACACGGTCGTGATCGCGCCAGCCACCAGCAGCACGGTCGCCAAATGCGCTTACGGCATCTCCGATACTCTGCCGACCAACATGTACGCGCAGGCCGGCAAACAATGCATCCCCGGCATCGTCTTTGCATGCGACACCGAACCGAGCGTGATCACGCATAGCCCGGACGAATGGGTCGAACTGCGGCCACGGGCGATCGAACTCGACAACGTCGAGCGTCTGGCACGCTTCGAATACACGACGCTCGCGCGCTCGCTCGACGAACTCGAAGCGGCGCTCGCCCAACGCCTCGCGACCCTCGATCTCGCATGGACCACATCCTCTTCCTGACCGGCCGGCTTGCCGAACCGAGCCTGCGGCGCGTGCTCGACGGCATGGCGCCGGCGCCGTTCAGTTGGGAGGTGCGCGAAATCGGCCTGCAGGTCGCCGCGTTGATGACCGCCGACATGATCCAGCGCCGCTTGCCCACCCCGCTCGCCGCGCAGCGCGTGATCGTGCCGGGCCGCTGCCGCGGCGATCTCGACGCGCTGAGCGCGCACTTCGGCGTGCCGTTCGAGCGCGGTCCCGAGGAGGTCAAGGACCTGCCGCAGTTTTTCGGCCACAAGGCGAAGCCGTTAGACCTGAGCCGCTACGACACGGAGATTTTCGCGGAGATCGTCGATGCGCCGCGGCTCGACCTCGACGGCATCGCCGCAAGGGCGCGCGAATATGCGGCCCAGGGCGCGGACGTGATCGACATCGGCTGTCTGCCGGACACGCCGTTTCCGCATCTCGAAGACGCAGTACGGCGCCTGAAGGCCGAAGGCTATCGCGTCAGCGTCGATTCGATGCGCAACGACGAACTGCTGCGCGGCGGCCGCGCGGGCGCCGACTATCTGATGAGCGTGAACGTCGACACGCTATGGATCGCCGACGAAGTGCCGTCGACGCCGATCCTCGTCGCGCGCGAACCCGCTGACGCCGCCTCGCTCGACGCCGCGATCGACGCGCTAACCGCGCGCGGCCGCGCGTTTCTCGCCGATCCGATTCTCGATCCGATTCCGTTCGGGCTGGCCACGTCGATTGCGCGCTATGTGCGCTTGCGCGAGCGCTATCCCGACATCGCGATCATGATGGGCATCGGCAACGTGACCGAGTTGACCGAGGCCGACACGAGCGGCATCAATGCGGTGCTGCTCGGCATGGCGGCCGAATTGCGCGTTGGCGCGGTGCTGACGACTTCGGTGAGTCTGCATGCGCGGCGCGCGCTGCGCGAAGCCGATGTCGCGCGCCGCGTGATGCATGCCGCGCGCGATGCGCAAGTGCTGCCGAAGGGCATCAGCAGCGAACTCGCGACGGTCCACGCGAAACGGCCTTTTCTGTACAGCGCCGAAGAAATCGACGAATTCGCGCGCGCCGTGCGTGATCCGAATTTCCGCGTGCAGATCAGCGCCGACGGCATTCACGTGTACAACCGCGACGGCCATCGACGCGGCGACGATCCGTTCGCGCTGTACCCGCAGCTGAACCTCGAAACCGACGGCGGCCACGCGTTCTACATGGGCGTGCAGCTTGCGCGCGCGGAAATCGCGTGGCGGCTCGGCAAGCGCTTCGATCAGGACCAGCCGCTCGACTGGGGCTGCGCGGTCGACCGGCCTGAAGAAGATCTCAGCGTCTGGTGCGGGCCGGGCGAGACGATGAAGAAGCGCTGAACCCGCCGCGCCGTCACTGCATGGCCGCTACGGCCGCGGGTTCGTCGACGGTAGCCAGTTCGCCGCGCATGCCGCGAATCGCCTGCGCGCGATCGCTCGCGCCGAACACGGCCGATCCCGCGACGAACACATCGGCACCCGCCGTGGCGACACGCGCGATGTTCGACGCCTTCACGCCGCCGTCCACTTCGATCAGCAACGGCCGCCCGGTGCGCTGCATCGTCGTGTCGACGCGCTCGCGCAGCCGCCGCAGCTTATCGAGCGTCTCGGCAATGAACGCCTGGCCGCCGAAGCCCGGATTCACCGACATCACCAGCACGACGTCGAGCATCTCCAGCACATGATCGAGCACCGTGAGCGGCGTCGCCGGATTCAGCGCGAGCCCCGCGCGTGCGCCGTGCGAGCGGATCAGCTCGATGGTCCGATGCACGTGCAGCGTCGCCTCCGGATGAAAACTGATCAGGTTCGCGCCCGCCTCGGCAAACGCCGACACCAGCGGATCGACCGGCGTGGTCATCAGGTGCACGTCGAACGGCAGCGACGTGTACGGCCGGATCGCCGAGCACACGAGTGGCCCTACGGTCAGGTTCGGCACATAGTGGTTGTCCATCACGTCCAGATGAATCCAGTCCGCGCCGGCCGCCGTTACGTCGCGAATCTCGTCGGCGAGGCGGGCAAAATCCGCCGACAGCAGCGACGGAGCAATCAGGAATTCGCGCATTGCGTTCTCCGTACCAGTGGCGTCAGTGATAGCGGCTCGCCATCGTGTCGAGCGGCAGCGGCTTGATGCGCGCCGCCTGCCCCGCGCAACCGAACGCTTCGAAACGCTCGATGCAGATCGCGCTAGCCGCGGCGGTGGCCGCCTTCAGGGCCGCGCGCGGATCGAACTCGGAGCGCGCATTGGCGAGCGATTTGCGCATCGCGCCGCTCATCGCGAGACGGATGTCGGTGTCGATATTGACCTTGCGCACGCCGTGCGCGATGCCGCGGCGGATTTCGTCGACGGGCACGCCGTAGGTGGTCGGAATCTCGCCGCCGTATTCGCGGATCACCGCGAGCCATTCCTGCGGCACCGACGACGAACCGTGCATCACCAGATGCGTGTCGGGAATGCGCGCATGGATATCGGCGATCCGGTCGATCGCGAGGATGTCGCCAGTCGGCTCGCGGCTGAACTTGTACGCGCCGTGCGAAGTGCCGATTGCGATCGCGAGCGCATCGACGCCGGTCGCGTCGACGAAGCGCCGCGCTTCGTCGGGGTCGGTCAGCAGGTGCTCGCGCGTCAGCTTGCCTGCTGCGCCGACGCCATCCTCCTCGCCTGCCGTGCCGGTTTCGAGCGAGCCGAGACAGCCCAGCTCGCCCTCCACCGACACGCCGACCGCATGCGCGGCGTCCACCACGCGCCGGCTCACGTCGACGTTGTAATCGTACGCGGCGGGCGTTTTCTGGTCGGGCAACAGCGAGCCGTCCATCATCACCGACGTGAAGCCCGAGCGGATCGCCTGCTGGCACACCGCGGGGCTCGCGCCGTGATCCTGATGCAGCACGAGCGGAATGTCCGGGTGCGCTTCGAGCGCGGCGAGCACCAGATGGCGCAGGTACGGCTCGCCCGCATACTTGCGCGCCCCGGCCGACGCCTGCAGGATCACCGGGCTATCGGTGGCCTCGGCCGCGCGCATGATCGCGTGAATCTGCTCCATGTTGTTGACGTTGAACGCGGGCACGCCGTAGTCGTGTTCGGCCGCGTGATCCAGCAGTTGCCGCAGGGTGATGAAGGCCATTGCGTGCTCCTCGATATGAAATGAAATCTTGTCGAGCGGCGTGCTCAACGCGCGCGATCCGCGACGCGCCGCGCTGCGTCGATCACCGCCTGCGCGTTCAGCCCGAAATGCTCGAACAACGCGGCGGCCGGGGCCGATTCGCCGAACGTATCGATGCCGACCACGCCGCCGTCGAGCCCGACGTATTGCCGCCAGAACGCGCGCACGCCCGCCTCGATTGCGACACGCGGCACGCCCGGCGGCAGCACGGCGTCGCGCCAGGCGCGCGGTTGCCGGTCGAACGCGGTGGTCGATGGCATCGATACGACGCGCGCGGCGATGCCGGCGGTCGCGAGCGGCGCGATCGCGTCGAGCGCGAGCGACACTTCCGAGCCGGTGGCGATCAGCACGACACGCGCCGGTTGCTCTTGCCCTCCGTCATCGAGCCAGTCGCGCAACACATAGCCGCCCCGCGCAATCGCGGCGATCTGCACGGCGGAGCGCGTGACGAAACGCAGGTTTTGCCGGCTCAGCAACAGACACGACGGTCCTTCCCGCTCCACCGCGCTGGCCCACGCCTGCGCGGTCTCGACGCTATCGCACGGACGCCAGACGTCGAGCCCCGGAATCAGCCGGAGGCTCGCCGCGTGTTCGACCGCCTGATGCGTGGGCCCGTCTTCACCGAGGCCGATCGAGTCGTGCGTGAACACGAAGATCGAGCGCGTCTTCATCAGCGCGGCCATGCGCAACGCGTTGCGCGCGTAGTCGGAGAAGGTCAGGAAGGTGCCGCCGAACGGCAGATAGCCGCGATGCAGCGCGATGCCGTTCATCACCGCGCTCATGCCGAACTCGCGCACGCCGTAGTGCACGTAGTTGCCGCCGCGTAAGCCGTTTTCATCGCTGCGCACGTCGACCGAGCCCGGCCAGTCCGTCAGGTTGGAACCGGTCAGGTCGGCGGAGCCGCCCAGCAACTCCGGCAGGCTGCGCGCGAGTGCGCCGATCGCCTTTTGCGAAGCCTTGCGCGTCGCGATCGATTCCGCCGCGCAATCCGCATCGCGCAGCAGCGCGCGAACCGTGTCGTGCCAATGCGCGGGCAAGCGGCCCTGCACACGCCGCTCGAATTCGGCGGCCTCCACCGGATAGTGCTGGCGATACGCATCGAAACGCGCGCGCCACTCGGCTTCCGCGGCGGCACCGCGCGCGCTCGCGTCGAAGTTCGCGCGAATCTCGTCCGGAATCTCGAACGGCGGATGCGGCCAGCCGAGCGCGCGGCGTGTGCGTTCCACCTCGTCGGGGCCGAGCGGCGCGCCGTGCACGTCGCGCGTGCCGGCCTTCGACGGCGCACCCTGGCCGATCACCGTGCGGCAGCAGATCAGCGTCGGCCGGCCGGTCGCGCGCGCCGCGAGCAACGCGCGATCGACCGCATCGACGTCGTGGCCGTCCACCTCGCGCACCACATGCCAGCCGTAGGACGCGAAGCGCGCGGGCGTGTCGTCGGCGAACCATTGCGCGACGTGGCCGTCGATCGAGATGCCGTTGTCGTCGTACAGCACCGTCAGCTTATCGAGCTTCAGCGTGCCCGCGAGCGACGCCGCTTCGTGGGAGATACCCTCCATCAGGCAGCCGTCGCCGGCGAACACGTAGGTGCGGTGATCGACGATTCCGTGCCCGGGCCGGTTGAACTCGCGTGCGAGCAACGCCTCGGCGAGCGCCATGCCGACGCCGTTCGCGAGCCCCTGGCCGAGCGGCCCGGTAGTCGTCTCGACGCCGGGTGTGACGCCCACCTCGGGATGCCCCGGGGTTTTGCCGTGCAACTGGCGAAAGCGCTTCAATTCGTCGATCGGCAGGTCATAGCCGGTCAGATGCAGCAGTCCATACAGCAGCATCGAACCATGTCCGTTCGACAACACGAACCGATCGCGGTCTGGCCACGCGGGATTGCGCGGGTTGTGCTTCAGATGCCGGTCCCACAACGCGACCGCGATCTCGGCCATGCCGAGCGGCATGCCGGGGTGTCCCGACTTCGCGGCTTCCACCGCGTCGATTGCGAGCATGCGCAGCGCGTCGGCCATCGGGCGCGCGGCGGGTGCGTCAAGCGGTTGCGCGACTGCGCTCATCGAAATTCTCCTTGCGAAACGAACGTCGGCAGGGGCAGCGTTGTGCTCAAGCGCGCGAGCGCCGGTCGATCAGTTGCAGGATCATCGGCGTGAAGATCAGTTGCATCGCGAGCCCCATCTTGCCGCCCGGCACGACGATCACGTTCGGGCGCGACATGAACGAGTCGTGCAGCATCGTCAGCAGATACTGGAAGTCGATGCCCTTCGGCCGCGCGAAGCGGATCACCACGAAACTCTCGTCCGGCTGCGGAATCTCGCGGGCGGTAAACGGATTCGACGTGTCCACGGTCGGCACGCGCTGGAAGTTCACATGCGTGCGCGAGAACTGCGGGCAGATGTAGTTCACGTAGTCGGGCATACGGCGCAGGATCGTGTCGACCACCGCTTCGTGCGTGTAGCCGCGCATCGTCTGGTCGCGGTGCAGCTTCTGGATCCATTCGAGATTGATGATCGGCACGACACCGATCAGCAGATCCGCATGCCGCGCGATGTTGACCTTGTCGGTCACCGCCGCGCCATGCAGCCCTTCGTAGAACATCAGGTCGCTATTGGCCGCGACGTCCTCCCACGGCGTGAAGGTGCCGCTGTCCTGCTTGTACAACTGCGCTTCGGCCGCGTCGTGCACGTAGCGACGAAACTGCCCGCCGCCGTTTTCGCCGTAGCGCGTGAACAGGGTTTCGAGTTCTTCGAGCAAGTTTGCTTCCGGCCCGAAGTGACTGAAATTCGGCACGCCGTCGCGTTCGCGCTCCTGCATCGCCGCGCGCATGCCGTTGCGGTCGTAGCGATGGAACGCGTCGCCTTCGACGATCTGCGCATTGATGTGCTCGCGTCTGAAGATATGCATGAAACTCTTCATGACGGTGGTGGTGCCCGCGCCGCTCGAGCCGGTCACCGCGATGATCGGATGTTTGACTGACATACGTTTGTCTCCGGATGACTGGTTCTTCGTCTCGTGAGCCGCTGATCACGCCGTGAAATCCGGCAGGAACAGCGAGCGCGTGCCGAACAGCGGCGACGAGAACGGCTTGTCCTCGCCGCGGTCGTATTCGCCGTGATAGCGCGCAATGCGCTCGACCTCGTTCTTCGAGCCGAGGATCACCGGCACGCGGCCATGCAGCGCGCGCGGCGCGAGCTCGAGAATGCGCTCGCGGCCGGTAATCGCGAGACCGCCCGCCTGCTCGACCAGAAAGCTCATCGGGTTCGCCTCGTAGAGCAGACGCAGGCGCCCTTCCATGGCCGGCGTTTTCGAGTCGCGCGGATACATGAACACGCCGCCGCGCATCAGGATGCGATGCACTTCCGCGACCATCGACGCGATCCAGCGCATGTTGAAGTCGCGCGCGCGGCAGCCGCTGCGGCCGTCCTTGCACTCCTGCACGTAGCGGCGCACGGGCGGCTCCCAGAAGCGCTCGTTCGATGCGTTGATCGCGAACTCGCCGGTTTCTTCCGGAATCCGGATGTTCGAATGCGTGAGCACGAAGTTGCCGATGTCGCGCTCCAGCGTGAAGCCGTGCGTGCCGTTGCCGACCGACAGCACCAGCATCGTCGAGGGTCCATACACGGCGTAGCCGGCCGCCACCTGTTCGCAGCCCGGCCGCAGGAACGCGGCTTCGCTGCTGGCATCCTCCGCCGGATCGCGGGTGCGCAGTACCGAAAAGATCGAGCCGACCACGCCGTTGATGTCGATATTCGACGAGCCGTCGAGCGGATCGAACGCCAGCAGATACTCGCCACGCGGATACTCGGGCGGAATCGGGTACACGTGCTCCATTTCCTCCGACACCATCGCGGCCAGCAAGCCGTCCCACTCGCATTGCTGAACGAAAATCTCGTTGGTGGAGACGTCGAGCTTCTTCTGCTCCTCGCCGTGCGTGTTGAGCGTTTGCGCGGAACCGTAGTTGCCGCCTAACGCGCCCTTGGTCAGCATCGCCGAGATCGATTTGATGGCGGCCGCGACGTCGATGAGCAGCGCGGAGAGTCCCGCCGTGTCCCGCGTGCTTTCCGTACACGGCGGGCGATCGAGCGTGTCGATCAGGAACTTCGAAAGTGTCGTGCGTCCGTCCTGCATGGCGTTCTCCTTCGATGGTGCCGTGATTCAGCCCGGCGGCACCGTGACGGCGCGCGCGGTGGAAGGCGGTGGCGAGGACGGCTGCATGGGCTCGTCGAATACGCGGCTCGCGCGCACGTCGGCGGCGTCGATCAGCGTCAGCGTGGCGGCGTCGATCGGCTCGCCACCCTGCAACGCGCTCGCGAACAGGCGGTTCGCCTGGCGCAGCCGCGCGCGGTCGAGCGCATTGCGCACCGAGCGCGCGTTGGCAAAATTCGGTTGACGGATGCGGCGCGCCAGATAGTCGGCGAACGCGCAACGCGACGCGGCATCGAAGCGGTAGTGCATGGTGTCGAGCATCCGCTCGGCGATCTCGAGCAGTTCGGTTTCCTCGTAATCGGGAAACGTGATGTGATGCGCGATGCGCGAGCGGAAACCCGGATTGCTCTCGAAGAACACTTCCATCCGCGACGCGTAGCCGGCCAGAATCACGACCAGGTCGCTGCGCTGGTTTTCCATCGTCTGCAGCAGGATTTCGATCGCTTCCTGCCCGTAATCGCGCTCGTTCTCCGGGCGATACAGGTAATACGCTTCGTCGATGAACAGCACGCCGCCCATCGCGCGCTTCAGCACGTCGCGCGTTTTCGGCGCGGTATGGCCGATGTACTGGCCGACCAGATCGTCGCGCGTCACCGACACCAGATGATTGCGGCGAATGTAGCCGAGCCGGTGCAGCACCTCGGCCATGCGCAGCGCGACCGTCGTCTTGCCGGTGCCGGGATTGCCGGAGAAGCACATATGCAAGGTCGGCGCGCCGCCCGCGAGACCGAGCGAAGCCCGTGCGCGTTCGACCAGCAGATGCGCGGCGACTTCGCGAATGCGCGTCTTCACGGGTGCGAGCCCGACCAGATCGCGTTCGAGTTCGCCGAGCACGTCGCCGATGCCCGAGTCGCGGTACAGCGCCGCGAGGTCGATGTGGGGGGTGGCGTCGTCGCTGTGCGCGGTGAACGCGGGCAATGCGTCCACGATGGCGGCGTCAGTCATTGCTCCTCCTTGCTGCGGGTTGTCGTGTGCCTGGCTTGCACCCTCGTGCCCGGTCAGCGGCTCAGCCCGTCGCTCCGTAGCGCTCGCCCGCCGGCCGGTCGGTCGCATAGCCCGTCGTGCTGTAGCGCTGCATGCGCCCCTGCGCATCCTGACGCGACAGACGGAAGCCCGGCTCCGCATCCGGCCGGTTGACGATGAACGACAGGCGCATCGTCTCGAAGGTGCGCTCCGAATCGAAGGCGTTGACCTTGATGTAGTGCTGCGGCCGCGCCTCGCGACAGGCCCGGACCTCCTGCAAGACGCCTGCCGCGTCGTGCAGGTCGAACATCGGCAGACCCCACATTTCCCAGTACGTGTTGCGCGGGTGCGGGTCGTCGGTGAATTCGACCGAACAGGCCCAGCCCTGGCGCAGCGCATAGTCGATCTGCAGGCCGATTTCCTCGTCGGTCAGCTCGGGCAGAAAAGAAAACGTTCCTTGGGTAATACGCATGACGAACCTCGTTGATGGATGTCGCGTTCAGAACGGTGTCAACGGCGCCCCGCGCGGTGCCGTGGCACCGCGTTGCGGATGCGCTCGTGAAGCGCTGGCGAGTAACGCTCGGCTCTCTTAGGCCGCGGTCGGTGTGGCGGCGAAATCGGGCGTGTCGGTCGACGCGTAGTTGAAAGTCACGTCGCGCCACGTATCGAGCGCCTGCTTGAGCGGCGTGCACCAGCGCGCGGCGGCTTCGAGCACGTCGGGCCCTTCGCGCAGAATGTCGCGGCCCTCGTTGCGCGCCTTGACCATCGCTTCGAGCGCGACGCGATTCGCGGTCGCGCCGGCCTGGATGCCGGCCGGATGGCCGATCGTGCCGCCGCCGAACTGCAGGATCGCGTCGTCGCCGAACAGGTCGAGCAGTTGATGCATCTGCCCCGCGTGAATCCCCCCCGAGGCGACCGGCATTACCTTGCGCAAGCCGGCCCACGGTTGCTCGAAGAATAGGCCGCGCGACAGGTCGACCGCGTTGTGCGCGTCGCGGCACACGTTGTAGTAGCCCTGCACCGACAGCGGATCGCCTTCGAGCTTGCCGACCGCCGTGCCCGCATGCGCATGATCGACGCCCGCCATGCGCAGCCATTTGGCGATCACGCGAAACGAGATGCCGTGATTGCGTTGCCGCGTGTACGTGCTGTGCCCCGCGCGATGCAGGTGCAGAATCATGTCGTGCTTGCGGGCCCAGCGCGACATCGACTGGATCGCGGTCCAGCCGATCACCAGATCGATCATCACGATGCACGAGCCGAGCTCCTTCGCGAATTCGGCGCGCTCGTACATGTCCTCCATCGTGCCGGCCGTCACGTTCAGGTAGTGCCCTTTGACCTCGCCGGTTTCGGCCTGCGCGCGGTTCACCGCTTCCATCGCGAACAGGAAGCGGTCGCGCCAATGCATGAACGCCTGCGAGTTGATGTTCTCGTCGTCCTTCAGAAAATCGAGGCCGCCGCGCAGGCCCTCGTACACCACCCGCCCATAGTTCTTGCCCGACAGACCGAGCTTCGGCTTGACCGTGGCGCCGAGCAGCGGCCGTCCATACTTGTCGAGCCGTTCACGCTCGACGACGATGCCGGTCGGCGGCCCCTGGAAGGTCTTCAGATAAGCGACGGGAATGCGCATGTCTTCGAGCCGCAACGCCTTCAGCGGCTTGAAGCCGAACACGTTGCCGATGATCGACGCGGTCAGGTTCGCGACGGAGCCCTCTTCGAACAGATCGAGTTCATACGCGATGTACGCGAAGTACTGCGGCTCGTCGGCGCGCGACACCGGCACCGGTTCGACGCGGTACGCCTTCGCGCGATACATGTCGCAGGCGGTCAGGCGGTCGGTCCACACCACCGTCCACGTCGCGGTCGAGGATTCGCCGGCCACCGCGGCCGCCGCTTCCTCTGGTTCGACACCGGGTTGCGGCGTGATGCGAAAGAGCGCGATCACGTCGGTCTCTTTCGGTTCGTAGTCCGGTTGCCAGTAACCCATCTCGCGGTATTTCATCACGCCCGCCGCGTACCGCTCGCGCGGATTGTGCGGATCGCGCGCTTGATGTCCGGGCTGGATCGGCGGTTGACTGAAATCGTTCATGACGTGTCCTCGAAGGTGGCAAGCGCACTGCCGGAAGAACGAAGCGCTTGAGTTGCACTGTAGGCATGGACACGCCCAAGGGGAATTCACGATTTTATTTGGCAGACTTAATGGATCGATTATCGCTATCACATCGTTAGTTTCTTTTTCACGCCATGAAACGGCAATGGGAGCAGAATCGCTTAGTGTGGGGGAGGGGCACGGCGTGACAGCGCAATCGGAATAGCGAATCGCGTGGAACACTTTGCTTCGTTTCCGCCACAACGCGCGGACGGTTGCGTCTGGCAACCCGCGCAAGCGCCAGGGCGTGGCGCAATTCGCCGAGCGCTGTATTAGCGCTCGAATCCGCGCCCGCCTGGCCAGCCGGCACACGCACGGGCATGGAGATTGCGTGATGCCGGCTGCTGTCGACATCTGGCATGAAATTTCGCCGGGCCGGCGGCTCAGAGCAGTTCGAACCGCAGTTTCAACCGAAGGAGGAAGCACGTATGCAATGGACGACTCCGAGCTACACCGACGTACGCCTCGGTTTTGAAATCGTGATGTATGTCGCTACGCGTTAAGCCCGCAACCGGGCCGCACGCCGCGGCCCCTTTGCGGTTCCCGTTTGTGTTTGACCTCTGCTGACGGCCGGCCTTCCGGCGCTGTCGGGACAAGCGTTCCCAACCATGATCCACGAAACGATCGTCACCACGGCAGCGTGCGATGGCCGTCCTCATATCGCGCCGATGGGCGCGCGCTACGAGGGTGAGCGCATCATCCTTTCGCCTTTCCGACCGTCGGTTACGCTCGACAACATCGTCGCGACGCGCTCGGCCGTGCTCAATTTCACCACCGACGTGCGCATCTTCGCGGGCTGCGTCACGCACTACGCGACCGATTGGCCGACCGTGGCCGCAAGTCGTGTCGCGAGCGTGCGGCTGGCCGAATCGCTGGCCCACGCCGAACTCGAACTCGACGAACTGCAAGACGACAAAGAGCGCCCGGTACTGGTGATGAAATGCGTGCACCGCGAAAACCACGCGCCGTTCGCGGGCTTCAATCGCGCGCAGTCGGCGGTCGTGGAAGGCGCGATTCTGGTAAGCCGGCTTTTCATGCTGCCGGCCGATAAGGTCGATCGCGAAATGGCGTATCTGCAGATCGCGATCGACAAAACCGCCGGCGACAACGAGCGCACCGCATGGGGCTGGCTCGTCGCCGCGGTCGCGCGCTACCGCGCGAATCTGGAAGGGGCGGCCAATCACGCCGCCACGTCCGCCCATCACTGAACCCGTTTGCCGGGAGAACCCTGATGACCGCATTGCTTGCGAGCGTCCGCTCGGATGAGGAAGCATTCGACGCCGCACGCGCCGGCGCCGAGCTGATCGACCTGAAAGAACCGAACGACGGCGCGCTCGGCGGCCTGTCGATCGGCGCCATTACCAACATCGCGCGACAGCTGCGGGCGCGCTATCCGGTCAAGCCGATCAGCGCGACGATCGGCGACGTGCCGGCCGACGCGTTCGACGAGATCGCCACGCGCGTGATCGACGTTAGCGACGCCGGCGTCGACTATGTGAAGGTCGGGGTCGCGCCGGGACCTGCCGCGCGGCGCTGCATCGAGCAGCTCGCGAATCTGCCGGCCACCGTCGTGCCGGTGCTGCTATGCGACGGCGGCATGGACGACGACCTCGTCAGCCACACCGCGGCGCTCGGCTTTGCCGGCCTGATGTTCGATACCGCGAGCAAGGACGGCGGCACGCTGTTCGATCACGTCGATGTCGACTCGCTCGCGCGCTGGTTGCGGCTCGCGCGTCAGCGCGGCGCAATGGTCGGCATCGCCGGTGCGCTCGGCTGGGCGCAGTTGCCGCAGATCCGCGCGCTGGCGCCCGACGTGGCCGGTTTTCGCACCGCGCTGTGCGCCGACGGGCGCCGCTCGCGGCTCGATCCCGAGCGCGTCGCGCAATGGGCAAGCGCGTTGCACCGGCCGGCTGGCGAAATCCGCGTCGATGGCGGCGCACCGCTGCCGGGCTCGACGAGCGCGACGCGGCTCTAAGGTTTAGCCATCCCTCACATCACCGGAATATTCAGCAAACGGTCGCGCATCAGCGCGACGTTGCTCTTGTCGAGCAGTTCGACCACATAGTTCGCATCCGTCACGTAGTCGACGAACTTGCGGTCGACCACCCCCGACGCGGCCAGCATTTCGAGCGGATCGTCGGCGGCGATCGGACAGGATTTGACGACGATCAGCCGCTCCGCGTTGAGCATCGTCGATAGCCAGGCGGCAAGGCTGTCGGAGGTCGTATCCCAGTTGCTCATCGCGTCGGGCGTGTCGCGCATCAGCGCGGTCGGCACCCACACGGCGACGTGGCCGTCGCGCAACGTGCGGCGAATCTTCGCCTCGCTCGACGCGATCACCAGTTCGGGCGACACACCTTGCATCAGCAGCGCATATTGCGTCATCGCGAGCAGACACATGTTGTGCGCGGCCAGATCGTCGAAGTTCCACTCGCCCTGATACTGCCGCACCTTGTCCGCGAAATCGCCGCCGCCGGGCACGATCACCACGCGTCCGCCGCCGACTTCGCATAGCTCGCTGAGCCAGTGGCGCAGTGCCGGGTCGTGACTGAGGCTGCCTCCGATCTTGACCACCCACATGACTGTTGTCCTCGCGTCCAGTTGAGTGCCCGGCCGGGTCGCGTCGATTCGCAACCTCGTTCATCACCGAACTTGTCCCGCTCGCCCAATCGTCCCGACTGTCCCTCTTTGCGCTACTCGTGCGCTGGCGCCGCGTCTTCGGGCGGCGCCGCACCGGTCAACTCATGCCGCGCGCGGCGACGCCACGCGCGCTTCGCCGCTGCGCTCCCGGTTCGCGCGCCGCGAGCAGCGCGACCGCCACGCTCGGCGCGCAGGTCGCCCCCCACGCCGCGCTGGCATCGGGCACGCCCGCCAACGCGCCGAAGTCGATATAGCCGCGCGCTTCGTCGCGCGCCAAGGCGGCGACGAGGAAGCGGCCGCAGCCCGCGCCCACCAGCGGCGCGGCCGCGAGCGCCGGCTGCGCGGCGACCACGCGCATCAGGTTCGCGCCGATTTCGCGCACCTGCAGCGCGCGCCAGCGCCGCGCAAAGTGCAGCCATTCGAGGTCCGACGCGTCGTGCGCGTCGTGCCCGATCATGCGCGCGAGCCGCGCGCGGCTCGCCGCCGGCGTCTTCGGCCCCTGGTCGGCGCTCGGCTGCACGTCGTGCAGCGGGTCCAGTTCGCCCGTCAGCCGGTAGACGTCGGCGGTGGTCGCAAACCATTCGTTCATCACGTTCAGCGTGGCGCCGCCGAATTCGATCCGATGCGCGACGCCGCACAACGGCGTGCGCACGACGCCGTGATACACGAGTTCGCCGCTCGCGAGCCGGCCCGCATCGGTCGCGCCACGCGCGACGACCCGGCCGTCGACGATCGGAATGATGTCGGTGGTGGTGCTGCCGATGTCGATCAGCAGCGCGTTCGGCATGCGGGTAGCGACCCAGCTCGCGGTCGCGAGCCAGTTCGCCGACGCGATCTGGCGCCAGCCGGCCGCGCAGTCGTCGGCGGCGAGCCAGCCGGCGTCGCCGGCGTAGAAACGCAGTGATGAACCGAGCCGCTGCGCGAGCGCGGCCACGATCGCGCGCACGCCTTCGGCGCGATCCGCGAACAGGTCGACCATCTCGCCGGTCATCGTCACCGCATGCCGCGCGGCGCCCGTGCGCGCCTGCGGCCAGCGCTCGAAGACGAGGTCGATCGTGCGGTGCAGATGGTCGAGACCCTGCCACAGCGGACACGGCCATTGCACGACGTCGTGCACGGCATCGCTGCCGTCGATGAGTGACACCTTCACGTGCGCACCGCCGACGTCCCAGCCGAACCGCACCGCCGAGTTCGAACGGGCGGGGCTCAAGGACGCACCTCGAATGTGAGCGGATTGGCGCGCGGCGCACCGCAGCGCTCGAGTCGCACGCCATGCGCGGCCAGCAGCGCGCGCGTCAGGCCGCTGCCGCGCACCGCCGACAGCCCCGCATAAGCGACCGTCAAACGCGGATTCACTTCGATCACGACCGGCCCTCGCTGCGGATGCCATACGACATCGATGCCGACGAAGCCGCGCAAACCCGGGATCGCCCGCGCGACGCGATGCGCGAGCGTGTCGAGCGCGCGGCCCATGTCGCTGTGCTGGTCGATCTGATCGACCAGCACGCCGTCGAACTCGACGATCCGCGCCACCTCGCCCGGCGCGTCGCCGCCGCTCAGCCCGATCTGCTGACGGTTGATGCTGAGCAGCTTGGTCGCGTCGCCGCGGCAGATCAGCGACAGGCTCAACGGCTCGCCATCGACCCACGCTTGCAGCACCGGATTGCGCCCGGCCGCCGCGCGCGCTTCGTACTCGGCGCAGGCATCGGCGAGGCGTTCGTAGACGATCGTGTCGAGGCCGCCCGCGCCGTCGTCCGGTTTCACGACCCAGCGGCCGCCGTGCTGCGTGGCCGGGTCGCCGGGTTCGAGCGCCGGCGTCGTCGCAATGCCATGCGCGGCAAGACACGCCGCGGTCGCGCTCTTGCTCGACGCGACGCGGATCGCTTCCTTCGCGCAGCCAAGCCAACGGGCGGTGCCGACCGCATCGTGAAAGCGCAGCAGCAGGTCGTCGCATTCCGGCGCGACCACCCACGCGTAGTCGTGCTCGCGCGCCACGCGCGCGACGAACGCCGTCATCGATTCGCCGGGTGCGGCCATACAATGAGCGTCGCCCGCCGCTGGTGTTTCGAAGCGCGAGGTCGCGAACGTGACGTGCACGCCGTCCAGTTCACGCAAGGCGGCGACCAGTGCGTCGCGCATCACGCGTCCTTCGACGATCAGCGCGCTCAAATCGGCGAGACTGCCTGCGCCGGCGAGTTCGGGGTCGATGCCGCCGCCGGTGAGATACTCATAAACAAAGATCTTGGTCAAAGGAAAGCGCCCCTCTATGCAGGTGATACCTGTTCTCGATCTGCTCGACGGTCAGGTCGTCCGCGCGGTACGCGGCGAGCGGAGCGCCTATCGGCCCATCCGGTCCCGCCTCGTCGCGACGAGCGACCCACTTGCTACCGCCCGCGCGCTACTCGAAGCCAGCGGCGCGCGCACGCTCTATATCGCCGATCTCGGCGCCATCCTGCAGCGCGGCGCGCATGCTTCGACGCTTGCCGCGTTGCGTGCCGCGCTGCCCGGCATCGAACTGTGGCTCGACGCGGGTTTCGCGGACTACGCATCGATGCGCGCGCTGTTCGAGCGCATCGACGCTGCTGTTGATCAACTCGACAGCCCTACTGCCAATTCAATCCCTGCGACCCTCGTGCCGGTCTTCGGCTCGGAGACGCTTCGCGAAATCCGTGCCGTGCACGCGGCGCAGCGCGCCGGCCTCGCGCCGATCCTGTCGCTCGATCATCGCGCCGGCGAACTGCTCGCCGCGACCGCGCTCGATCGCTCGTCGGCATGGTGGCCGTCGCGCGTGATCGCGATGACGCTCGACCAGGTCGGCAGCTACGCCGGCCCCGATCTCGCGACATTCGAGCGCCTGCGCGCGCAAGCCGCCGCTCACACGACGCTGATCGGCGCGGGCGGCATCCGCAATCGCGCCGATCTGGCCGCCGCGGCCGCCACCGGCGCAAGCGCCTGGCTGGTGGCGTCCGCGCTGCACGATCGGCAGATCGACTGCGCGCCTTCCGATTCGGCGTAGGCCTTCCATACAATTTCCATGCCACGCGTTCTGACAGCGCTGTCTGTAAACGCAACACAAGCCGGACAGTTTGCGTGTGACACTCTGCTCCAGAACGGCACACATTTTGTATGGCGCAGCGGGCCTTTGAACCCGCGCGCCGACGCACGATCGGGCACGCTCGTCGCCGGTACCTCGCGCAGGTTGATCGCTGAATGCAAAGCAGCATGACCGTAAGCGCGGCCCGCTTCAGCGCGGTGCTCGCCCGCTGACGATTCGTAGAAAGATCGGCATGGAGCTTGCTAAACCTGGCCCATGCATAGTCCCGCCACCGATCCATCGACCCCTGGCCCGAGCGCAACCCGCGCCGCGACGCTCACACGCGACTGGATCTGTCCGTTCTGCCCTTTGCTGTGCGACGACCTGGTCGCCGCTTCCCACGACGACGGCACGCTCGAAGTGCCCGACACCGAATGCTCGCGGCTCGCTCACGCGCTAGCGCAGTACGGCGGGACGGATGCGCAATGCAGATGCGTGGTCGACGGCAGCGAAGTGGACATGGATACCGCGCTGGCGAGCGCCGCGCAGTTGCTCGCGAACGCGCGCCGCCCGCTGTTCGGCGGCCTCGCGACCCATGTCGCCGGCACCCGCGCGTTGTATCCGCTCGCCGCCGCCTGTGGTGCGATCCTCGATCATCTGCACGGCGATGCGCTGACGCCCGCGACGCTCGCGTTGCAGGATCGCGGCGCGTTCTTCACGACGCTCTCCGAAGTGCGCGCGCGCGCCGATCTGCTGGTGTTCTTCGGCTGTCAGCCGTCGCTGCGCTACCCGCGCTTCTTCACGCGCGCGCTGGTGGGCACCGAACTCGCGCGCGAGCTGGTCTTCGTCGGCTGCCAACCGGACCCGGCGGCGGCCGGTTTGGCGCAAACGCGTATCGACTCGCTGCTGCCGGACGCCGAGCCGTATGACACCCTCGCGCTGTGGTCGGCGCTCGCGGAAGGACGCGACGCGGCCGCGCTAAGTCACGGCGATGGCAGCCACGCCAACGTGGCAACCGCGCTCGCGTCACTGCACGCACGCATCGCCAGCGCGCGCTACGCAGTGGTCGTCTACGAACCGGCCGCGCTGCCCGCGCCGCACGCGGCGCTGCTGATCGAAGCGCTAAACCGGATCGTCAAGGCCGTGAATCGCACGACGCGCGCGGCATGTGTCGCGCTCGGCGGTGACGATGGCGCGCTGACGGTCAACCAGACCGTCACGTGGCTGTCAGGCTTGCCGCTGCGCACGCGCGTGTCGATGCCGGCGCGCGTCACCGGCGCCGCGCCGCTCGATCACGATCCGTATCGCTATCGGACCGCGCGGCTGCTCGCCGAACGCGAAGTCGATGCGCTGCTGTGGATCGCAGGCTTCGAGCCGCATGCATGGCCCGCGTCGCTCGATCCCACGATGCCGCTGATCGTGCTCGGTCACCCTGCGCTCGCGAATGCCGCCAAGGCACGCGGCGCGAACACGGTGTTCGTGCCGGTCGCGACTCCGGGCATCGATAGCGGCGGGCATCTGTTTCGCGTCGACGGTACGGTCGTGATGCCGCTCACTGCGGCGCGTGGTGCTGCGCTGGAATCTGTGGCGTCGATTGCCGCGCAGTTGCACGAACGACTGAGCGAACGATCGAATCCGCGCGAGGATCGGCCATGACTCTCGTTCGGCTCAAGGGCGGCACGCTGTTCGACCCGATCAACAACGTCAACGGCGAACGCCGCGATCTCACGTTCCGCGACGGCCGCATCGTCGATGTTCCCTCCACCACCCCCGTCGATCGCGAATACGACGCGACCGGCATGATCGTGATGGCGGGCGGCATCGATCTGCATTCGCATATTGGCGGCGGCAAAACCAATCTGTCGCGTTTGTTGCTGCCCGAGGACCATCGCGCCGACGCGCCTCGCGAGGCCGCCTACGAAGCCGCGCGCGACGACAACGGCCGCTATCTGCGTCTGCCTTCGTGCGGCGTCTGCACGCCGGGCACGCTAGCGACCGGCTACCGCTACGCCGAAATGGGCTACACGGCCGCGTTCGAACCAGCGATGATGCCGTCGAACGCGCGCCACACGCACCTCGAAATGGGCGACACGCCGATCATCGATCACGGCGCGTACGTGATGCTCGGCAACGACGAACTGTTCCTGCAAATGCTCGCCGCACGCGACGACTTCGAACGTCTGCGCGACTACGTCGGCTGGACGATCAACGCGAGCAAGGCGCTCGGCGTCAAGGTAGTCAACCCCGGCGGCATCTCCGCGTTCAAGTTCAACCAGCGCTCGCTCGACGTCGACGAACCGCACGCGCACTACGGCATCACGCCGCGCGACGTGCTGCGCACGTTGACGCGCGCGCTGACCGAGCTGCGCGTACCGCATCCGCTGCACGTGCATACGAGCAACCTCGGCGTGCCCGGCAACCTCGCATCGACGATCGCGACGATGGACGCCGCCGACGGCCTGCCGATCCATCTGACGCATATCCAGTTTCACAGCTACGGCACCGCGGGCTCGCGCAAGTTTTCGTCGGGCGCGCTGCAGATTGCCGAGGCGGTGAACGCGCGGCCGAACGTGTCGATCGACGTCGGCCAGATCATCTTCGGACAGACCGTCACGGCCTCCGGTGACACGATGATGCAGTTCCGCAACGCGCCGCTCGCGCGGCCGCACAAGTGGGTAGTCGGCGATATCGAGTGCGACGCGGGCTGCGGCGTGCTGCCGTTCCGCTATCGCGAACAGAGCTATGTGAACGCGCTGCAATGGATCATCGGGCTCGAAATCTTTCTGCTCGTCGACGACCCGTGGCGCGTCGCGATGACCACCGATCATCCGAACGGCGGCCCGTTCACGAGCTATCCGCATCTGATCCGCCTGCTGATGGATAAAGCGTTTCGCGATGAGCAGCTGGCGAAGCTGCATCCCGAAGCGCAGGTTGCCAGCGCGCTGCCGGAACTCAAGCGCGAATTCTCGCTGTACGAGATCGCGATCATCACGCGCGCCGGTCCCGCGCGGTTGCTCGGTCTGCGCGATCGTGGCCATCTCGGCGCGGGCGCGGCGGCGGACATCGCGGTTTATCGCGACGAGCCGGACCGCGAGCGGATGTTCACGTCGCCCGCGTATGTGTTCAAGGACGGCGAACTGGTCGCGCGCGACGGCACGCTGGTCGCGACGCCGACGGGCGGCATCCATTTCGTCGCGCCGGAGTTCGATCGCGGTATCGAGAAAACGCTGCGCGCGTATAGCGACGCTAATCTCGCGAGCAACTTCGCGCACGCCACGATCAGCGACGACGAAGCCTGCCGCTGCTGCCGCGGCGGGCGGCTGTTGCCCGTCGAATGTCTAACCTGACGCGGCCACGATGAACGCTCCCGCCCCGCTCGAAATCAACGGCACCGCGATCGACGCAACCTTCGCCGAAGCCTTCCCGATGAAAGCGACCCGGCTCGTGATCACCGCGCACACGCCGACGTGGGCGATGCACGCGGCGAACTCGCTGTCGGGCTTCGCGACCTCGGTGATCGGCTGCGGCTGCGAGGCGGGCATCGAGCGCACGCTCGCGCCCGACGCGACGCCCGACGGCCGGCCCGGTGTCGCGGTGCTGCTGTTCGCGGTGTCGACGAAGGAACTGGCGAAGCAGATCGGGCGGCGTGTCGGCCAATGCGTGCTCACCTGCCCGAGCACGGCCGTCTACAGCGGCATCGATCCGGCCACGAGCCGCGCGCCGCTGTCGGACCCAGCGCCGCTCGGCAGCGGGCTGCGCTTTTTCGGCGACGGCTGGCAGGTCGCCAAGATGATCGACACAGGGAACGGCCCCACGCGTTACTGGCGCGTGCCGGTGATGGACGGCGAGTTCGTCTGCGAAGACACGGCGGCGACGGTCAAGGCCGTCGGCGGCGGCAACCTGCTGCTGCTCGCGCGCGACCAAGGCGCGGCGCTCGCCGCCGCCGAAGCCGCGGTCGAAGCGATGCGCCGGCTGCCGAACGTGATCATGCCGTTTCCCGGCGGCATCGTGCGGTCGGGCTCGAAGATCGGCTCGAAGTACGCGGGCGCGACTGCGTCGACCAACGACGCGTTCTGTCCGAGCCTGATCGGCCTCGCATCGCGCAGCGAGTTGAGCGCGGACGTGGGCTGCGTGCTGGAGATCGTGATCGACGGTCTGACCGACGCCGACGTCGGCGCGGCGATGACGGCCGGTATCGGCGCGGCGACCGGACTCGGACGCGCGGCCGGCGTGCTGCGCATTTCGGCGGGCAACTACGGCGGGAAGCTCGGGCCGTACCACTTTCATCTGCACGAGCTGGCGGCGGGACTCGACGGGGGACGCGCATGAGCACGACCACGTTGCGCGTGAAGACACCGCCCGGCTTTCGCGTCGATGCGGCCGCGCTGTCACCGGCGGCACTGGTCAGCATGAGCGAGGCCGAGATCGAGCGCATCGTGCTGCCGGCCGGCAACGAGCGCTGCGTGGTCGGCGACGTATTCGAGGTTGTGCGCGATGACGCGCCCGCATCCGGCGACGACATGGCCACGCTGCTGATCGACGGCGCCGCTCGGTGGCTCGACCGGCTCGGTGCGCAGATGGACGGGGGGCGGCTCGTCGCGCGCGGCCCGGTCGGCGACTACAGCGGCTTCAGGATGAGCGGTGGCTTGCTTGAAATCGACGGCGACGCGGGGCACTTCACCGGTTGCGAAATGCGCGGCGGACGCGTGACGGTGCGCGGCGACAGCGGCGACTTCGCCGCCGGCGCGGTGACGGGCGACATGGAAGGCATGAGCGGCGGCACGCTGACGATTCACGGCAACGCGGGCGCGCGGCTCGCCGACCGGATGCGCCGCGGCCTCGTGCTCGTCGGCGGCAACGCGGGCGACTTCGCGGCGTCGCGGCTGGTGGCGGGGACCGTCGGCGTGGCGGGGCAACTGGGCGCACACTATGCGTATGCGATGAGGCGCGGCACGCTGCTGCTCGCGCAACGACCCGAGGGTTTGCCGCCCCCGACGTTCACCGGCGGCGGGCACGGTTTCGACGTATTCTGGTCATTGCTCATACGCAGCCTCGCGGCCGAAATCGCGCCGTTTTCGCAGTGGCGCGCGGACCGTCTGCCGGTTCGTTTTACGGGCGACCTCGCGGTCGACGGCCGCGGCGAAATCCTGATCGCCGGCTGAGGCGGCTATGTCAGCCAGGACCGAAACGGTGGTCGAGAAAAAAGAAACGTCCCGCCACGATGTTGCATGGAGACAGCGCATGACGACAGCGGATTCACGAAACGCGAAGCCTGATATCAACGTCAACGCAACTGCCCGCGCCGGCGGCCCGCGCTATGCCGCGCTGCTGATCGCGCTGCACTGGCTGATCGCGCTCGGCATCATCGGCCTGCTCGCGCTCGGCCTCTATATGGTCGGATTGCCGAAGGGGTTGCCTGTCAAAGCGACGCTGATCAATCTGCACAAGTCGCTCGGACTGACGGTTTTCCTGCTGGTGCTTTTGCGCATCGTCGCGCGGGCAGTCCTTCACCGGCCTGCCCTGCCGCCGATGCCACCGTGGCAACGCGCCGCCGCGCGCACTACGCAGGGTCTTTTATACGTCTGTATGGTGGCGATGCCGCTCGCCGGGTATCTCGGCTCGTCGTTCAATCGCTACGGCACGCGCTTCTGGGGCATCCTGCTGCCGAAGTGGGGCTGGGACGACGCGCATCTGCGCGACCTGTTCTTCGGCCTTCATCATGCGATCGGCTATGCGCTGATCGCGCTGATCGTGCTGCACGTGGCGGGCGCGTTCAAGCATCAGTGGATCGATCGCGACAACCTGCTCGCGAGGATGCTGCCATGACGATGCGAAGCTCGTCGCGCCCGACGCAGGCAGCCGCCGCGCTCGAAGGCCATACGCTGCGCACGCGCGATGGTCATCGGGTGTGGTACGCGCTCGCCGGCGCGCGCGACGGCGTGCCGGTCGCGGTGCTGCACGGCGGCCCCGGCAGCGGCAGTCAGCCCGGTGTGCTGCGGCTCTTCGATTTGCGGCGATTTCGCGTCGTGCTGATCGACCAGCGCGGCACCGGTGCGTCGACGCCGCACGGCAGCGTGCGCCACAACCGCACCGACTATCTGATCGCCGATCTCGAAGCGATTCGCGTGCGGCTCGGTTTCGCGCGCTGGGGCGTGCTCGGCGGATCGTGGGGCGCGGCGCTCGCGCTCGCGTATGCGGGACAGTGTCCGCAGTCGGTCACGGGCGTCGTGCTGCGCGGCCTGTTCCTGACTTCCGCGCGCGAAGTTCGCGGTTTGTTCGTCGCGTCGCGCAAGCGCGCGCCGCGTGCGTGGTCGCGACTGCGTGACGCTGCTCGCTGCGACGAGCCCGCAACGCTGGCCGCGCGATGCGGCTCCGGCTTGCAATACGGCGCGAACGAAGCGCGTCAACGTTCGCTCGCGCTGGCCTGGCGCGGTTACGAAAACGCGGTGCTGGCGAGTGCATCGCCGCGAGGCGCCGCGGCGCAACGACGTGGGGTCCTGCGAAACGCACACGATTCCCAACCCCACGCCCGCAAGCTGATCGGCAAATACCGGATTCAGGCGCACTACCTCGCGCATCGCTGCTGGCTCGGCGAAACGCGTTTGCTGTCGCTCGCGCGCCGCGCGGCGGCGGCCGGCGTGCCGATCGCCGCCGTGCATGGCGCGCGCGACCCGGTGTGTCCGCACGGCAATCTGCGGCGGCTGTCGCGCGCGGTGCCGTCGGTACGCGTCGAGTCTGTGAGCGCGGCCGGCCATCTGGCGAGCGACCCCGCGCTGCATGCACGAGTCGCGCAGGTGCTCGCCGAGATGTTCATTCCCACCATCGACAAGGAGCGCAGCAGCATGCGTCACGCGGCATGAAGATCAAGGTACTCGGCTCGTCGGCGGGCGGCGGTTTTCCGCAGTGGAACTGCAATTGCCGCAATTGCGACGGCGTGCGTCGCGGCACGGTGAAGGCGACGCGCCGCACGCAGTCGTCGATCGCGGTCAGCGCGAACGGCGAGGACTGGCTGCTCGTCAATGCGTCGCCCGATCTGCTCGCGCAGATCGCCGCGCATCCCGAGCTTCAGCCAGCGCGGCGCGCGCGCGACAGCGGCATTGCCGCGGTGCTCGTGATCGACGCGCAGATCGATCACGTGACCGGCCTGCTGATGCTGCGCGAACGCGACACGCCGCTGCCGCTGTACGCGACCGATGCGGTCTGGCAAGACCTGCGCTCAGGCTTTCCGGTCGCGCCGATCCTGTCGCACTACTGCGGTGTCGAGCATCGCCGGATCGCGCTAGACGGCGCGCCGCTCGCCGTCGACGCGCTGCCCGGCATCCGCATCGACGCGCTGCCGCTATCGAGCAAGGCGCCGCCGTACTCGCCGCATCGCGAAGCGCCCGAGCGCGGCGACAACATCGGGCTCGTGCTGACGAACCTGCAATCGGGCCAGCGCGTGTTCTACGCGCCGGGGCTCGGCGCGATCGAGCCGCACGTGCTCGCGGCGATGCGCGAGGCCGATCTGCTGCTCGTCGACGGCACGCTGTGGACCGGCGACGAAATGATCCGCCTCGGCCTGTCGAAGAAGACCTCGGCGGATATGGGCCATCTGCCGCAGAGCGGCGCGGGCGGCATGATCGAAACGCTCGATTCGCTCGACGCGAAGCGCAAAGTGCTGATCCATATCAACAACACGAATCCGATCCTGATCGAAGA
Source organism: Paraburkholderia sp. EG304 (assembly GCF_046543485.1). Taxonomy (NCBI): domain Bacteria; kingdom Pseudomonadati; phylum Pseudomonadota; class Betaproteobacteria; order Burkholderiales; family Burkholderiaceae; genus Paraburkholderia; species Paraburkholderia sp. EG304. The sequence continues at coordinate 62,515 of NZ_JBKGUA010000012.1, read as the reverse complement.
CGGCCCCGAGCGGCGCATGCTAGGCGAGCATGGAATCGAGGTCGCGTACGACGGAATGAGCTTCGAGCTTTGAAGTGCGCAGTAAAGAGTGCGGAGAGATGAGGTAGCCAGGCGCGGCTGTGAACGACGATAAAACGGAGACGGACGGCATGAACGCGAAAGACATTCAGGACACGACACCGACACGCGACGCAAGCGCAGCGGGAACCCAGGTCGTCGACCGACCCGCCTGGAGCCGTGAGGAATTCGAAGCGCAATTGCGCGCGAAGGGCACCGCCTATCACATCCACCATCCGTTCAACGTGAAGATGAATAGCGGCGGCTGCTCGCGCGAGCAGATTCGCGGCTGGGTCGCGAACCGCTTCTACTATCAGATCAACATTCCGCTCAAGGATGCGGCCGTGCTGTCGAACTGTCCGGACCGCGCGACGCGCCGCCGCTGGGTGCTGCGTATTCTCGATCACGACGGCTACGAAGGCGCGGAAGGCGGCATCGAAACCTGGGCGCGTCTCGCCGATGCGGTCGGTCTCACTCGCGACGAATTGTGGTCGCTCGAACACGTGACGCCGGGCGTGCGCTTCGCCGTCGATGCCTATGTGAATTTCGCGCGCCGTGCGCCGTGGCAGGAAGCGGTGTGCTCGTCGCTGACCGAGATGTTCGCGCCGCAGGTGCATCGCGACCGGCTCGCGAGCTGGCCCGAGCACTATCCGTGGATCGAGCCCGAGGGTCTCGCGTACTTCCGTTCGCGCATTTCCCTAGCGCAGCGCGACGTGCAGCACGGACTCGAAGTCACGCTCGCCCATTTCACGCGACGCGATCAGCAGGAACGGGCGCTCGAAATCCTGCAGTTCAAGCTCGACATTCTGTGGACCATGCTCGACTCGATCGAGAAGGCGTTTCCGCAATGAACGACACCACACGCGCCGACCCCGCCACGCCGCTCGCGATCGCGAAGCCATTCCGCCTGCAATGGGAGCCCGCGCAGAACGCGCACGTGCTGCTGTATCCGGAGGGCATGGTGAAACTCAACCAAAGCGCCGGAGAAATCCTCAAGCGCTGCGACGGCACACGCGACATCGATACGCTGATCGCCGAGCTCGAACAGGCGTTCAACGCGACCGGCATCGGCAACGAGGTGCGGGCTTTCATCGCCGACGCGCATGGGCGCGGCTGGCTGGAGTAGCGCGATGACCGATCTTTCTCAACCCGGTTCTCAACCCGGCGCGCAACCGCAAAGCAGCGCGGCCGCCGCGGTACCGCCGCCGCTGTGGCTGCTCGCGGAGCTGACCTATCGCTGTCCGCTGCATTGCGCGTTCTGCTACAACCCGCTCGACTACACCGATCACAACCGCGAACTGACCACCGGCCAATGGCTCGACGTGCTGCGCGAGGCGCGCGCGCTCGGCGCGGTGCAGCTCGGCTTTTCCGGTGGCGAGCCGCTGGTGCGCGACGACGTCGAAGTGTTGGTCGAAGAAGCGCACAGGCTCGGCTTCTACACGAACCTGATCACGTCGGGCGTCGGTCTCACCGATCAGCGCCTCGGCGATCTGAAGGCGGCCGGGCTCGATCACATCCAGTTGTCGTTCCAGGACTCGACGCAGCAGCTGAATGACTTCCTCAGCAGCACGCGCACGTTCGAGCTGAAGCAGCGTGTCGCCGCCGCGCTCAAACGGCACGGCTTTCCGATGGTGATGAACTGCGTGCTGCATCGCTACAACCTGCCGCACGTCGACAAGATCATCGAGATGGCGTTGGCTCTCGGCGCCGAATATCTGGAGCTGGCGAACACGCAGTACTACGGCTGGGCGCGCGAGAACCAGGCGCAACTGATGCCGACGCGCGAGCAGCTCGAAGAAGCCGAAGCGGTGGTCGCGCGCTATCGCCAGACTCATGGCGAGCGCTGCAAGATCTTCTTCGTCGTGCCCGACTACTTCGAGCGGCGCCCGAAGCGCTGCATGAACGGCTGGGGCGCGGTGTTCCTCGGCGTCGCGCCCGACGGCGCCGCGCTACCGTGTCACGCGGCGCGCGGCCTGCCCGGCCTGACGCTGCCGAACGTGAAGGACATGCCGTTGCGCGAGATCTGGTACGAGAGCGACGCGTTCAATCGCTTTCGCGGTTTGCAGTGGATGAAAGAGCCGTGCCGCAGCTGCGACGAAAAGGAACACGACCTCGGCGGCTGCCGCTGCCAGGCATTCCTGCTGACCGGCGACGCGGCCAACGCCGACCCTGTCTGCGACAAATCGCCGTTTCACGAGAACGTGGTCAAGATCGTGCGGCAGGCGGCGTCGGAATCCGCGGCGACAGCAGCCGCCCGCGAACAGCCGATCCTGTTCCGCAACGACGCCAACTCGCGCAAGCTCGCGGCGGCTTCCTGCGAGCCCGACGCCGCCGGCGACAACCGAGCATCACCCGGAGCCCAATCATGAGTGCCGACACCATCTCCGTTCTGCTCGTCGACGATCATGCGGTCGTGCGCGAAGGCTACCGGCGTCTGCTCGAACTGAACGACGACGTCGAGGTGTGCGGCGAAGCGGCCGACGCAGCGCAGGCCTACCAGCGTTTTTGCGCGCTGCGGCCCGATGTGGTCGTGATGGACGTGTCGCTGCCGGGCGCGAGCGGCATCGAAGCGATGCGGCGCATGCTCGCGCGCGAGCCGGATGCGCGCGTGCTGATCTTCAGCGTGCACGAGGAATCGATTTTCGTGCGGCGCGCGCTCGACGCAGGCGCGCTCGGCTACGTGACCAAGGCGAGCGCGCCCGATGTGCTGGTCGAAGCGGTGCGCTCGATTGCGCGCCGCGCCGGCTATCTGAGCCGGGACATCTCGCAGGCGCTCGCGCTGCGCACCGCATTCAACGAAGGGCCGCCGGGGCGTCAGTTGTCCGCGCGCGAGTTCGAGGTGCTGCGGCTGCTCGTGCAGGGCTATACGCTGCCGAGCATCGCCGAAAAGCTCGGCTTGAGTCAGAAGACGGTGGCCAACCATCAATCGGTGATCCGGCAGAAGTTCGGCGCCGACAACGGCGTGCAGCTCGCGCAGATGGCAAGCCGCCTCGGGCTTCAGTTCACGGGCTCGGCCAGTCCCGCTTGAGCGGATACGCGCGCGCATAACAGAAAACCGCGCTGCGGCTCGCTCGCGACGTGAAACTCGCCGCCGAGCGCCTCGACGCGCTCGCGCATGCCGATCAACCCAAGCCCGCTGCGCGGCTTCGTCAGATCGGTGCCGGGGCCGTCGTCGGCCATCGTGACGACGATCTCGTCGATCTGCGTGCCGTTGTCTTCGCGCGGCGCACGCACCAGGAACAGTTCGACGCGCGAGCGGCGCGCGAACTTCGACACGTTCGTGAGTCCTTCCTGCACGAGCCGGTATAGCGTGATCGTCAACGCATCACTGAGGCCGCTGAAGTCCCCTTCGATCGTCACCGAGAACGACGCGTCGGGCAAACGCTCGCGCCAGCCGTCGACGCAATGTTCGAGTGCGGTCGGCAAGCCGAATTCGTCGAGACCAATCGGCCGCAGGCGGCGGATCATGCCGCCGATCTCGCGGTACACGTGCGTCGCGCTCTGTATCAGCCCGAGCGCGATGCGATGAATCTCCGGCTCGCGCTCGCCCGATAGATCGCGGATGCGCGCCGCGTCGAGCGACATCGCGTTCAGATATTGACCCAGCTCGTCGTGCAGCTCGCGCGCCATATGGCGGCGCTCGAGTTCCTGTGCCTGCAGCGCCTGACTGGCGAGGCGCCGGTTGTCCGCGAGCAGCTGTTCGGCCTGTTCCTCGAGCATGCGGCGGTGGCGCGCTTCGCGGCGCGCATCGCCATAGCGTCGCCACGCGAACCACGCGAGCGCGAACGACAGCACGAACAGCGTGCCGGGCAACTCGTCGAGCTGGAAGCGCTCCATGCCGCGCGTGAAGCGGTAGATCTTCTCGCTCAGATCGAAGGCGGCGCCGAGCGCCGCAGCTAGCGCGGTCACGGCGACGACCCAGCCGAGGTCGCGCCATATCGGTGACGATGGCGGCGGGCGGCCAGCAGAGGAGGAATGGATCGGTTCGCTTGACATGACGCTTGCATTCTACTCAGCGACGGCACGCGCAGCGGGTTTCGCGCGAGTTTGGGAACGCTTCCCCGGCAGATCGGGAAAAGCTCCCGCGCGGCTTACAGACGCGTATGCGAAGCTTTACACCAACGTCGAACAACGCGCGACACGCGCGCATAACAAGCCGGCAGGAGACAACAACGATGAGCATGCGATCTCAAGCACGCCGCAAACGCCGGCTTCAGCGGCGCGCCGGCATCACGTTCTGCGTCGGCGGAGCGCTCGCCGGTTTGTCCACGAGTGTATGGGCGCAAGCGCAAGCCGAGCCGCCGGTCGCGGCGTCGGCGCCGGCTTCGGCGTCTTCCGCTGCCCCTTCCAAGGCGCCCGACGACAACGCCAACAACACGACACCCACCACGACCCTCGCGCCGATCGTCGTCGTGGGCACCACGCCATTGCTCGGCATCGGCACGCCGCTTACGCAGGTGCCGGCCAACGTGCAGACCGTACACGCGGCCGATATTCAACGGCAGGGACGCCAGACGCTCACCGATTTCCTCGCGGCGAATCTGCCTAGCGTCACGATCTCCGACGCGCAGGGCAATCCGTATCAGATGAACCTGTTCTATCGCGGCTTCACCGCATCGCCGCTGCTGGGCACGCCGCAGGGCTTGTCGGTATTCGTCGACGGCGTGCGGGTGAACGAGCCGTTCGGCGACGTCGTGAACTGGGACCTGATACCGCAACAGGCGATCGACACGATGCAGCTGATCCCCGGCTCCAATCCGACCTTCGGCTTCAACACGCTCGGCGGCGCGCTAGCGATCACGACGAAAAACGGCAAGGACAATCCGGTCGGCGAAGCCGAAATACAGGGCGGCTCGTGGGGACGTAAGGCCGCGCAGATCGAACAGGGCGGCACGATCGGCCAGAACCTCGACTACTACTTCACCGCCAACGCCGCGAACGATAACGGCTGGGCCGAGCAGAACGAAAGCCGCATCCGTCAGGCGTTCGGCAAGCTGCGCTATACCGACGCCGACACCACGCTGTCGTTGTCGGCCGGTGGCGCGGACAACGATCTGCACGGCGTGCAAACCCTTCCGCGCTCGTTCCTCAACAACCCGAAGCAACCGTATACGTATCCCGACCGGAATCAGAATAGCGTCGGCTACCTGACGCTGTCGGGCGATCATTACTTCAACGACAACGTCGAGCTGAGCGGCAACGCGTACTACCGGCACTTTCGCAATGCCAACACCAGCAGTAACGTCAACGAGAACTTCGGCGAGATCGGGGACGACGGCGCTGTCGATACGTTGCAGGCGACCAACCTGCAATCGACCGTGACGACCGACAGCTACGGCGCGAGCTTGCAACTGACGCTGCTCGGCAAACTCGGCGGCATGAAGAACCAGTTCATCGCGGGCATGGCCGTCGATGCCGCCAATTCGCACTTCACGCAGGCGTCGCAAGACGCGATGTTCACCGATTCGCGCGCGACGGTCGGCATCGGCAATTTCGAACCGCAGACCAACGCGAACACGCACAACACGAACTACGGCATCTACCTGACGGACACGCTGTCGCTGACGCCGCAGTGGTCGCTGACGCTGTCGGGCCGCTACAACTGGGCCGATGCGACGATCGGCGACGAATCCGGCACGCAGCCGCAGCTCAACGGCCACCATACGTTCTCGCGCTTCAATCCGGCGGTCGGCATCAACTGGAATCCGACGCCGGCCTTCACCGCCTATGCGACCTACAACGAGGGCATGCGCTCGCCGACCGCGATCGAGCTGGCCTGCGCCGATCCGAACGCGCCATGTTCTCTGCCGAACGACTTCGTCTCCGATCCGCCGTTGCAGCCGGTCATTTCGAAGACCTATGAAGTCGGGGCGCGCGGCAGGATCGGCGGCAACACGACATGGAGCGCCGCCGCTTACAGCACGACGCTCGACAACGACATCCAGTTCATCAGCAGCAACGGCGCGGGCAGTTCGCAGGGCTTCTTTCAGAACGTCGGGCGCACGCGCCGGCAAGGGGTCGAACTGGCCGGGCAGACGAAATACGGACCGCTCACCGTGACCGGCAGCTATAGCTACGTCAACGCGACCTATCAGTCGACATGGGTCGAAAGCAGCCGCAGCAATTCGAGCGCCGACGCGAACGGCAACATCACCGTGCATCCGGGCGACCACATCCCGAGCATTCCGGCGACGACCGTCAAACTGCGGCTCGATTACGCGGCCACCTCGAAATGGCGAATCGGCACGAACCTCACGTGGCGCGGCAGCATCTACGCGCATGGCGACGAAAACAACCAGGATGTGAACGGCAAGATCTCGGGCTATCTGCTGATCGATATGGACACCTCGTATCAGGTGACGAAACAGTTGCAGGTGTTCGCATCGGTGTCGAACCTGCTCGATAAGCGCTATGCGAGCTTCGGCGCGCTGGGGGCGAACTTCTTTACCGGGCCGGGGAATACGTTTAACGGCGCGAGTCCGGTCAACGAGCAGTTCGTCGGGCCGGGGGCGCCGAGGGGGTTTTGGGTGGGGATGAGATATGGGTGGAAGTAGTGGTGACTGGCGTGGTGCGAAGGGGTGGCTTCGGTCTTGCGGTCGCTTGACGGTTCTGCACGAGCGCAATGCCGGCAAAGCGGCGCGGACCAGTCGTCTTCGCTATAAAGCAACCAGGTCGCCTGCGACATAATGAAAAGCAGAAAAAACATACTAGTGTCGCGCATCACCGATTCCCATTTCAAATAGCTTCGCCGAAACGGAACTGCTTTTTTAGTGAACACTCCAATCCTTCAGCAATTTAGCTAACTCGTTTGCGCGCGTTTGCGTAATGTCAGTCATACATCCCCAAAAATATATATCGCGCTCTGCCGCCTCGCCCATCATATATGTTTCTGCATAACATTGACTGTCACGAAACTTCGCCCACGAAACTTGCGCCGAAATGAAATATGGCATCGCCAATGGTTTCTCATCATAGGTTTTTAAAAAATTATCGCCCTGCTCAAATCGCGCCGTAACAACTTTAAGCTTCTCATCCAGCCGCACCTTTGCACGCTCAAATTCCCGGTGTTGGCATTGAGCTAGATCATCATTCGTCGCGTGCTCTCCGCTCTTGCACAAACGATCAATTTCCTTTTCCGAGTGGCCGGAGAAATAGGTCGCCGATGATTGGATCTGCCTGTAGTCGAACTCCCCCGAATAAACGGTGGCCGCTATCGAGAAGATCGGCCAGAATGCAATCGCCGCGATAAGTTTAGTGTGATGAGTCATAGATCCCTGCCTCGAACATTTCTGCCTCACGGTGACGACGCCTGAGCAAGCCCTTAACTAAGCGACCCTGATGGTCATGGCTGTAAGTTCTCATCTTGTCGCCAACCTTGTCATAATCACCAGTGTTCACGAAATCGAGGAGGTTGGCGCCATGACCTTGTAGATTGTATATAAAACACACCAGGGCGTCGTACTCGTACTGGTGCAAAGGGACCTTGATCGCGCTATTGACAATGCGTTCAGCCTTTTCGACATCAGCGCGGAGCATTTTATCGGCATCGGCCTCCGCAATCCCATGCAAAAATGGCTTCTCAGATATTGGTCCTGATATCGGCCCCATATGAACAAGGTGTCCATAACCGATAGTCGCATTGCCTTTTCCGCTTCCATCCTTGTCATATATGACCGCACTGAATTTCTCCCAGCCCTTCAGAAATTCAATGCCTCCGGCCGATAACTTCCATGGCTTGCAGTAGCGTGTCACATAGACATTCACGTTTGAATTAGCGTTTGTATTGGTCACGCATTCGTGCAGCGGATAAGTCATTTTTACCCCGTTTTATGAGTTACCTTGATAGACAAATTGTTACGCTGACTGGCGATGTCCAAGATAGATTCGCACCGCTTGCGCGCCGTCTGTCTTGTGCCGCTGTGTACGTCCCGCGTGATCGGTAACCCCATGCTTCAACTCGCCCGAGGGAAATCGGACCGTATAGAGAGTATCGGAAAGCGCGCGCCCGTTCGGGTCCCGAAGCGTGAACTGTTCATCGAAACGCTTCTTTGATCGTTCGCGACAATTGCACGCCCATGCAACGCCCAGTGCTTCGGCCATGGCATAACCGGTTTTCAACTTACGAACTCTCTCAAACGAAAGAACTCTCCGGTTTCCATGTTCAAGGCCTGGGCGGACGGCATCGGCGGGAACTTGGAATAAATAGAAAAGATAATGCTGCAAACTCCGCATTCTTCCTCGACATTCGTCCCACTGCTTTGCTGCATCTGTTGATCCACTGTATTCCTCATGAGTTCTCTAGCGTTGCTACGAGAATTAACCATCGAAACGGACCGCGGTCAACGGTTTTAATTCGGGATAAGCCCGCTTTTACAAGAATTGACGCTATTGGTTTCGGATAACTCATTTCTGTTGCATATTTCTGCTGGTGCGAAATCGGGATTAGGCTAGACGGAGACTTGCATCCCCGAGCTATTGAGCATGCTCGAGCACATATAAAAAAGGCCGCCCTTGTCAGGCGGCCTTTTTGTGCTTCTTCTCGTACAGCGGTACAAGACGGGAAAAAGTTAACACCGACTCAGCAAAGCCAACAGACCCCGAAAAATCTGCAACAGCCTCTTCGCCAGCATGTCACTCAATGCGATTCGATCGACCCATCGCTATGCGGATACGTGACGATGCCCCACGCGAGCGGCAGTTCACCGATCTGCTTGAGGGGCTGATAGCTCTTCGCGTCGAGCACGTACACCGCGTCGGAGCGCCCACACGCGACCATCAGCTTCGAGCCGTCCGGCGTGAAGCTGAAATGCCAGCAGCGCTGGCCGACCGGCACATCGGCGACATGTTCGAAGGTGTGGCCGTCGAACACCTGCACGACCTTGTCGCGCGCGGCGGCCACGAAAAGCCGCTCACCGTTCGGTCCGAACGCGACGCCATAGGGACCAAGCTTCGTATCGACCGTCTTGACTACCTCGAATGTGTGCGCGTCGATCACGACGAGCTTGCTGAGCGACTCCAGCGTGACCACATAGTGCTTGCCATCGGGCGACAACCGGATGCCGCGCGGCCGGCCGCCCGCCGCGAGCTTCACGGTTCTGATCGGCGCGCCGGTTCGTGCGTGATAGATCGACACCGTATCGTCGCCTTCGTTGGTGACCAGCATCATCTGACCGTCGCGCGAGAATTCGATGCCTTCGGTTTCGTGGCCGCTCGTGACCGAGCGGATCACCTGCCAGTTCTTCATATCGATGATCGCGATTTCAGCGGGCGGCTTGTTCGCGTCGTCGTCGTCCGCGCCGGGTTTGCCGCCCGCGTTCGCTTCGGGCTTGTTGTCCCCTTTCGCATCGGGTTTGCCTTCCGGTTTGGCTCCCGGCGGCCCGCCGTCCTCGCCGGGCTCGTAGGTCACGTACGCGTAGCCGTTGCGCACCCGCACATATTCAGGGTTTTTGCCGATCTTCACGCGCTTGACGACCTTGCCGGTAGCGGTGTCGATCACCGCGAGATCGTTGGTGTTCTTGTTGGCGACCAACAGACGCGTGCCGTCGGCGTTCAGGCTCAGCCCGCGCGGGCCGTCCGCGCCGACCGGAAAGGTCTGCGCAAGCGTCATCTGGTCGAGATCGATCACGCCGACGCCGGCCTTCTCGCTCGTCACGTAGGCGAGCGGCGCGGCCGCGGCATGCGCGGCGCTCGCGGCCAGCACGAGCGCGCAAGCCAGCGCGAGGGAACGGCGTGGCGGTCGGGGGGAAATCCGTGTCTCCAGCATCGTTGTACTCCGGGTTGATATGGCAGCGCCGCGATGGTTCGCGTCATCGTTTCAAGGTAGCCCACCGGGTGATTGTTTGACAACGCGGATCGGCGGGAGATTTTCCCGAATTGCTTCGCGCCGGCCGTCGCGGGTTTGAAAAGCGGGGTCCGCGGAGGACAATGACCGCGGAGGTGACGATGATGCTGCAAGTTGCCGTGGTGCACCCAGCAAGCTCTGCGAATCTCGCGGCCGGCTACCGTCGCGCGGCGATCGTGCTGGGCGCCGTGATCGTCGCGCATCTGCTGCTGCTCGTCATCGCGTTGAGCGCACGCAAGCCGATCGTCGAGCGTCCGGTCGAGCCACGCACGATCACCGCGTTGCTGCTGAGCCCCGAGCCTCCCGCTCCGGTTGTTTCACAACCCGCGCCGCCCCCGCCCGCCGCTGTCGTCCCCCCGGCGCCCACGCCGCCCGTCATGCATCCCGCCGTGCACGCCAAACCAGCGCCGCAGCCGCGCGCGCAGGTGCCGCGCAGTGTGGAAAAGCCTGTGCCGGCACCGTCTCCGACACGCGAAAGCACCACGCAGCCCGTCACGCAAACCGCCGCGCCATCGGCGGCACCGCAGGCCGCCGTGCCCACCACGCCAACGGCCGCCGCGCCGTCGACCGCATCCGCTCCCGCCGCTCATCCGGCGGCGCCCGCGTCGACCGAGCCGCGCAACGTGTCGCATGTCGACTGCTCGATTCCGAAGCCCGACTATCCCGATGTCGCGAAGCGACGCGGCGACCATGGCACGGCGATCGTGCGCTTCGTCGTCGGGCTGACTGGGCATATCGAAACGGCGCAGCTGCAAACCGGCAGCGGCTCCACCCGGCTCGACGACGCGGCGCTCGCGGCCGTGCATGCGGGCGCCTGCCAGCCGTACACCGAAAACGGCACGCCGGTGCGCGCCGCGTACTCGCAGTCGTTCGTATTCGGACTGACCGAGTGACCGACCCGGCGTAACCGAACCGCCAGACAGACCACCGACACCAACCGAAGGAACTCGCCATGCAACATTACGGACTCGCAAACGTATGGGATTCGGGTGATTTCGTCACGCGCGGCATTCTGTGCGTGCTCGTGATCATGTCGGTGCTGTCGTGGACGGTGATCATCGTGAAGCTGTGGCAGGTGGTCCGCCTCAGGCGCGTGACCAGCCAGAGCGACGCGCGCTTCTGGAGCGCGGACCGCTTCGACGACGGGCTGCACGCGCTCGGCTATCCGGATTCGCACGCGCACGACAACCCGCTGCTCGCGCTCGCGCTGGCGGGCCATGAAGCGGCGACGCATCATCGGCAGACGCAGCAGCAGTTGCACGACCGCATAGACGTGTCGGACTGGATCACACGGCGTCTGCAGGACACGATGGACGAAACGATCGCACGTCTGCAAAGCGGCCTCGCGATCCTTGCTTCGATCGGCAGCACCGCGCCTTTCGTCGGGCTGTTCGGCACCGTATGGGGCATCTACCATGCGCTGATCGTGATCGGCGAGACCGGTCAGACGTCGATCGATCATGTTGCCGGCCCGGTCGGCGAGTCGCTGATCATGACCGCGTTCGGGCTCTTCGTCGCGATACCGGCCGTGCTCGGCTACAACGGCCTGACGCGCGCGAACCGCTCGATCGTCGCGCGCCTGAAGCGTTTCGCGCACGGCTTGCATGCGTACTTCGTGACCGGTGCCCAATTGCCGTCGAGCGCCGGGCCGCAGATGCGCGTGGTGCCGCGCGGCACCAACGCGACGAACGCAACCCGCGACGGAGACCTCGAATGGCAATGAGCCCTTTCTCCGACGACGACGATCAAGGTCTGATGAACGAGATCAACATGACGCCGCTCGTCGATGTAATGCTGGTCCTGCTGATCATTTTTCTCGTCACCATTCCGGCGCTGCAGCACGCGGTCAGGATCGATCTGCCGCATGCGAGCAGCCAGCCGGAAGCGGTCAAGCCCGCGCATGTGGATGTCGCGGTGCAAGCGGACGGCACGGTTCTGTGGGACGGTCAGCCCGTGACCGACGACGGCCTGCGCGCGCGCATCGCCCAGGCCGCCGTCGCGACGCCGCAGCCGGAGCTGCATTTGCGCGCGGATCGCAAGGTGCCGTACGAGCGGGTCGCGATCGTGATGTCGGCGGCGCAAAGCGGCGGGTTGACGAAGCTGGGCTTCGTGACCGATCCGCAGTTGGGCAAATGACCTGTTGCTGCGCGCATGTTGCGGCGTGCTTGCCGGCACACAATGCAACGCTTATCGACGGCGAAAGAATCTCTGAATTTGAATCGGCGGATGGCTCGGCTATCGTGGTGCGTGTCTGAACGGCACCCCACCCTCGCGAGGACCGCACGATGCAAGCCCTTATCTTCGACGTCGACGGCACGCTCGCCGACACCGAGACCGCTCATCTGCAAGCATTCAACGCCGCGTTTGCCGAAGCCGGCCTCGACTGGTTCTGGGACGAAGCGCTCTATTCTGGCCTGCTGAAAGTGGCGGGCGGCAAGGAGCGTCTGCTGCATTACTGGCGCACGGTCGAGTGCGAGGAAGCCGCTGGCCCGCTAGCGGGAGAGGCCGTCGACGCGCTGCACGCACTGAAGACGCGCCACTACACCGAGCGCATGCGCGAGCGCGGCCTGCCGCTGCGCCCCGGCATCGCGCGTCTGATCGACGAGGCGAACGAGGCCGGCCTGCGCGTGGCGATCGCGACGACCACGACGCCCGCCAACCTCGACGCGCTATTGCACGCGCATTTCGGCGGCACCTGGCGCCATCGCTTCGCGGCCATTGGCGACGCCGGCACCACGCCCGCCAAAAAACCCGCCCCCGACGTCTACCGACACGTGCTCGACCAGCTCGGCTTGCAGCCCGCGGCCTGCCTCGCCTTCGAGGACTCGCGCAATGGTCTGCTGGCGGCGCGCGCCGCGCGCGTGCCGGTCGTCGTCACGCCGAGCACTTTTACCGCGCACGAGGACTTCGATGGCGCGCTGGCCGTGCTGCCTCATCTCGGCGATCCGCATGCGCCGATCGTTCCGATGGTGCGCGGCGAATGGCATCGCTGGGTGGATCTGGCGACACTGCGCCGCTGGCATGAAGACGCCACGCGGCGTCCCGATTCGGCCGCGCGCGGCGCACTGAACGCGGACCAGGCGAACGCGAGCGCGAGCGCGTCATGGCGATGAACCGCGGCTACCACGCCGTCCTGATCGATCTGGACGGCACGATGGTCGACACCGCGCCGGACATCGTCGCGGCCGCCGGACGAATGCTGAAGGACTTCGGCGCCACGCCGCTGCCGTACGACATGGTGACCGGCTTCATCGGCAACGGCGTGCGCAAGCTCGTGCAACGCTCGCTGAACGCGGCGGGCCTCGGTCAGCAAGTCGAACTGGAGCATGCGCAGCACATATTCGAGCGGCACTACGCGGTGACCAACGCGGAGCTGGGCCGGGTTTATCCCGGCGTGATGGCCGGGCTGCACGCGTTGCGGCAGCACGGGTACCGCTGCGCGTGCGTGACCAACAAGCCGCAGGCGCTGGCGGCGGCGCTGCTCGACAAAACGGGGCTCGCCGCTCATCTGGACGGGCTGGTCGCGGGCGACACCGTCGCGAACATGAAGCCGTCGCCCGAACCGCTTTGGCACGCGTGCCGGCTGCTCGACGTCGAGCCCGAACGTTGCGTGCTGGTCGGCGATTCATCGGTCGATGTCGCGGCGGCGCGCGCGGCCGGTCTGCCGGTCTTTATCGTCAGCTACGGCTATGGCAGCGCGAGCGGCGCCGACATGCCGCGCTGCGACGCGCTGATCGATTCGTTCGAGGCATTGCCGGCGATCCTGGCGCAAGCGCGGCCGGCATTGCGCGCGTGATTCCAGCCGCTAACTCGCCGACAACAACCCCGCGACCCGCGCCGACTTCGTCTGCACCGCGATATCTTTCGCCGTCATCCCCCGGTTGTCCTTCAACGACTGGTTCGCGCCACGCGCGAGCAACAGCTGGGCGGTCTCCGCGCGATCGTAGCCGGCCGCCCACATCAGCGCGGTCAGATCGTTCTTGTAGGTCCGGTTCACGTCGACGCCGGCATCGAGCAATTGACCCACGACCTTCGTTTGCCCCTCGCCCGCCGCGTATTCCATCGCGGTCTTGCCGACGCGATCGGTCGCGAGCGGATCGGCGCCATGCGCGAGCAGCAGCGCGACGATCTCGTCGAAGCCGCCGTAGGCGGCGGCCATCAGCGGCGTATCGCCGGGGGCGTTCGCGTGCTGCACGTTCGCGCCGCGTTCGATCAGCGTGCGCGCCATCGCCGTATCGCCCTTCTTGCACGCGGTGACGAGCGCGGTATCGCCGATCCGGTTCATCGCATCGACCGACGCGCCGCGCTGCAGCGCCGCGACGACCGACTGCTGATCGTCGTCCTTCGCGGCCGCGAGCAGTTGGCGGTTGATTTCCCCCTGGTCCTGCGCGAGCGCCGGCATGCAAGCGCCGGACGCGGCGGCGAGCAGAACGGCGGCCGCCAGCGGCCGATTGAAGATATCAGTCATGGTGTCTCCCCCGGTGCTACTGCAGATTGTTGATATAGGCGGCCAGATGATGGATGTCGTCGTCGGTCAGATTACGCGTCACGCTCGTCATGTTGCCTGCATCGTTGGTGCGCGTGTGCGAGCGGAAGTCCTGCAACTGCTTGACGATGTACTGATAATGCTGGCCCGCGACGCGCGGAATCTCGTTCTGCCCGGAAAAGCCGCCCAGGTGGCACATCGTGCACAACACCTCGGCGGCCTTCCTGCTGCCCGCTTCTATGCTGGCGCCATCCGATTTGAACGGCACCGATATGGGCTTCTGCGCGGCGAAGTAGTCGGCGAGGTCCTGCATGTCCTCGGCCGACAGGTTCGCCGCCATCGGCGACATGCGCGGATCGCTGCGCCGTCCCTGCTTGAAGTCCTTCAGTTCCAGATATATATAGCGCGCGGTTTGGCCGGCCAGAATCGGATAGTCCGGATTAGTCGAATTGCCCATCGGCCCGTGACAAGCCACGCACACCTGCGCTTTCGCCTTGCCCGCCTCGGCGTCGGCGCGCGCGCCCGACGGCAGCCATGCGGCGATCAATCCGCCGCACAGCAGCGCCACCGATGCGGCGCGCGCCCCACCCGGCGCTCCCCGCGGCGCCGGCCCCCTCATGGCACCGCGAACACGATGACGCTATTGCCGCGCTTGTAGTCGAGCTGCGTATTGCCGCCCGCCGCGACCGCCACGTATTGCTTGCCGTCGAGCGTGTACGACACGGCCGGTGCGTTGACGCCCGCGCCGCACTGGAACTCCCACAGCTTCTTGCCGTTCGCGGCATCGAACGCGCGGAACAGGCCGTTGCCCTCGCCGTTGAACACGAGGCCGCCCGCCGTCGCGAGTACGCCGCCGATCAGCGGCTGGTCGGTCTTGTAGTCCCACGCGATCTTGCCGGTGTCGACGTTGACGGCCGACAGCTTGCCCCATTGCGCCTCGGACGGGATCACCTTGAACGCGCCGCCGAGCCACAGCTTGCTGCCGCCCGGATAGGCGGCGTCCTCGACCTGGTACGTCATCGGCTGATGCAAGTTGGCCGCGTAGACAAGACGCGTCTGCGGATCGAACGCGATCGGCGACCACTCGACGCCGCCGTTTGCGCCCGGCAACATGCGCGCGCCGGACGCGGTCGGCAGGGTCCACATGTTTTCCTGCGGAATCATCGCCTGCGAGAAGCGGATCAGACGGCCGGTCGCACGATCATGCACGTACACGTGACCGGTCTTGCCCGCATGCACGATGCCGGGGATCATCTTGCCGTCGTTGTCGCGCACGTCGATCAGCACCGGCGGGCTCACCGCGTCGAGGTCCCACACGTCGTGCGGCACATACTGGTAATGCCATTTGTACTTGCCGGTGTCGAGATCGATCGCGACGAGCGAGTCCGTATAGAGGTTGTCTCCCGGCCGGATCGCACCGTACAGGTCCGGCGACGGATTGCCGACCATGAAGTACACCGTGTTCGTTTTCCGGTCGATCGCCGGCGTCATCCACACGCCGCCGCCGAGCGTCTTGTAGAAGTCGCCGCCCTTGTCGGCCAGCTGCTTCTTCTCTGCGTCTATGTCGCGCTTCTCGTCGCGGCCGGTCGCGTCCTTGGTTGCCCACACGCCTTCCTGGCCGGTTTCGGGAATCGTGTAGAAAGTCCACAGCAACTGTCCGGAATTCGCGTCGTACGCCTTCACGAAGCCGCGAATGCCGTACTCGCCGCCGTTCGTGCCAATCAGCACCTTGCCGTCGACGACCGCCGGCGCCATCGTTTCCGAGTAGCCCTGGTCGGGATCGGCGATCTGGGTTTGCCACAGCACGTTGCCGGTTTTGGCGTCGAGCGCGACGAGCTTGGAGTCGAGCGTGCCCATATAGAGCCGGTCACCCGAAATCGCGACGCCACGGTTGTTGGGCCCGCAACAGAACGTCGTGACCGGACCCATCTTGTGCTTGTAATGCCAATACTCCTTGCCCGTCTTCGCATCGATCGCGTACACGTGATTGAACGACGTGGTCAGGAACATTACGCCGTCCTTCACGATCGGCGCCGTTTCCATCGATTCGTTGACGGCCGTCTGGAAGATGAACACCGGTTTGAGCTTCGCGACGTTCGTCCTGTTGATCTGCGAGCCCGGGTAATAGCGGGTCTGCGCATACGAGCCGTTCGAATGCAGCCAGACCGCCGTCATGCTGCCGGCGCGATCGAGCTGATCCTGGGTGACGGGCTGAAGCGTCGAGGGCACCGGCGCGGCGGTGGTGGTCGTGCTGTTCTGTACTTCGTCGGCGGCATGAGCCGCGGGCAAGCCGAACGCGATGGCGAGCAGTGGCAGGCCGACAATTCCCTGAATACGGTTGAATGGCATGAGCGTCTCCTAGCTTTTTATATCCCTATGAATTGCAGCGCAGGAGCGCGACATGGATCCACGCGGACGACAGCGTGAAAGAACACGATGGCGCAACCCTCGCAGACAACGAAAGCGTACGGCTTCGAATCGTTGTTTAGCTTTGTCAGGACGGGTCGGCTTCGCAGAGGGGAGAAGTGATGCACAGGTCCGCGGCAAACCGGCTCGATTAAGGGTAGGCGATGTGTTGTGGATTTTCTAGAATAAAGCGTTAAGGAGTAGCAAGCGATTGACGCGCACCGTTGTCGCCAGTCACTGTCGCGCTGGTCATCGTTTTCACCTACGTTGCGGCGAGCGGACTAAGCGTCGAAACCGAACAGCCGGCGTGGCGTTTCCCACTGGATCTGCCGCCGCAGTTTCGCGTCGGGCACGACCGTCTCGAACATGCGCCCGCAGTGATCGACGACGATCGCGGCCGGCTGCCGCGCGAGCCAGGGGCCGAGCGCCGTCATCTGGTCGCCCGCGGCCTGGATCTGCGCGACCATGCCGAGGTCGGCCAGCATGCCGAATAGCGCGCCCGCTTCGAGCACCAGGTCGATGCCCTCCATCGCCGGATTGAACGCGACGCCGACCACCCCTGCCAGCCGTAACGCGGCGAGCTCGCCGCGGCCGATGTCGTTATCGACCACCGCAATACCGCGCAAACGTGCGTCGTATGTTTCGAGCGCATCGAGCAGGCAGCGGTTGTCGGTGCGATAGCCGCTCGTCGGGCCGACCAGCAGCGCGTGGCGCACGCCATACGCATCCATTACGCGCACGAACTGCGCGGCGGTGCCGACCTCCTGCTGCGCTGGCCGGTAAGCGGTGTCGTCCCGGTACGGAAAGCGCGTCGGATCGAACACGTGGCAGTGGCAGTCGATCTTCTCTTCGTCGAACACGCTCATGAGTTTTTCCACTGAATAGACCGCTCATGGAGCTGATCAGAACCGCCCGTCGCGCCAATCGGCCCCTTGCAGATAGTTCCGGTTGGTCTGTTCGGGATTGCGGTTTACCAAAGGTCGCGCGTAAAGCGGGTGATGCAGGCTGCGCACTTCGTGCTCGAGCCTGAAGCAACGCTCTCCGGACGCCAGATCGACGAGGTCGGCAAACCGGTATTGATGCGGCTCCTCTCCATATACGAGGCCTTTTTCGGCGAGCCTTCTGAACGGCTCCGAAAAAGCCGCCGTGTAAATGGCGATGTGGTGTCCGTCGTATTCAGGAACGGGCCCGGTCGTTTCCGCATACAGCAGTTGCTGATGCGTGCCGATGTCGATGATCGCGCGGTGCAAGCCATGCTTCTCTTCGATGTCGACGGGCGCATCGAACATATCGCGGTAAAAGCGCGCGATAGGCAACGCGCTGCCGACCGGCACATCCATCTTCACGAACGCGATGCCCAGATCGATTTGCGACCACGGAGCCGACGCGGATCGATTGACGGGATCGAGGCACTCGTAGCGGTTGCCCCATGGACACGTCACTTCGACACTGCCCGCGCGCTCCGTCCAGCCGAACCCGGTGCCGGCGAGCAGCGGCTCGACCGAACGCAAACGCTTCACCAGCGCGTCGAGCTCGCCCACCACGAGTCCGACACTGCCGCGCAAACGTTGCGCCGCCCCGTGCGGCAAGTGAATCTGCGAGCGGCCGATGTTGATCCACATATTCTCGACCCCGGTCATCACGAACGGATCGCGCGTGAGCCCGAGGCCGGTGACGTAGAAGGCGGTCGCGAGAATCTGGTTGGGGATTTTCAGGTTGACGTGTTCGAGCAGGATCAGATTGCCGGTATCGTCGTTAGCGTAAGAGTGTTCCATGTGTCTGCCTTGTGCATGAGCCGCGAAACGCTGGGCAAATTATGCATCAACAGCGCAAATGGTTCGTATCGAGCGACGCGCAGGTGCTTATCTCTTGAGTACCTTCCACGGCCCATCGCCGGTCTTGCAGACGATCGGCGTCCAGGTTTGCGTCTGTCCTTTCGCAATCGCGGTCAGCGTCGCGGTCCGGCAGGTTCGATCGCCGTCCTTCGTCGTATCCTGCGGCGTCACCGTGCCCTTGATCGAAACGGAATTGCCGGTGCCGGCATTGCTCCACTCGTACGATTCGCCATCCTTTTTCGTATCGAGCGCCTTTTGCGCCGCATCGTTGAGCGCTTTACGGTCGGCTTCGTGCATGTAGGTGACGGGCGTGTCCTTCAGAAAGTTCAGGTTCGCTGCATGGCACAAGACGGGGCTGGCGAGCAGCGCCGCCGCCGTCAGCCACTGTGTGATCGTGAGGCTGTGGACGGCGTCGTGTGCGAGCGCGCACGCGCCGGGAAGCAATTGACGTGACATTTGGTTTTCTCCTCGAAATCATCCGCGACCCGCTTCGTCCGCGAAATCGCCGTTTTGCTGGAATGCGTCGACGAGGTCGGCCACCGAGCCGCGCCGGCTGATGTGGCCGACACGAACCTCGAGCCCCTCCGCGCGCAACAAGTCGCGCACGTCCGCGTGAGCGCCGACGATCTTCATCTCCGTGCCCGCCGCCTGCAGCGCGACGTGCATCGCCTTGAGCATGCGCGCGCCCGCCAGATCGACGACCGGTGACGCCGACAGATCGCAGATCACGAGCCGCACCGGCTCGGGCGCGGCGCGGATCATGCGCCAGATCGTCTCGCGCACGTGTTCGACGTTGAAGTAGAGCAGCGACGCCTCGACCCGCACCGCCAGCACATGCGCAATCGTCTCGTTCTCGGCATGACGTTCGAGATCGGAGAAATAGCGCGTGCCTGGAATACGGCCGAGCATCGCGACATGCGGATGCGCGGCGCGGCGGATGATCAGCAGCATCGACACCAGCACCGCGACGATCACGCCCTTCAGGATGCCCAACAGCAGCACCGCCGCGAACGCCACCATCGAAATCGCGAATTCGAAGCGGCTCACGCGCCACATATGACGCAATTCGCGGACATCGACGAGGCCTTTCACGGCCACGAGCACGATCGCCGCCAGCACGACGTTGGGCAGATTCGCGAGCAGTCCGGTGAGGAACATCAGACAGAAGCCGATCGCCAGCGACGCGAAGACCAGCGCCAGCGGGCTTTTCGCGCCGGCCTTGTCGTTCACCGACGATTGCGACAGCCCGCCCGCGACCGGAAACGCCTGGAACAATCCCGCCGCCAGATTGGCCGCGCCGAGACCGAGCAATTCCTGGCGGGCGTCGATCTCGTCGCCATGTGCCTGCGCGAGCGCGCGCGCGGCCGAAACGCTCTCGACATAGGCGAGCAACAGGCACGCAAACGAGAGCGGGATGATGCCGTCGACATCGCTGATCCGCAGCCCCGGCAGACGGAATTCAGGCAAGCCCTGAGGGAGCGCGCCAACCAGCGTAAAGCCGCGGCTGCCCAGCGACGTGACGGACAACGCGACGATCGACGCAGCGACCACGGCGAGCGCCACCGGACGCCCCGGCAGAAACTTCTCGCCGAGCAGCAGCAACGCGATGCAAACGAGGCCGAAGGCGAACACGCTGACGTTGGTCAGCGGAAGCTGCCCCCACAGCACGGCGATCCGTTCGAAGAAAAATTCGCCGCCGCCTTTTACGCCGAACAGCTTCGGCAACTGGGTCATCGCGATCGTCAGCGCGGCGCCCGCCTTGAAGCCGAGCAGGATCGTCTCGCTGATGAAGCTGACGAGCGAACTCAGGCGCAGGAGCCAGCCGATCACGCACATGCACGCGATCAGCACCGACGTGAGCGCCGCGATCGACGCCCAGCGCGCCGGATCGCCGTCGGCCATCGTCGCGACCGTCACGCCGACCAGCATCGAGATCGCCGAGGTCGGGCCGACCGCGAGCTGGCGCGACGAACCGAACAGCGCGTAACAAAGGCCGCCGACCAGATAGCCGTAGATGCCGTATTGCGGCGGCAAGCCGGCGAGCGACGCATACGCGAGCGATACCGGAATGCCATAAGCCGCGAGCGTCACGCCGGCGACCGCGTCTTTCGCGAGCCAGCGCGGCTGATAGCTTCGCAGCCATTGCGCGGGAGGAAACGCGGAGCGCCACCCGCGCGCGGGTGGCGTGGCTGACGCGAGGCCGGTGACGCTGGGTGGGTGGTTCAACGTAGCGCCTCGAGTACGGAAGCGGAGCCGACGGAAGCACGGGTGCGCGGCGCCGGCATGGCCACCGCCGACCCTGAGCGGATCAGAGCGAACCCTTGACGCGCTGCCACGTGTGATCCGGGTTGAATTCGGTCACCGGCGGCGCATGCGGGCCACGGTCCTTCTGGTAGATCACGCCATTGTTGCTGACCACGAAGGTCATCACGCCGCTCTTGCCGTACTGCGCCGGATAAGCGACCATCGCGAACCCCGCGATCATGTGGCCGTTGATCACGTAGCTGAACGCGCCGCCCGGCGCGTTCTTGCCCTGCCGCGTCAGGATGTGGAACTGGTAGCCCCGGTAAGGATCGCCCGCCGCGTGGCCTTTCAGGTATTCGGAGCTGGCCGCGACGAGCGGGCCGAACGGACTCTCCTCTTCGTCGCTGTTTTCGTCGGTATGCCAGTAGAGACCGTCCTGCTTGCCCGGCGTGCTGGCCAGCTTCTGCGCGTATTCGTGCAGGCCGTCGTGGTTCCGGTCGCGCGACGCATATTGGCGCTGCGCGTCGAGATAAGCCTCCAGCACCCTGATCGCTTCGAGTTCGTTGGAGCCGATCCGTCGATTGATCAGTTCTTCTTCGCCCTCTTCGGTCGCGAAGCGCCAGCTGCCGCCCTCCTTGACGATGGGTATCGGCATCGGCCACGCCTCGTCGCCGACCAGCAGAATCCGCCGGTTCGGTCCCCTGTCGTCGAGCACGTGATAGGCGTCGAGCTCCTTGCTCGCCTTGGCCCAGTTCGCCTCGTTCTCCGCCTGATCCGGCGAGACCACGAGGCTCTTGTGCGTTTCGCCGAAGATCGCGACGAGCGACGCTTCGTCGTCGGTCTTCAGTGCGCTGGACAGCGCGGCGACTGCGTCTTCCGGGGTGGCGAAAGTGCGCTGCCCTGCGGCGAACGCCGCGAACGGAACCGACAGCGCGAGCACCATCGCGCACAGCCGCCGCGATGAGGCCACGCGTCGCCGCGAAACGTCGCGTGCGCGCTTTCCGGTGATGCTCTGCCCGCTCATGGCTGCTCCTTATCGCCGTCCGCCGCCGCGGCCGCCACCACCGGCCCGCGGCGAGAATCCGCCACCACCACGCCCGCCGCCCGAAAATCCGCCGCCGCCACCGCCGCCGAATCCACCGCCACCGGCGTATCCGCCTCCGCCGCCACGCGCCGCCGACTGGCGGCTCGCCGCGCCGCGCGCGCTATTGGCTTGCGCGTCGCGCGCCGAGCCGTAGCCGCTGAACGCATCGCCGCCGCGTGCGCCCGTCGACGCGGTCGGACGCTGGGACGGCTGCGGCCGCCCTTGCGCGCCAGCGCCGCCACCGGAGAAGTTGGCTCCGGCACCGCCGCCGGCACCGGCACCGCCGCCGGCAAAGTTCGCACCGGCAACGCCGCCCGCTCCACCGCGGTTGCCGCCTGCCAATCCACCGCCCGCGCCGCCGCCGCGCGACGGCGGATCGCCGACCCGCTGGGTGCGCGCCGAGCGATCCGAGATACCGCTGACCTGGCCCGGCTTCTTGTCCGGGGTCCACGCGGAGGTACCGCCTCCCTGCCCGCGACCACCGCCGCGGTTGATGTCGCCGGTGTTGACATTGCCGCTGTTGATATTGCCGCGCTCGACGTTCCTGTCGCCCCGGTTAACAGTTCTATCGCCGCGATCGACGTTTCTTTCGCGGTTGATGTTGATGTTGTTGTTGCCGCCGCCCCCGTAATGCGTTTCATAGTGCCCGCCGTTCCAGGCGGCGGTAATCGCCGCCCCCCAGATCAGCCCCGTCGCGAGCGCGGCGCCGGGCGCGTACGGATAGTAGTAGGCCGGATATGGCGTGGGCGCATACGCGTAGGTCACGGGTGCACTGGCCACCACGACGGTCTGCGGGTTGTACTGCGGCACGTAGATCACCTGCGGATCGGCCGGCTGGATCTTGATCACTTCCTTCTCGACGACCACGACCTGCTTGTCGTCGGATTTCAGATGCCCCGCCGATTGCGTTTGCCGCCGGAAGCGCTGAATCGCTTCGAGCACCGAGCCCTGATCGGCGACGACGGCTTCGCCGAGATCGATCGTCCAGTCGAGATCGGTGCTCATGTTCTTGACGATGTCGGGGTAATTCAGCAGCGCCTTCACCGGATCGTGCCACGCGTCATTGAGTTTCAGCGACTTGTTGTTCTTGTACTGGTCGAGAAACCGGTCCGCCTGCACGATTTCCACCGGATAGGTGGACGCAGGCAGGATGATCGCGATCAGGTCGTCCGGATACAGCGCGATCGGCCCGACGAGCTTGTCGAGCGTCGCCGCGGGAATGGGCGCGTTGACCGCGTTCGCGGGGGCGTTCGCGGCCGGCGCCTGCGCCAGCGACACCGTAGTGGAAAACGCGCCGCAGCACGCCAGAAGCGCGGCGCCCAGCACATGGCTGACGCGTCGCGCGCGCCCCGGCTCGTCGTCGAGCGCCGTTGCAAACGGGATGGTGCGTGCATGCGCACGCGAATCGCGGTCCATCGATGCTTCCCCTTGCGCTTCGTCAGCGGCCTCGGGCTGCATCGCTACGCGGCAGTCCACGGCCATAATCTTTGACAGACAGTTCTCCGAAGCAATGGAAACGACCTGCACCTGTTGCATGAATACAGTTTGGAAATCACAAGCGATCTTGCAAATACGACCTTGGTCCGATTGCGCGCGACAGGCCCGCGACAGCATGATGAAAGCGAACCTGCCATTGCTGCGCATCCATCGCGCGGCAACCGGTCCCATCAGAATTCCCATTCACGGGTGCCGGTTGCGCCCTCACGCCTGAACCAACAGGCAGCCGGCGACTCGCACCCGCGTGTGCCCACGCAAGGAGCTGTCGTGAACAAATCGACGAAATATGCCTTGATTGCCGCGTTGACGGCGTCGCTATCGCTGGAAGGCATCGCGCAATCGAGGCCGATAGCGTATCCGGCCAGAGGGCAAAGCCCGCAGCAACAACAGCAGGACGAAGGGGCCTGCTATGGGTGGGCAAAGAACAACACCGGCATCGATCCGACCCAGGTCGCCAACGCCCCGCCTCCGCCTTCCGGCCCCGCGGTGGGAGGCGGCGAGCGCGTGCAGGGCGCCGCGCGCGGCGCGGCCGGCGGCGCGATCATCGGCGCGATTGCGGGCGATGCCGGCAAGGGCGCGGCGATCGGCGCCGCGACCGGCACGATGGTCGGCGGATCGCGCGCGCGGCAGAACCGGCGCGCGGCCGCGGCAAATTCGCAGGCGCAAACGCAGGGCGCGATGGACACGTTCAATCGCGCTTTCGCCGCATGCATGTCGGGCCGGGGTTACACCGTCAATTGACCACACAAGGGGAACAGAATGATTAACCGCAAATTGATCATCGCGGCGGCGCTCGTGTGCGTCGCGAATACGGGGTTCGCTCAGACGGAGACACCGGTCACGGTCAAGAGCGAGCCCGGCAGAGTCACCGTGTCGGGCACGGTCAAAACCACTTCGACGGTCGTCGGCATCGAGCCGGAAACGCGCACCGTCCTGCTCAAGGACCCGAAGGGCAAGGTCGTGCAGGTCGTGGTCGGCGAGGAAGCGCGCAATTTCGATCAGATCAAGGTCGGCGACGTGGTCAAGGCCGAGTATTCGCAGGCGCTGACCCTCATGCTGAAAAAAGGCAACGCCCCGCTGACGGCGAACGAAACGCAGACGCTCGATCGCGCACCGGCGGGCGCGAAACCCGGCGGCTCCGCCTCACGCCAGGTCACGATCATGGCTAACGTGATCGCGGTCGATCGCCAGAGCGGCGTGGTCACGCTGAAAGGCCCGCAAGGAAACATGGTGGATCTGGTCGTGCAGGACCCTGAACAACTGAAGCGGATCAAGAAAGGCGACCAGATGCAGGCGGTCTATACCGAGGCCGTGGCCATCGCCGTGGAGCCGGTCGCCGGCAAATAGCGGGCATCGCTCGCGTCAGATCAGGCGGTGCGCTTGCGCGAGGTCGCTGAGGGGCGGCGAAAAATCAGCGCGTCGGAAACGCACCGTCGAGAACACCCGCATCGCATTGGGGCTTGCCGGTAGATGCGCAAGGCGAAACTCGATTTCGTGCGCGGGCCGCGTATCGCCGTCTTCCACGACGACGTTCATCCGGTCGAGCCGGTATTTGCTCTTGCGCACGTAGAAATGCGCATCCGGCGCCCGCAGTACGCCGCACATCACGTCGAGATGCCGCTCCAGCGCCTCGGTCTTCAGGCCCAACTCAGCCAGCGCCTGATCGTTCTCTTCGATCTGTGCCTGCAGCTTCGCCACCTCCGCGTAGTTCGACGACGCGTCGCTGCCCAGCAACGAGCGCACGCCCGCCCCTTGCCGTTCGAGAATCGTCAGACGCGTTTTCAGCAGCGCCTTTTCGCGTTGCAATTCGTCCTGCCGCGAGGTCTCGGCCTCGATCTTGGCTAGGCCCTCGAGCACGAGCTGATCGACGATCCGCAACACGATTTCACGCCGCAACGCGGCTTCGGACTCGCCGCATACGCGCACCTGGTGATCGCTGAAGTTGAGGGTCGTCTGCGCGAGGTCGGTCTGAGTCGTCTCGCCTTGCTGGCCGACGCCGAAAACGCGCCGCTCGTCGAAGGCCATGCCGAGCACCGCGAATACCGGATCCGCAACGGGATGGTCGTTGAAGAACTGATTCAGCTCGTGGGAGCGGTTGAAGACCGGGCAGACGTCGTCGGGTGTGGCGAAAAAGGCGTGGATGTACGGGTCGGTCGCCCACGCCGCCGCGCTCGCTTCGCGCGCGGGCGGCACCTCATCGGCGAGCCGGTCCAGATAGGCGAGCGTGTGTTGCGCGGCGGGACGCAGGCGCGACGCATAGTTGCGCGCGAGCCGCAACGACGGACAGAGCCCGACGATCCGCTCGACGATTTCGTTCGCCTGCTGATCGTCGCTCTCCTGGGCAGCGCTGCGCTTCGTCAGCCACGACAACAGACCCATCTCCGGCTCCCGTCGCCCGTTACGACTCGTCGCGCTCCGGCAGCAACTGCGCGACGATCGTGTGGTTCTTCCAGAACAGGTTATGCACGCGGCTTTGCAATATGCGCAGCCCGTCCGTGGGCACGTCGTCGAAGACGACCACCGCACCCGGACGCGAACCCGTGCCGGGCACCCGCTGGATCGAGCTGAAGCGCGGGAATCCGTAGCGAATCAGGAACTCGCCGATCTCTTCGTCGGAGACGCTTTCCTCGACGTTTCCAAGAAACAGTTCAGCCATGATGCTTACTCCTCCAGACCCTAAGCAACGATGTTCAATCCGCCGTCGATATACAAGGTGGAACCGGACACGCGCCGCGCATACGGCGTGGCCAGAAACGCACAGGTATAGCCGACGTCCATGATGTCGACCAGTTCGCCGAGCGGCGCGCGCTGCACCGCTTCGTTGAGCAGCAGCTCGAAATCCTTCAGGCCCGAAGCAGCGCGAGTCTGCAGCGGTCCGGGAGAAATCGCGTGCACGCGGATACCTCTCGGTCCGAGCTCGAACGCCAGATAGCGCGCGCAGGCTTCGAGCGCCGCTTTGACCGGGCCCATCAGGTTGTAGTTCGGCACCACCTTGTTCGCGCCGTAGTAGCTCATCGTCAGCATGGTGCCGCCGTCTTTCATCAGCGGCGCGGCGAGGCGCGCCATCCGCACGAACGAATGGCAGGAGATGTCGATCGCACTCAGGAAGCCCTCGCGCGACGATTGCAGCAAGCCGCCCTGCAGATCCGCTTTGGGCGCCCATGCAACGGCGTGAACGAGAATGTCGAGCTCCCCCCATGTTTTCTCGATCCGCTCGAATACGGCCTCCATTTCGTTCTCGCCCGTTACGTCGAGCGGCATGAAGATCTCGGCATCGAGCGCTTTGGCGATCGGTTCCACATAAGGGCGCGCCTTGTCGTTCGCATAGGTGAGCGCGACGCTCGCGCCGAGGTCGCGAAACGCCTTCGCGCATCCATAGGCAATCGAATGCTCGTTGGCGACGCCGGTCACGAGGGCCTTCGCTCCTTCGAGAATCAAACGCGGTTGCTCGACAGACATGGTGAAACTCCTCTATGGGGCGATCGCGCGCGTATGACGGGCAATCATCAGTTCCTCGTTGGTGGGCACGACCCACACCGCCAGCTTGCTCGAAGGTGTAGTGATCAGCGACCCGTTCGCCCGATTCGCCGCGTCGTCGAGTTCGGCGCCGAGCCACGCGGCGTCGCGCACGATGCGCTCGCGAATCTCGACCGCGTGCTCGCCGATGCCGGCCGTCAGCACCAGCGCGTCGATACCTTGCATCGCCGCGGCGAGACTGCCGAGTTCGCGCGCGATGCGGTAGGTGTAGACGTCGATCGCAAAGCGCGCGCGCGGGTCGTCGCTGTCGAGCAGCACGCGCATGTCGCCCCCGATGCCCGACAGGCCGAGCAGCCCCGAGCCCTTGTAAAGCAGGTCCGCGATCGCCTGCGAATCCATTTTCAGCTCGTCGAGCAGATAGAGAATCACGCCGGGGTCGAGGCTGCCGCACCGCGTGCCCATCGGCAGGCCTTCCACCGCCGTGAAGCCCATCGTGCTGGCCACGCTCTTGCCCGCGACCATCCCGCACATGCTCGCGCCGTTGCCCAGATGCGCGACCACGGTGCGCCCCGCCGCCGCGTCCGGTGCGATCTCCGGCAGCACGCTCGCGATGTATTCGTACGAAAGCCCGTGAAAGCCGTAGCGCCGCACGCCGTGGTCGGTAATCGACGGGGGCAGCGCATAGGCCTGCGCGGTCTCGGTCTGCGTGCGATGAAACGTGGTGTCGAAGCACGCGACCTGTGGAAGGTCGGGACGCAGTTGCGCAAGGATGCGGATCGGCGCGAGGTTATGCGGCTGATGCAGCGGCGCGAGCGGGCTAAGGCTGTCCAGCTGGTCGATGACCTCGGGGGTCACGAGGACGGGGCCGACAAAGCGCTGTCCGCCATGCACGACACGATGCCCGACCGCCTTCAGTTGATTGCCGCTGCCGTGCTCGCGCAAGAAGCCGCCCAGATATTCGATCGCGCCCTGATGGCCGAGGCGATGGCCGTCGCCCCAATCGTGCGAGCTGACATTGCCGTCGCGATCGGTCGCGCGAAAACGCGGGTTCGTGTAAAGCGCTTCGATCTGGCCGCGCAGAATCAGCTCGAGTTGCGCATGTTGCGCGTCGAAGGCCCGGAACTTGAGGCTCGACGAGCCTGCGTTCAATACGAGGATCACATCCGACATGGCATCACCCGACCACCTTGGCGGCCTCGCGCCTTGCCTTCGCCACCAGTGCGGCGACCGCGCACGACGCGAGACGCGTCGACAGCGAATCCGCGCGGCTCGTCAGAATGATCGGGACGCGCGCGCCTAGCACGATGCCCGCCGCGTCAGCGCCGGCCAAAAACGACAGGCTTTTCGCCAGCATGTTGCCCGCTTCGAGGTCCGGCACCACCAGTACATTGGCGCGTCCCGCCACCCGCGATTCAATGTTCTTGATGCGCATGGCTTCGAGGCTGATCGCGTTGTCGAGTGCAAGCGGACCGTCGACGAGACCGCCGGTGATCTGCCCGCGGTCCACCATCTTGCATAGCGCCGCCGCCTCCACCGTCGATGGAATCTTCGGATTGACGCTCTCGGTCGCGGACAGGATCGCCACGCGGACTTCTTCAAATTTCAGCGCGTGGCCGAGATCGATCGCGTTCTGCAGGATATCGACCTTCTCTTCGAGCGTCGGCGCGATGTTGATCGCGGCGTCGGTGATGATCAGCGCGTTCTCGTACGCGGGCACGTCCATCACGAAGCAATGGCTGATGCGCCGCTCGGTGCGCAGGCCGGTGTCACGGCGAATCACCTCGGCCATCAGCTCGTCCGTGTGCAGGCTGCCCTTCATCATGGCCTCGGCCTTGCCTTCGCGCACCAGTTGCACGGCTGCGGCGGCAGCGGCATGGCTATGCGGTGCATCGACGATCGTGAAGTCCGAGATGTCGATGCCGTGCTCGGCGGCGATCGCTTCGATACGGACGCGCGGCCCGACCAGAACCGGCTCGATCAGGCCCATGCTCGCCGCTTCGACCGCGCCCTGCAGCGAACTCTGGTCGCACGGGTGCGCGACCGCTGTCGGCATCGCCGGCAGCGTCTGGCAGAACTCGATCAGGCGCTGATACTTCGCGTGCTTTTCCATCGGCTTATTCCTCGTGTGTACAACGCGTTAGATTCGCGACGCGCGATGCGCCCGGCTTACGGGCACCGTGCTTACCGTTGCGTCACGCTTGCGTCCGGCTGCGCATCGCGCCGCTCGCTCACATGCGCGTGGGGTCAGGCAAACGGGCGTCGCGCTTGCGGTTCACCCGCGAACCCAGCACCGCGCGGATGCGTTCGAACGCGTCCTTTTGCGCGGCGTCGGGCGAGCCGTTCAGCACGCGCTCGTCACTCGCCAGCTTGTCGAGCAGTTGCAGAAAGCGCTCCCGGTCCTCGCTATGGGAAAGCAGCTTCGGCAGCGTCGCAATCGCCTTGTCCGGTTCGAGGCTGACGATGATTTCCTGCTCGCCCCGGATGCGCCGCCAGTGATCGCTGCTGATGTCCGGCAGATACTCCGCGTAGCTTTCGGCGATCTCCTTGCGCAGCTCGTAGCGCGCGAGCGGCAACGACTCGCCCCTTCGCGACAACAGGAAGGCCGCGCGCGCGAGCGCCTCCGTGTAGCCGCCGTCGCCGATCGCCTCCAACGCGGTGCGTACGAACGGCAGCTCGCGCGGATCGATCGCGCCGGCCTGCGCGGGCGCGCCATCGGCGGCCGGCTTGCTCAGGTACGTCGCATACAGATTCGCATACACGCTGAAGAAGCCGGCCTCGGTCGCCGCGTCGCGCATCGCGCGGTAATAGTCGAGCGACGCGCTGATCATTTGCGAGCCGTTGCGTTCGAGCTTGCTCCATGGGTTATCCGCGCCGGTCCGCTGACGATTCTCACGCACCGACTGCGCCGCCGCCGGCAGCCAGCCGAGCCACGGGTTCATCGCGGAAACGGCCCAGCGCTGCCAGCGCAGCGGATGGAACTGGCGCAGCATGCGGGCGCTCGTTTCGTTCGACATCGCCTGCACGAACGGCTGCGCGAACAGTTCGTACATGCGCTGATTCACATCGGACACCGCGGCGACCGCTTCGAACGGCTTTTCGTCGATGCGGCCGAAGCGGTTGTAGCGCGCGGCAATCTCTTCGAGCCGCCGCTCATGAAATTCCACTTCGTACTCGATCTCTCCGGCCGCATTGCGGGTCTCGTTGATGGTCATGCCGTAGAGTCCCGGCGGAAACGTTTCGATGGTCTCTAGCACGGAGACGATCTGCTTGTGCTCTTTCTTCGCGACTTTGCCGGACACGAAAATGCCCAGATGCCCAATGTTCTGGTGCGTCAGACCGACGATCACCTGGCCGCGCGCCTTGATCTCCTCGGTGCTGCCGTACAGGTCCGCGACCCAGTTGAACGCCTGTTGAGGCGGCGTGATGTTGTCGCCCATCGACGCGAACAGGACGATCGGCGAGCGGATTTCACGCAGATCGAACGCCTGGCCGCTGCTGTTCGTCACACCGCCCGACCACAGCTTGTTGCCGACGAACAGGTTGCGCGTGATCCATTCGATCTCCTCGCGATTCATCAGGTAGTAGCTGCCCCACCAGCGCTCGAATTCCAGAAAGCGCGGCGGTTCGGTATCGACGTTCGAGTACAGGTGGTAGTACTTGTCCCAGAACGTGTTGGCCGGGTTCAGGTTCTCGAAGTTCTGCACCAGATACGCGCCGTCGAACTTGCCGTTGCCGAGATCCGCCGCGTACGACGCGAGCCACGCGCCGCCCAGCATGCCGCCCGAGTAGCGCATCGGGTTGTCGCCCTCGCCTTCGCTCCAGGCCGCGCTCCAGTACGACATCGGCGCACCGTTGATGACGATGGGGCCGGTCTCCTCGGGGTCGGAGCTGGCGAGCATCATCGCCGCCCAGCCGCCCTGGCAATTGCCGATGATCGCGGGCTTCGGACTGTCGGGATGCAGCGCGCGCACCTTGCGCACGAAGCGCTGCTCGGCGTTGCACACGTCGAGCAGAGTTTGACCGGGTTCGGGGTCGCGAAAGAACACCACGAAGTAGACGGGATAGCCCGCGCGCAGCGCGATGCCCGCCTGCGAATCGTCCTTGAAGCCGCCGATGCCGGGGCCGTGCCCCGCGCGCGGATCGATGATCAGATACGGGCGCTTGCGCACGTCGACGCCCACGCCTTCGAGCGGACGAAGTTGCAGCAGCGCATAGTTGACCGGCCGCTCGAACGTGCGCCCGTCGAGCAGCATGTCGTACTCGAAATGCAGCACCGGCGTCGGACCGCTGACGCTGCGTTCGACGAATTCGTTGCCGCGCCGGTACAGCGTGTCCCAGAACAGCAGCGAACGCTGCGCGGCATCCACCGTGTATTGCCATGCGCTGAGCGGATCGAATGGCGCGGGCATCGCGCTTGCAGTCGGCGCGCCATCGTGATCGAGGCCCAGCGTTTCGGTGACCCGTTGGTTCAGATGCTGCTGGGCGATTTGCGTGCGCTTTTGCAGCACGCGGGTGATTTTCGAGGCAATGTCCTGGCTTTGTGACAACAGCGTTTCAGCGTCCATCGGAAGACTCCTGAAAGGTGCGCGTCACGATCGCTGCGGACGCACGCGCCGTGCATCGATTGAATCGTGGAGTTGGCCCTGACCGGTGGCAATCGGACCAAGGTCTTATTATGCGCGCGACCCGACGCGGCACCCGGGGTCGGGCGCCGTGCGCGTCGATGTGACGCGGCGCGACGCGTCATTGAACTGGGTTCGCCTGCACTGCGGCGGCGATATCGCGGCTCACCGAGGCGAGCGCGCGATCATGAGCGGCGATGATCGGCTCGAAGCCGGGACCGGACACGCTCTCGCGAGCGACCGAGCGGCCGGTGACCGCGCGGACCTTGCCGGGCGGGCGCACGGCCCACAGCACGTCGACGGTGACGTCGCGCCCCGGCACGGACTCGAAGCGCATCACGTCGATCCGCACGCGCCAGACGACGGACGGATCGCGTACCGCATCGAACACCGAAATCTGCTGCGAGTTCAGCAGTGCGCCGAGGTCGGCCGCGATCACCCGGCCGATGTCGCCACCGAGCGGCTGCGCCCAGCGGTCGAATTCGTTGACCTCGACCTCGTTGTTGCCGATCCGCGTGACGATCTGCGGCCGGTCCACGATCTCGGGAATCGTGACCGGTCCGACCACGGCCGCGATCGGCCGGCTCGCGCCGGTGCTGCTCAGCGATTCGTCGGGGCTCAGCGTGTAGAAGTTCGTCGCCGGCGACTTGCAGGCGCCGAGCAGAGCAGCGGCGAGCGCGAGCATCACGCAGGTCGTGAGGCGGGCCGAAAAGCGGGGCAATGAGCGGACGGTCGCATCTGTCATGGCTTCTTGTCCTCCGACTTGCCGCGCACGAGCGATTCCGGATGCTGCGCCAGATAGTCGGCCAAGGTGCGTAGCGACGCCGCGGTGCGGGTCAGTTCACGCATTGCGTCCTCCGTCGACTGCTGCAGCGACGAGTCCGGCTGCAGCGCGGCATTCGCCGAATCGAGCGTGGATTGCGCCGACAGCAGCGTGTCGAACGCTTTCGGCACGACCTGGGTGTGGAGCTGCCCGAGCATCGCGTTGGTGGTGCGCAGCGTCGAGCGCGCGTCTTTGCCGATATCCTCGAACGGTATGTTGTTGATCTTGGTCAGCAGTCGCGAGACCGAGTCCTGCAGCGATTGCAGCGTGCGCGGAGTCGCGGGCATTTCGGGCGGCGTCTTGCTCCAGTCGATCGACGCCTTCGGCGCGTCGGGGAAAAAATCCACCGCGAGATAGAGCTGGCCCGTCAGCGGATTGCCGCTTCTCAACTGGAAGCGCAAGCCGCGCTCGACGAGGAAGTTCGCAAGCGCGCGCGGGTTCTCGACTAGCCGTCCGCCGTCGCCGTCGTTCTGATAGCGCGACGTGAACCGCTCCGGATAGAGATTGATCTCGACCGGAATGCTGAACTGGCGCGTCTTAGGATCAAAGCGCGTGTAGATCGCCGTCACTTCGCCGATCACGACGCCACGGAAATCGACTGGCGCGCCGACCGTCAGACCGCGTACCGAATCTGTGAAATTCACCACGTACTTATCGACGATGCGATCGTGCTTCTCCATCGCGTCGGCGCGCCTGGGGTACAGCTCGAACCGCGTGCCGCTATCGGCGCTCGTCTCTACCTGCGATCCTGGCGGCGATTCGAACGCGATCCCGCCGATGATGATCGAGACGATCGACTGCGTTTCGAGGCGCAAGCCATTGCTGTCGAACGACATGTCGACACCGCTCGCGTGCCAGAAACGCGTGTCGGTTCTCACGAACCGGTCGTAGGGCGCGTTGACGAACACCTTCACCGTGACGCCACGGCCGTCCGGGTCCAGGTGGAACGACGAGACCTGGCCCACCTGGATTCTGCGGAAAAACACCGGCGTGCCCACGTCGAGCGAGCCGAGCCCGACTCCGTGCAACGTGTACTCGCGCCCCGGCACGTCGCTCGCGATCGCGGGCGGTTCCTCCAGGCCGACGAAACTGCGGCGCGCTTTCGGCGAATTGCCGACGTCGACGTCGATATACGAGCCCGACAGCAGCGTGCCGAGCCCCGACACCGTGCCGCCCGAAATGCGCGGACGCACGACCCAGAAGCGCGTGTTGTCGACGAGCAGGTCCGACACGTCACGCGTCACCTCGGCCTTGGCCACCACGCGCTTGTGGTCCGGCGTCAGCGATACCGCTTCGACCACGCCGATGTCGACGTCCTTGAACTTGAGTTTCGTCTTGCCTGCTTCGAGACCGTCGCCGGTCTTGAAGCTGATGCTGATCTGCTCGCCGCGCTCCATCACCGCCTTCACCGCGAGCCAACCGCCGATCAGGATCGCGACGATCGGCACGAGCCAGACCAGCTGCATCCGCCAGCGCGAGCGCGGCACCGGCTCAGCGTCGGGCAGCTCGGGCTCTTCAGTCGGAGTGGACACGTTCGGTCTCCATGGCGTCCCACATCAGGCGCGGATCGAACGCCATCGCGGCGAGCAGGGTCAGCACGACGACCGCGCCGAACGCGATCGCCGCGGGCCCGGCCTTGATCGTCGCCAGCGCCTGGAACTGCACCAGCGCGACCAGCATCGTGATCACGTAGATGTCGAGCATCGACCAGCGCCCGATCAGCTCGATCAGCCGATAGATCCGCGTGCGCTGCCCGGGCAGCCATTGCCAACGAAGCTGCGTCGACAACGCGAGATAGCCGATGCCGAGAATCTTCAGCATCGGCACGGCGATGCTCGCGATGAATACGAGCACCGCGAGCGGCCACGAGCCCGATACCCACAGGTAGACCACGCCGCTCAGGATCGTGTCTTTCTGCGAGCCGAACAGCGAACTCGTGTCCATCACGGGCAGCACGTTGGCCGGAATGTAGAGCACCATCGCGGCCAGCAGATACGCCCACGTGCGTGACAGGCTCGCGGGCTTGCGCAGGTGCAACGGCGCCTTGCAGCGCGGACAGACATGCTTGCCGGCACCGCCGGGCTGCTTGAGCAGCAGGCCGCATTCTTCGCACAGCACGAGCCCGTAGGCAGCCGCCGTGATGGCGTTGCGGCGCACGCGGATCGGCGGCAATTGCCATGCTTGCGCGCCGCGCGCCGCCGTGATGCGCGCCCACACCTCGCGAGGATCGAACGTCGCGGCCGCGGCCGCGAGCAGCAGCATCAGCGCGATGAACGACCACAGCGCGGTGCCCGGCACCACCTTGGCGATATGCGCGAGCTTGACCAGCGCGACCAGCAGACCGAGGATCAGCACCTCGGTCATGCCCCACGGCCGCGCGAGCTGAAACAGGCGAAAGAACTCGACCGGGCGCCACGGCGCGCGCCCGAAGTGCAGCGGCACCAGCAGCCACAGCATCGCCGCGGTTTGCAGCACCGGCGTGACGATCGTCGTGAGGCCGACCAGCAACGCGAGCGGCCACGCGCCATGGGTGTACAGCATGCGCACCGACCCCGCGAGCGTCGTCTGTACGATATTGCCGTTCAGCGACAGACCGACGATCGGAAACGCGTTCGAGATCACCAGCAGCACCGCCGACGCGCACGAGAATGCGAGCGCATACTCGGGCCCGTTCGAGCGTCCGCGCCTGAGCTCCGCGCGGCAACGCTGGCAGCGCAACGCATTGCCGGCGGCGGGCGGCGCGCCGAGCTGAAGCAGGTCGCACTCTTCGCACGCGATCAGCTCGTTGCCCGTCATCTCGCCTCCACTGCACCCGACGTTCCACCCGGCACGGTCGAGTTCTGCGAGACCGGCGCCATCGCCGGCGACGCTTGCGGTGCCACCGGCGGTGCAGTCAGTTTTTCCGCCTCGGCCACCCAGCCGCCGCCCGTCGCCTTGTAGAGCGTGACGTACGAGGTCAGCACCGCGCCTTGAGTCTGCGCATAGCTCAGTTGCGCGTTGAACAGGCTGCGCTCCGCATCGAGCACTTCGATATAGCTCGTATAGCCGCCTTCGTAACGCTGCCGCGCGAGGCGCGCATACGTGACCAGCGCTTCGACCTGGAGGTTTTGCGCATCGAGTGCCTGATGAGTCTTCTGCACGGAGATCAGCGAGTCCTCGACCTCCTGGAACGCCACCTGAATCGCCTTTTCATACGAGTACAGCGCTTCCTGCTGGCGCGCTTCGGCCTGATGCACCTGGCCGGTGATATTGCCCGCCGTGAAGATCGGCTGCGTGACGCTGCCCGCAAACGACCACACGCGCGCCGGTCCGGTGAACAGATTCGAGAACTGCGCGCTGACCGAACCGAACAGCCCGGTCAGCGAAATCGACGGGAAGTACAGCGCGCGCGCCGCGCCGATCAGCGCGTTTTGCGCGACCAGCGTCTGCTCGGCCTCCAGCAGATCCGGACGGCGTTCGAGCAGTTCGGACGGCAGCCCCTCGGGAATCGGCGGCGTGCCCATCTGCGACAGCTCACGGCCGCGCAGAATCGCGCCGGGATTCCTGCCTATCAACACCGACAACGCGTCTTCCTGCTGGCCGATCTGCGCTTCGAGCTGCGGCACCGTGACCTGCGCGGCTTGATACTCCGACTGGCTTTGCGCGAGTTCCATCTGCGAGACCTCGCCGTAGCGGAAACGCGCCTCGAACACGCGCACCGATTCCGCCCGGCTTTGCACGGTCTCCTTCGCGATCTCGAGCTGCCGGTCCAGACTGCGCAGATTGATATAGGCCGACGCGACCGAGCTGACCAGCGTCAGAATCGTCGCGCGGCGGCCCTCTTCGCTGGCGAGCAGATTCGCGCGCGCCGCCTCCGTTTCGCGGCGCACCTTGCCGAACAGATCGAGCTCCCACGACACCGCCAGGGTCGCGTCGAACTGGTTGTAGACGGGGCTCACGCCCTTCGGCACCGTTACGGCTTCGACCTGCGAGACGCGTTGGCGCGACGCGTCGGCGCCTGCCGAGACTTGCGGGAACAGCCCGGAACGCGTGGTCACGAACATCCCGCGAAACTCGTCGACCCGAGCGGCCGCGACCTTCACGTCGCGGTTGTCCTGCAGCGCGGTGGCGATCAGCTGATTGAGCACCGGGTCCTGAAACTGCTCCCACCATACGGCGTTGGCGATGCCCGCGGCCTCGCCCTGGGCGAACCGATAGGTGGCCGGCACGTCGACCGCCGGGCGTTGGTAATTGGGGCCTAGCAGGCATCCGCTCATCGCGAGCAGCATGACGGATGCGAGCAGACGCGTCGGTGCCGTGCCGCGCATGTCATTCACCTTCCCGCGGCGCGGACGGCGCCTCGCTAGACGCACCGGGCCCGGCCACCGCCGAGGGCTCCCGTCCCGCGCCGCCACTGTGCTGCGCGTCCGGCTTCGACTTTTTACCTCCCTTCGAGCGCGACGACATCGATTCGAGCAGGTAATAGAACATCGGAATGAAGAACACCGCGATCGCCGTCGCGCCCAGCATCCCGCCGATCACACCCGTGCCGATCGAATGGCGGCTGTTGGCCGACGCGCCGGTCGCGATCGCGAGCGGCACGCAGCCGAGAATGAACGCGAGCGAGGTCATCACGATCGGGCGCAGCCGTTCTTCCGCCGCGGTCATCGTCGCGTCGAGGACCGATGCGCCGCCCTCGCGGTTGAGCACCGCGAATTCGAAGATCAGGATCGCGTTTTTCGCGGCGAGCGCGACCAGCATCGTCAGGCCGATCTGGAAGTAGACGTCGTTGGACAGCCCGCGCAGCATGATCGCGAGCAGCGCGCCGAACAGCGCGAACGGCACCGCCATCAGCACGCCGAACGGCAGCGTCCATTTCTCGTACTGCGCGGCGAGGATCAGGAACACCATCACGAGACCGAACACGAACACGAGCCCGGAGGTGCCGCCCGACTGCCGCTCTTCGAACGCTTCGCCGCTCCACGCGACGTCGTAGCCGTCCGGCATCTGCGCGGCGAGCTCTTCGAGCGTGGAGATCACCTGCCCGGAGCTATAGCCCGGCGCGGCATTCGCCGTGACCTTGACGGCCGGGAAGTTATTGAAGCGGGTGACGAGGTCGGGGCCCGTCACATAGCGGTAGGTCGCCAACGCCTTGATCGGCACCATCGTGCCGTTGGTGCTGCGCACGAAGATCTGATCGAGATCGGTCGGCTTCAGGCGATACGACGGCTCCGCCTGCAGGATCACCTGCCACAGCCGGGCCGAGCGGTTGAACTGCGACACGTACAGCGAGCCGAACATCGTCTGCATCGCGCTATAGACGTCTTCCACCGGCACGCCGAGCGTCTCCGACTTGTCGCGATCGACGTTGACCATCAGTTGTTGCGACGACGCATTGAACGTCGAGGTCACGCGAGTCAGTTCCTTGCGCGCCCGCGCTCTCTGCAAAAACTGGTCGACCACGCCCGCGAGCTGTGAGATGTTCCCGTCACCCTTGCTCTGGATCCACACCTCCGTGCCGCCCGTCGTGCCGAGCCCAGGAATCGACGGCGGATTGACCGGCAGCACGATCCCCTCCTGCACGTTCGAGAAGTACTTATACGCGTCGAGCAGAAGCGCGCGCGCATTCTGCGTCCTGATGTTGTCCCGCGTGTAGCGTTCGTCGAAGCTCTTCAGACCGACGAAGAATGTGCCGGCATTGTTCTTGTTCTGACTGTCGAGCAGGCTGAACCCATCGATCGTGGTGATGCTGCCGACCCCCTCCCGCTCCTTGAAGTAGTCGGTGATGCGTTGCGATACCTGGCCGGTGCGGTCGAGGCTCGCGGCATCCGGCATGATGACCGCGCCGAGCAGATAGCCCTGGTCCTCGGGCGGCAGGAACGCGGACGGAATCGAGCGCACCATCAGCACCGAGAGCGCGATCAACGCCACGAAGAACACGAGCCCCATGATGCAGCGCTTGATGACAACTTTGACCGCGCGCGTATAGCCCGCCGTCATGCGGGCGAACTGATTGTCGAACCAGCGGAAAAAGCCCTTCTTCTCGTGGTGCGCGCTCTTCAGCAGCAATGCGGCGAGCGCCGGCGACAAGGTCAGCGCGACGATGCCGGACAGCACCACCGAAATCGCGATCGTGATCGCGAACTGCTTGTACAACTGCCCGGTGATGCCACCGAGAAACGCAACGGGCACGAACACCGCGCACAGCACCAGCACGATCGCCACCACCGGCCCGGCGACTTCGTCCATGGCCATTTTCGAGGCTTCTTTCGGCGACAGCTTGTGCACCGTCATGTTGCGCTCGACGTTCTCGATCACCACGATCGCATCGTCGACGACGATACCGATCGCGAGCACCATGCCGAACAGGGTCAGCATGTTGATCGAAAAGCCGACCAGCAGCATGAACATGCAGGTGCCGACGATCGACACCGGCACCGCGACGATCGGAATCAGCGTCGCACGCAGGCTTTGCAGGAACACGAACACGACGATCACGACGAGCACCAGCGCTTCGAAGAACGTGTGGATCACGTCCGAGATCGACGCCCGCGTGAACTCGGTCGTGTCCATCGCGATCTCGTAGGTCATGCCTTCCGGAAACGACTTTTTCAGCTCCGCGAGCGTCTTGCGCACCTGCTTCGACACTTCGAGCGCATTGGCGCCCGGCTGCTGATACACGGCCAGCACCGTGGCCGGCTTGCCCTGGAAGCGGCTGCGAATCGAGTAGTCCTTCTGGCCCAGCTCGGCGCGGCCGATGTCCTTCAGGCGCACGATCGCCGCGCCGCCGCTCGCCGCGCGCACGATGATGTTGTCGAACTGCGACGGCTCCGCGAGGCGCCCCGTGGTCGTGACCGCGAACGACTGCTGCACCGCGGAGCCCGTTGGCGACTGTCCGATGCTGCCGACCGCGAACTGCTGGTTCTGGTTCGAGACGACCTTCTGCACGTCGGCGGCCGTCACGCCCAGCTGCGCCATTCGGTCTGGCTTCAACCATATTCGCATCGCGTAGTCTGGATTACCGAATATGGACGACTGGTTCGCGCCGGGAATCCGCTTGATCGCGTCGAGTACGTAGATGTTCGTGAAGTTCGCGATATAGGTCGCGTCGTAGCGGTCGGTGGGCGAATAGACCGCGATCACCATCATGAACGCCGACGACTTCTTCTGGACCTGAACGCCCTGCGACTGCACCGAGCTCGGCAGTTGAGGCAGCGCGAGATTCACGCGGTTCTGCACGTCGACCTGGGCCAGTTCGGGATTCGTGCCGATGTTGAAGAACACGTTGAGCGTAAAACTGCCGGTCGACGAACTGGACGAGTTCATGTAGATCATGTTGTCCGCGCCGTTGACCTGCTGCTCGATCGGCGCGGCGACGTTGTTCGCGACGACCTCGGCGCTCGCGCCCGGGTAAGTCGCGGACACGGTGATCTGCGGCGGCGTGACATCCGGGTATTGCGCGACCGGCAGCGCGAACATCGCAATCGCGCCGCCGAGCGTGATGACGATCGAGATGACCGACGCGAAAA
The DNA here is from genome assembly GCF_046543485.1 of Paraburkholderia sp. EG304. NCBI lineage: Bacteria > Pseudomonadati > Pseudomonadota > Betaproteobacteria > Burkholderiales > Burkholderiaceae > Paraburkholderia > Paraburkholderia sp. EG304. Next base: position 22,635 of record NZ_JBKGUA010000012.1, on the reverse strand, counting down.
TCGGCCGGTCGATGCAGTAGCGCGAGATATTCATGTGGGCGCCCCGTCACTCGGCGGCGGGCGCCGCTGCCGCGCCGCTCTGCGATGCAGCCGTCGCCACCGCCGCCGAGTCCTTGGCCGCTGGCAGCTCCTTGACGATCTTCAGCTGCGAATCCGCGGTGACGCGCAGCGCGCCATCCACGACGATGCGCTCGCCCGCCTTCAGTCCATCGGACACGAACCAGTTGTCGCCCTGCCACTCGCCGACTTCGACGACCCGCTGATGCGCCTTCGCATCGTTACCCACGACCCACACGAAGTGACTCTTCGCGCCCTGCAACACCGCGCGCTGCGGCACCAGCGTCGCGTTGGGCCGGATCGCACCGCCGACGCGGGCCTTCACGAACTGCCCCGGACGCAAGTTGTTTTTCGGGTTGGCGAAGGTCGCGCGCACGAGGAAGGTTCCCGTTTCGGTGTTGAACGCCGGGTTCGCGAAGTCGATCTGGCCTTGCTCGGCATAGAGCGTGCCATCGGCAAGAATCAGATGCACGGAGAAATCGTTGTTCGGCGGAAATCGCAGCCGTCCGGCCGCGATTTCGTCGCGGTACTTCAGCATCTCGTTCTCGGAGATGCTGAAGTTCACCCACATCGGGTCGAGCTGGTACACATAGGTCAGCAAGCTGCTGTTGCCGGTTGCCGTCACGTAGCTGCCATCCTGCTGACGCGCGAAGCTCGACAGCCCGTTCAGCGGAGACTTGATCGTCGTGTAGCCGAGGTTCAGCTGCGCGGTATCGACTTCGCCCTGCGCGGCGAACACCGCCGCGGCGCTTTGCTTCTCGTTGCCGACAGCGTCGTCGAGATCCTTCTTGCTCAACGCGTTCTGCGCCGCCAATGGTTGCACGCGCGCGAGATTGGCCTTGGCGACTTCGAGACGCGCCTGCTGCTGGGCCAGTTGCCCTTTCGCGGTCTGCAGCGCGGCCTCGAACGGCTTGCGGTCCATCTGGAACAGCGTCTGTCCCGTCTTGACCAACGTGCCTTCGGTGTACATGCGCTTGTCGAGGAAGCCGTCCACTCGCGAGCGGATCTCGACTTCGCGCGAACTCTGGGTCTGCGCGGTGAATTCGAAGTCGACCGGCGTGTCCTGCTGGACGACCGTCATCACCGTCACTTCCGGCAAGGCTGCGACCGGCGGTGGCGCTTCCTTCTTGCACGACGCGAGCAGCGTGAGCAGCATCAGTGCCGCGACGACGGCGAGCGACGGGAGAGGGCCGCGAGAATCCGGCCGCGGCGAGGCCAAACACACGGGTACGGTTTTCATCGCGCACTCCGCCTGATTACAAAGGCGTGCAGTTGCCGAACAGCACGAAGGCATCGTTTCTGTTCGCGATCATCAGCGTCATCTCGCCGTCCGTCGAATCGACGGCCAGCGTCCAGCCGAAGCCCATCTCATTGCCAAGCATCACGATCTGATCCGCCTCTTTGGTAACCGAGAGCATCGGCGTCGTGTGCGCGGGGCCGACGACCGCGCGTTTGTCGAAGTCGAGCGTCAGGAATTTCGGCAGACCGAGATCCGCGGGTAGCGCGCGCGTGCAGGCGATCCCCGGATCGCAGGCGTGCGCGTCGATCGTCGCGCACATCAGCCGCTTGCTGCCGTCGAAGTCCGCCGCGCCCACCTGCATCGCAGCGGTACCGAGAAGAATCGCGAGACAAACCGAAATTGATTTCATCACTTGCGCTCCCGCTTTTATCGTTGAACGCAGCCGCGTTACGCGCGGCGCAGCCGGCGTTCGGTTCGACGCTTGGACTGAGTTCAGTTTGGTGGTCCGAAGAAACGGCGGCAATCGGACCTTGGTCTCATATCTTCCGGTGCGAAGGCGCGCGTTCAGGGTGTCGGCGGCGGACCGCCGATGGCCACCTCGACGGCCTTGAACAGAATCGCGCTGGTGAAAGGCTTGCGCAGATATGCGGCCGCGCCGGCCGCGAGCGCGGCCTGGCGGACGGAGAGATCTTCATAGGCGGTAATCATGATCACCGGCACGCCCATTTGCGCGAGCTGACGCTGGACTTCCAGACCGTTGGTTCCCGGCATCTGGACGTCCAGAATCACGCAGGCAGGCCGATACGACGGAATTGCCGCAAGCGCATTCAAGAACTCGTCACCGCTGCAAAACGTCTCCGCCCTGATACCTTCGGAATGCAGCAAACGCTTGATAGCTCGGCACACCGACTCGTCATCGTCGACCACCGCAACGAATTGGTTAGGGTTGACCATATGACAGCGCGAACGCGCGGCCGCTCCGGAAAGGGGACCTCTGATGCCTTAGCGTACTGGTTGAAACCCCGATGAGATATAAGACTTTGGTCCACTAGCGGTGTCGGCCAGCGCCGCCGAAAGTGGCGGCGCAACGCGGGAGCTGGGCGATTATTCTTCGTCGGCCGTACAAAGGCCGCCCTTTCGCACCAGATGAACGAGTTCGACGATCGATCGGGCCTTCATCTTCTCCATCACGCGGGCCCGATGAATCTTGATCGTTTTTTCGGCCGCGCCCAGATCGCTCGCAACCTGCTTGTTCAGACGGCCGGTCACGACGAGCTCCATCACTTCGCGCTCGCGCCGGGTCAGATGCCGCATTCGCTCTTCTATTTCCTCGCGTTCGTGACGCCGCCTGCTTTCCACACATGCGCGCGCGAGCGCGCGATCCACCGCGGCGAGCAACAGCGAGTCGCGCACCGGTTTGGGCAGAAAGTCGACGGCTCCGCCTTTCATCGCGTCGACGCTCGAGCCGATGTCGCCGTGGCCGGTCAGAAAGACGATCGGCAGCAGCTGATCGAGCTTGCGCTGCACTTCGAGTCCCGTCATGCCCGGCATCTGCAGATCGAGAACGAGGCAGGCCGGCATGCTCGTCAAATCGGCCCGTTCGAGAAAGGCCTCGGGACTGTCGAAGCATTCGACCTGGTAGCCGGAGGCGCGCAGCAAGCGGGCGAGCGCGCTGCGCACGCTGCCGTCGTCGTCGACGATGAAGACGCGAGTGTTGGTCTGGTTCATGATGATCAGGGCACGAGTCTCTGTCGGATATCGGTCGCGACGGGAAGCGTGACGTGAAACGATGCCCCTTTGCCCTCGTTGTTTTCCGCCCACAGCCGGCCGCGGTGCGCCGTGACGATCGTGCGGCTGATCGACAGACCGAGCCCGAGCCCCTGCGGTTTGGTGGTGAAAAATGGCCGGAAAATCCTTTCCATGCTGTCGACGTCGAGGCCCTGGCCGCGATCTTTTACCGTTATCCGTATCATCCCGCCCGCTTCCTCGCGCACCGTCGTTTCGACGAGGCGGTCCGCGGCAGGGCAAGCCTTGACCGCGTCGAACGCATTCAGCAGCAGGTTCAGGATCACCTGCTGAAGCTGAACCTTGTCGCCGCAAATCAGCGCCAGATTCTCCGGGATGTCAAAGCTCGTCTGCACGCCGCGTGTCAACGCATCGCTATGCACGAGAATCGCGGTGTCGCGCACGACATTGCCGGCGTCCAGCAACTGCAACTCGACATCGCCTTTGCGCACCAACGCGCGGATCTTCTGCAGCACGTCGTTCGCGCGGCAATTGTCGGCCACGATGTCTTCGAGCGCTTCGCGCAGCTCCACGACGTTGGTCGTCTCCGAATCCAGGAATTTGCGTGCGGCCTGCGCGTTGAAGAGGATCGCGGTAAGCGGCTGCTTCAACTCGTGCGCGAGCGATCCGGCGAGTTCGCCCAATGAAGAAACGCGCGCGAGGTGCGCGAGATCTCTCGTATTTCCATCGACTTCGCCGCACGCACTGCAATCCGATATCGCGGTGATCCGCAATTCCTGATCGTGCACGCGGCATCGGGTGGTTTCCGCTTCCGCATGAAAGCCGCCGCCATCACGCCGCCGTGCGATCAGACTCTGCGTGGTCGTGGCGCCGAGTTGCATCTTCGCGCCACGATTGCCCGGACCCGACCGATCGTCGTTGAACCCGTCGATCGGAAACAGCCTGGCGCTCGGCGCGCCGATCAGCTCTTCCGTCGTGTAGCCGAACAGTTGCGCCGCCCGCGCATTCGCGAAGATGATCTGGTCCCACTGATCGATCGTGACGATCGGGATCGGCAACATTTCGAGCGTCTCGCACAGCGGCACTCTCGCGTTGAGCATGCGCCGCGTGTCGCTATCGCCTGCGCCTCGCAACCACCAAGAGCAAGCGGCGACATAGCGCCGCCATGCCGGCAACCCGTACGGCGGCGCGTGGGTATCGCGGGTACTCTGCCGGCTCGACACGCCGGTGATACCGCGAGCGCGCTGAAACCGGTGATGCCTGGGTGAAGACTGTCTGGAACGGTCTTGCCCGAATAGTGGGGGACCGTCGTTGCGCGCATTGTCGATCTGCGACGGGCTGCTTTGGCCCATGTGGCGCGGTTGCGCGTACAGCGCCGTGAGGATTCCCGCTACCCCGATCGCCAGGTGTCTGCCATGCACGATCAGATTAATCATTGGCACCTCCGGGTCCAGTGCGAACGGATTCCGTACAACTGCGACGTCTTTATCGTTGGGCTGCGAACCACATAATTGACTTCACAATCGTTACTTCGCACGTCTGGTGGCTGGATGTCAGTATAGGCCATCCAGAATCAGTTACCGATAGGTGACCGTAATTTATGCCGCTTACTCGGGAAACTACTCAATCCTTTTCTGCGTTGTCCGCCAGCAACCGGCAAATAGCGACTGAGTTTGTTAGGCAGTTAATTATTGCTCGGCGAGGCACTGCCAGTGTCGCGTGTTCGCACGCGCGCAAAAGTTAGCAATCCAGGAACATCGCCTGGTTGGAGCCGCAATGCTCGCTCTGCGCGATAGCGCTTTCAAATGGAAACTTCGACGGTAAAGTTTTCATGCATTGCGAATCACCGAGCCAGCGAGTTTGCCCATCTTCAATTTAATTAATTTCCCGGAGATATGTTTTTGACGCAGGTCAACCTTTTATCGCCGCTATTCCTGCTGCGAATCATTCTCTTTTACCAACCGCGAAATAAATCTATGCCAGGCAGATGACTAAACGCAGCGCGGCGAGAAGCCGGATTTCGATTTCGTCTCTTCTACCGGTATTGAATAAACAGGATCGTCAGTGCCGATCAGACGCAGCGTCGCCGCGAGTCGAGAGCGCTTCTGGCTCGCAGCGTTTGATGAGAACAACGGGAGGGATGATAGCGAGACCAGCTGAGGTGGCTCCGCCAAAAGCCATGCTCGGCGCGTCGCCATGCCAAGGCATGCGACGCGCCGCCGGGTGGCAGCGTCATCACGATCGATTGAATGCCGCTGCTTGCCGCGTCCGGTTACAAATTCAGCCGCGTAACCTTGGTGCCAGCCACCGACACGTCGGCCATCAAACCTGTATTGGTCAAGACCATCGCCACGACCTCGGCGGTCGCCGACGAGGTATCGATCGCGCCGTTCGCCCCGACTTTCAGCAGCGAAACCGACGCATCGGCGCCCGCAGACCAGCCCTTCGAGTTGCGGAATTTGTCGAGCGAAGCCTGCGTCATGAACAGGAAGAACACGGCGGTCGACTGCGCGCCAGCCTGCAATCCGAACGAAGCCGCGGCGGTACTGAAATAGCCGACCGTCGCTCCGCCGACGCGCAATGCGCCTTCACCGTACTCGCCACCGACGATGAACGCCGCCTTCTTCACCGAAGGAAACACCAGCACGCCCTGCGCCTTCGATACGAGCTCGTGCGAGCCTTGCACCGTATCGAACAACTTCGACAGCGCACCGTTCACGGCCGCGTCGATCTCCTGCCGTTTGGCGGCGTCGGTAGTGGCACTTTCGCCACTGCCTCCGGTCGTCGTGCAACCCGCCAAAGCCAGACTCGCGGCCATGGATGTCAGCGCGAGCGTGTGCACAAAGTTCCGTCTGTTCACTTTCGACTCCGTTCTGGTTACGATCCGAGTCGCCAGTCGTGATGTCTGGAAGCCTCGATCTTTTTTCTCTGCCGTGATGCGGCATAGCCGCCCAAGGAACCATCAATGCCACCGCCGCGCGTCGATCTTCCGGCCGCACGTAGCGAGCATTGGAAGCGTCGCTCTCAAGTAACCGGAGCGACGACTACAACGCTTGCAGATACATGATGTCACGCTGAAACCGCTGCGGAATCGGACCTTGGTCTTACAGGTAGCGCAATGTGGATGCTGAGCGAAACGCGAAGCCAGAGCTCACCGATCATCCGCCGAGCGCGATGATCGCCATCGTCAGCAGCACGCCGACCGCCGCCATCGCAAGGCCGGCGTGCCAGCCGCGAAATCCGGCGTAATGGCCGAGCGCCACGCCGCTGCCGAATAACATCACGATGGTCAATACGCGGGAGACGATCAGCGCCGTCGGCACGTGCGTGAACAGCACGAAGGGCAACGCGACCGGGAACGTCGCGGCAACCACGAGAACGAAGATAGCCGCGGCGCCGATGAAATCGTCGCGCACGAATACTGCGCGCTGCGGCAAATCCGGACGCGCGGCAACACGCCTGCGGATCGACTCCAGCTCCGTGTCGCCGATCAACGGCTTGAGCCATGACGACATCGCGTCGCGAAGCGCCCGAACTCCTGCGGCCGCATCCGGCTCGCTTCGCACGGAATGCGCAACCGTCATACGTCTGCCGCGAGACACCAGCGTACGCACGAGGTACATCACAGCGTCCGCGAGACCCCACGCAAGATTGCAGCCGAGCGCGGTGTAGAACATCTTGTGCCCCGCGTCCGCACTCGCGCCGACGGCCGAGACGGTGCCGACGAACGTCAGCGCCATGAAGAGGCCGAAACATAACTCGCACACTCGATCGACGACATCGAGGACCGGCTCTCTATCGCCGACGTTTTCCCGTTCCGTGTGACCGGCGGCATCCATGAGGCCTCCCGTGGCGATGGCGTCGAACTATCCCGCGCGCTTTGCCGGCATATCGACGAGGTACCGCGAGGACAGTCGGATCGGGCACGCGCGAACAAACGCCCAGAGCATACAGCGCACTCTGTGCCGACGATATTGGACCAAGGTCGTATGGCCCTGCTGCGCGCCGCGCTCTACCTTGGGAATGGATCATTGCGCAGTACCCTGGAACAGTCCGCGCTGGGGAGAAAAGAATGGCCAAAACGAAATCGGAAAACGGGCAGCCTGTGCAAGACAGGTCGCTGTCGTACAAGGAGTATCGCAAGGCGTTGTTCGACCTGCATGTCGAGCTCGTCAAGCTACAGGAATGGGTCGTGCAAACGGGAGCGAAGATCTGCATCGTCTTCGAGGGTCGTGACGGCGCGGGTAAAGGCGGCACGATCAAAGCGATGACCGAGCGCGTCAGTCCGCGCGTGTTCCGCGTGGTCGCGCTTCCGGCGCCGAGTGAACGCGAAAAAAGCCAGATGTACATGCAGCGCTACGTGCCGCACTTGCCGGCCGCGGGCGAGGTCGTCATCTTCGACCGTAGCTGGTACAACCGCGCGGGCGTGGAGCGCGTGATGGGTTTTTGCTCCGAGGATGACGTACAGGGCTTCTTCAAGGCGGTGCCGCTCGTCGAGCGGGCGATCGTTCATTCCGGGATCATCCTGCTCAAATACTGGCTGGAGGTCAGCCCCGAGGAACAGACCCGCCGGCTCGAAGCACGCATCAACGACGGCCGCAAGCTCTGGAAGCTGACCGACATGGACCTGAAATCCTATAGCCGCTGGTATGACTATTCGCGCGCCCGCGATGAGATGCTCGCGGCGTCGGACACCGACTTCGCCTCGTGGTACCTGGCGAACTCGAACGACAAGCGGCGCGCGCGGCTGAACATCATCAGCGACATGCTGCAGAGGATTCCGTATAAGCAGCCTGCCCGCAAGAAGGTCACGCTGCCGAAACGGCAAAAGCCGGACGGCTATAAGGAACCAGACTATCCGTTTAAATACGTCGCCGAGCGGTATTGATCAGGCGCGTGTTGCTCGCCTCACCTCGCTAGAACGACTCGTTGAACGGGCGCAGGTCGATTTCCTGCGACCACGCGCTGCGTCCCTGCCGATGCAGGTGCCAGTACGCTTCGGCGATGTCGTCGGGGTTCAGCAGGCCGTCCGGGCCGCGTTCGGCCACGTATTGCGGCGCGGACGTGCGCAGACGTTCGCCGTCGATGCCGCCATCCACCACCACGTGCGCCACGTGAATATTGCGCGGCCCGAACTCGCGCGCGAGGCTCTGCGTGAGCGAGCGCAAGCCGGCTTTGGCCGCGGCGAATGCGGCGAACGGCGGCCGCCCGCGCAGCGACGCGGTCGCGCCCGTGAACAGCAGCGAGCCTTGTCCCGCTGCGAGTAACGCCGGCAACGACGCCCGCGCGAACAGAAAACCACCAAGGGTGATTACACGCCATGCCGCCTCGAACTGCTCGGCGCTCAGTTCGAGCGTCGGTCCACGCGTTGCGCCGGCAGCGTTGAAAATCGCGACTTCCAGCGTGCCGTGGCCGGCGAGCTGACGCGCAATGGCGGCGAGTTCGCTTTCGCTCGTCACGTCGCCGGGCAACGCATCGGCTTGCCCTCCGGCACGCCGGATTTCGTCGACGATCGTATCGAGCCGATCGCGCGAGCGGCCCGTCACCGCGACGCGCAGACCCTCGCGAGCAAAACGGCGCGCGAGCGCGGCCCCTAGCCCGGCGCTCGCGCCCACTCCGGCAATCCACGCGACACGCGCGTTCGCCGCGTTTCCGACAGCTTCAGTCATCGCACTCTCCTTTTCGTGGCAGCCGCGGCACGACATGTGTGACGGCGCCAGGTACATGATTGAATGGACGTCATTAGCTTAGGCAAACTTTGCGAGGTCGGCCGGCGAATCGAATCGTCAGAGTTCTCGAGCTGCCGCTGACTCTCAAACGTAGGGCAGCGTTGCCTCGCAACCGGCTTCAACGAGGCTGCGGCGATAATCGAAGGACGCGAGCGGGTAGTCGAAGAAGAAGCGGCCCGTGTCGCGCTTCTCCACGTAGAACGCTTCGGCCTCGCATTGCGGCGTCGCAATTCGCAGCGTGCGCGCCCACGCGAACGCCAGCAGCATCCAGCCAAGCATCGCGAGATAGTCGTCCGCGACACGGTAGGCCGTCTCCGGGTCTTGCGCATGGCGTGCCTTGATCGCCTGCGTCGTGTTCCCGACTATCTCCGCGAGCTCTTCGAGCTTCGCGCCCGCGGAACGAACCAGCGGATCGGACTCCTGGCACAACCGCGCTTCGGCGCGCACGTGACGAAGCAGCACATCGAGGGCCCCCGCCCCGTCCGGCAGCACCTTCCGAACCAGCAGATCGATCGCCTGAATCTCGTTGGTGCCTTCGTACAACATCGACACGCGGCTATCGCGCAACGTCTGTTCGATGCCGTACTCGTGGATGTATCCGTAGCCGCCGAACACCTGCAACGCCTTCGATGCGGCGTCGAAACCATTGGCCGTAAAGAACGCCTTCGCAACCGGCGTGAGCAGCGATGCGAGCTGTGCCGCGCGTTCCCGCTCGGTCGCATCGGCATGATGCGCGGCGATGTCGAGCCAATGCGCGGTCCAGTAGCCGATCGCGCGCTCGCCTTCGACGATCGCTCGCAGCTCCAGCAGAATCCGCCGCATGGCCGGATGAAACGCAATCGGCGCAGCCTGCCCCGCCGCGACGCTCGCGCCGGGCGGCACGCTGACCGTGCGCATCTGCGCGCGTTCCTGCGCGTAAGCATGCGCGCGTTGCCATGCGGTATGCGCATGCCCGAGGCCTTGCATCGCAACCTGCAGGCGTGCCGCATTCATCATCACGAACAGGCAGGCGAGGCCGCGATGCGGCTCACCGACGAGCCAGCCGAATGCGCGCTCGAAGCGCATCGTGCAAGTCGGGCTGCCCTTCAGGCCCATTTTCTTTTCGATGCCTTCGCAATGGACACCATTGCGCGAGCGCCCACCATCGGCGTCGTCAAGCCATTCCGGCACGACGAACAGCGACAACCCTTTGGTACCGGATGGCGCATCGGGCAAACGGGCGAGCACCAGATGAACGATGTTCTCCGTCAGATCGTGCGCGCCGCCGCTGATGAAGATCTTGCTGCCGTCGATGAAATATCCGTCGGTGCCCGGCGCTTCTGCCGCGCGCGAACGGATCAGGCCGACATCGCTGCCGGCCTGGGGCTCGGTCAGACACATCGTCGATAGCCACTCGCCACTCGCGACTTTCGGCAGCAATTCCGCTTTCACGCGTTCGCTGCCATGCGTCTGCAAGCATGCCGTCGCGCCGTGCGTGAGCCCAGGCGACATCAGCCACGCATGATTGGCGCCCGCGAGCATCTCCTGAAGTGCGACGTCGAGAAGCTGCGGCAGGCCCTGTCCGCCGTGCCCGGTGTCGAGCGACAGCGTCGGCCAACCCGCTTCGACGAACTCCGCGTAGGACTCGCGAAAGCCCGCGGGCATCGTGACCGTGCCTGCGTCGAAACGACATCCTTCAAGATCCGCGCTCGCGTTCAGCGGTGCGATGCGCTCCTCGACGAAGCGCGCCGCTTCTTCCAACACCTGCTGCGCCGTCTGCGAGTCGAGATCCTGCCAGTCCGGCACATCTCGCCACCACGACCCGGCATCGAGCCACTCGTCCATTACGAAGCGCATGTCGCGCAGCGGTGCCTGATAAGTCAACGTCATTTCTTCCCGTCCCCGGACTAGCTGCCTTTGCGCGCATGGATCACCGTCGCGTCGGCTGCGTCGGCTTCGTGCATGGCTTCGACGAGCGCCGCGCGGTGCTGGAGCACGGCGCGCTGATTGATCGAGCCTTTGTCGGTGATCTCGCCGAGGTCGAGCGACGGCGGCACGCTCAGCAGGTGCATGCGGGCAATGAACGACGCACTGCCCGTCGCATTCCGATTCAGCCGCGTGACGAGTTCGCTGAAGAAGTTGCGCACGGCGGCCGTGTTGAGCACCTCCTCCGCGCTCGCATCCGCGGGCGAACCCGCCAATGCGCGACACGCGTCGAGGCGCGGAAAAATCATCACGCCGACTTCGTCACGATTCATCCCCGTGATGACGGCATCCTGAACGTAGGGCGCTCCTTCGCTGATGATGCGCGCGCGCATCGGCCCAACGCTGACGAAGGTTCCCGAGGCCAGCTTGAAGTCTTCCGCGATGCGGCCATCGAACATCAGGCCCAGTTCGGGGCGTTGCGGGTCGACGAAACGCACGGCGTCGCCGGTGCGGTAGTAGCCTTCGTCATCGAACACGCTGCTTTGCAACGCCGGCGATGCGCGCCAGTAACCGCTCATCACGTGAGGGCCGCGAAAGCGCGCTTCGAACTTGCCATCGACGGGCGCGATCTTGGCCTGGCACCCCGGCGGCGGCAAGCCGATATAGCCGGCGCACGATATCGGTCCCGTCGTGAACAGACACGACGGCGCGGTCTCGGTCATGCCGAGCCCGGCCATGATGCGGATGCGTTCTCCGCAATGTTCGAGCGTCACGCGCTCGAGACGCTCCCACGCCGCCTGCGACAGACCGGCGCCCGCGAAGAAATACATCTTCACGCGCGAGAAAAACCGCTCGCGCAGCACCGCATCCTTTTCCAGCGCGATGGTCAGTTCTTCCCAACCCTTCGGCACGTTGAAGTAGATGGTCGGCGCGATCTCACGCAGATTGCGCAGCGTCTCGTCAAACTTGCCGGCCACGGGTTTGCCGTCGTCGATATAGAGGGTGCCCCCGTTGTACAGCACGATGCCGACGTTGTGGCTGCCGCCGAACGTGTGATTCCACGGCAGCCAGTCGACGAGGACCGGCGGCTCGATGCCGAACTGCGGAAAGGTTTCAAGCAGCATCTGCTGGTTTGCGCCCAGCATGCGATGCGTGGTCGGCACGGCTTTCGGCAGGTTCGTCGAGCCGGACGTGAACAGGAACTTCGCAATCGTGTCGCCATTCACGCGCGCATTGGCCGCGTCGACGTCGCGCGGGACCGTGTCGAGCAATGCGTCGAAGCGCGTCGCGTTTGGCGCAGCCGCCGCGCTGACACGTTCGACTTCGCTGCCCAGCGCGGCATCGAGCGCCGTCGTATATGCGCCGATATCGTCCGCGTAGACCAGACCCGGTTTGAGCAGTTCCAGGACATGGCGCAGCTTTCCGTAATCGCCCGACATCAGCGAATAGGCCGGCGACACCGGTGCATAAGCGATACCCGCCCACATCGCGCCGAGTGCGAGCTGCATATGTTCGACGCTGTTGCCCGACAGGATCACCAACGGGCGGTCCGCGCTGAGATCGCGGTCGAGCAGCGCCTGCCCGATCGCACGCGCGCGCTCGAGCATTTGCGCATAGGTGATGCCTTGCCACGCGCCATTGGCATCGCGTCGTGCGACGAGCAGCCGGTCGGGATGCGCGCGTGCGCCGCTCAGCAAGCGGTCGGTAAAACGCTCCGGAAACGGGCCCAGAGGTTCAAGTGACTCGAGGTACCAGCAGTCGCCGCGTTTCTCGATCCGCGAGGAAGGCGCTCCGATGGCGACGCTCCGGTAGCCGGTCGCCAGAGAGCTTGCGTGGCTGTGCTCCGATTCCAAAACCTGTCTCCTATGTCGACCAGAGTTAGCGCTTTAGCGCTTACTCTGGTCCCATGTTGGTTGTATCGCTTTTCCTATCCGCAGGGCATTGCGGCCGTGAGCCGACGCCTAGATCGGATAGTGACGCGGGCTCGTCTGCACCGTGATCCAGCGCAACTCGGTGAACTCCGGGATCGACGCCTTGCTGCCGAAGCGCCCATAACCGCTTGCCTTCACGCCGCCGAACGGCATCTGCGCCTCGTCGTGCACGGTCGGGCCATTGATGTGGCAGATGCCCGATTCGATGCGTTTCGCGACGTTCATCGCGCGTCCGATATCGCGGCTGAACACGGCCGCCGACAATCCATACTCGCTGTCGTTGGCGACCGTCAGCGCCTCTTCGTCGCCGTCCACGCGCTGCACCGTCACCACCGGGCCGAACGATTCGTCGGCATAGAGCTTCATCTCGCGAGTAACGTTCTCGACGATCACCGGCTGCATGATCGCGCCGTTCACCTCGCAACCGAGCGGCAGCTTCGCGCCCCTTTCGCGGGCATCTTCGACGAGCGCCCGAATGCGCCGCGCGGCCGCTTCGCTCTCCAGCGTGCCGAGAATCGAGCCCGGTTGGGTCGGATCGCCTGCCTTCAGCGTGCGCGCTTTCGCGACGAGCTTCTCGACGAACGCATCGGCAACCTTGCGATCGACGATCACGCGTTCCGTCGACATGCAGATCTGCCCTTGATTGAAGAACGCGCCGAACGCGATACCTTCGACGGCAGCGTCGAGGTCCGCGTCGTCTAGCACGAGCACCGGCGCCTTGCCGCCCAGTTCGAGCAGCGCGGGTTTCAGATGGCGCGCCGACAGCTCCGCGACGATGCGGCCGACTCGCGTCGACCCGGTGAAATTCACGCGCTTCACGGCGGGATTCGCGACCAGTCGCTCGACGATCGCGGGCGCATCTTCCGGCGCATGCGTGAGCACGTTGACGACGCCTTCGCCGAGACCCGCGTCGTTCAGCACTTCGCCGATCAGCGCATGCACGCCGGGACAGCCTTCCGACGCCTTCAGCACGACCGTATTGCCGCACGCGAGCGGCATCGCGAGTGCACGCGTCGCGAGAATCACGGGCGCGTTCCACGGCGCCATGCCGAGCACGACGCCGCACGGCTGACGCACGGCCATCGCGAGGCTGCCCGGCACGTCCGAAGGAATCACCGCGCCGTCGATCTGCGTCGTCATCGCCGCGGCTTCGCGCAGCATGTTGGCCGCGAGCATCACGTTAAAGCCGTACCAGTTGGCCATCGCACCCGTTTCGGCCGCGCCGATCGCGATGAACTCGGGCGTGCGCGCGTCCATGCGGTCGGCGGCGGCGAGCAGGCGTTTGCGGCGCTCAGTAGGCGTGAGCGCCGCCCATGCCGGGAACGCGCGCGCCGCGGCGGCGACGGCCGCATCGGCGTCCTCGACGGTGGCCGCCGCGGCGCGGGTGGCCACTGCGCCCGTCGCGGGATTGATACGCTCGAAAGTCTTGCCGTTCGACGCGGCACGTTTCGCGCCGCCAATCAACAGGTTCGTTTGATGCATATGTTCGTCTCCTCAGTCGTAGCGCTGAAGTGCGCCGCTTAGCGCTTGTAGCTCTGCAAGCCCGGCTTGATGCTCTTGTCGTCGAGGAACTGCTTCAGGCCCTGTTCGCGGCCGCCTTCCGGATCGCGATAATTCGCCTGGTCGAGCTTCGCGTACAGGTAGTCTTCGTTCTGCTCCCACGTGAGTTCGCGCGAGCGCTTGAAGCCATGCTTGGCGTTGCGCAGCACGACCGGGTTCTTGTTCAGCAGTTTCGCCGCGAGCGCGATCGTTTCGTCACGCAGTTGCGCGAGCGGCACGCTCTTGTTGACGAGACCCATCTTCGCGGCTTGCGGACCCGTGAAGGTGTCGCCCGTCATGATGTAGTACAGCGCTTCACGATGCCCGACAGTATCGGCCATCGCCTTGCTCACGAGGTTGCCCGGCGGAATGCCCCAGTTGATTTCGGACAGGCCGAACACGGCTTCGTCCGCGGCGATCGCCAGATCGCAGGCGACCAGCGGCGAGAAACCGCCGCCGAAGCACCAGCCGTTGACCATCGCGATGGTCGGCTTCGAGTACATGCGCAGCAATTGCCATTGCCAGCGGCTCGCGTCGCGGCGAATCCGCTCCTGCAGCACGTCCGGACCCGCGTCCACTTCGCGGAAATATTCCTTCAGGTCCATGCCGGCCGTCCACGCGCTGCCTTCGCCCGTCAGCACGAGAACCTGGGCTTCGGCGTCGAGTTCGAGCGTTTCGAGAACGTCGATCATTTCCTTGTTCAGCGTCGGGCTCATCGCATTGCGCTTTTCCGGACGATTGAACGTGACCCAGGCGATTCCGCCTTCCACCGCGACCTTGACCGTTTTCCAGCGTCCTTCGTAACTCATCTGCATCTCCGTATCAATGCCGCCCTCGCGGCCTGAGTGCAATTTAATATCAGGCGACCTGATAAGTAAAGTACAATGTAGAGGTCTTGGTAAAAACCCCTAACCGCCTATGCCGACGATCAAGAGAAAGCCGTCAGGGTCCGAAATCACGCCAGGCGCCACGGCGCGGCGCAGCGTGCGCGATCGAAGACATGCTGCCGCTCCGGTGCGTCTGACCTACCTGGCCGGGCAGCTCGACAAGATCCTCACGCGGCAGCTTTCCGAAGCGCTTGCGTCGCATGGTCTGACGTTGCCGCAATACACGGCGCTGTCGGTGCTGCGGGCGCGCGCGCGTTCATCGAACGCGCAGCTCGCGCAGCGCTCGTTGATCACGCCGCAAGCGGCCAGCGCGGTCGTCAAATCGATGGAAGCGAACGGATTGGTCACGCGTGTCGCCGATCCGTTCAACCGTCGCGTCGGGCTGCTGTCGCTGACGCGGGCCGGCGAAACATTGCTGGCTCAGTGCGACGGTGCCGCCGACAGAATCGAGCAATCGATGCTAGGCGAAATCGATGAACACGGTTCACAGATGCTGAAAGACCTGCTGTTGACGTGCGTGCGCAATCTTCGCGCAGCCTGACGCATCAGCCTTGATTACACATAGGAGACGCCATTGAACATCGATCAACTGAAGGCCATCGACACTCACGTGCATGCCGAGGTGTCGTGCTGCCAACCGCCAGACCTGTTTGCAAAAGAATTCGACGAAGCCGCCGACAAGTACTTCGGCACCGTGCTCAAACAAGGGCGCCGCCCGACCATTCCCGAAACGATCGAGCACTATCGGGAGCGCAAGATCGGCTTCGTGATGTTTACCGTCGACTGCGAATCGAACATCGGGCGCCGTCGCATTTCGAACGAAGAGGTCGCGGAGTTCGCACAGAACAACTCCGACATCATGATCGCGTTCGCCAGCATCGATCCGCATAAAGGCAAGTTCGGCGCGCGAGAAGCACGGCGGCTCATCGACGAGCACGGCGTGCGCGGTTTCAAGTTTCACCCTACGATGCAGGGCTTCTTCGCCAACGACCGCATGGCGTACCCGCTATACGAAGTGATCGCCGAGTACGGGCTGCCGGCGGTTTTTCACAGCGGACATTCGGGCATGGGCTCGGGCATGCGCGGCGGCGGCGGCTTGCGTCTCAAGTATTCGGAGCCGATCTACCTCGACGATGTCGCCGCCGATTTTCCCGACATGAAGATCGTGATCGCGCATCCGTCCTGGCCGTGGCAGGAGCAGGCGCTGTCGATCGCGCTGCATAAGCCGAACGTGTATATCGATCTGTCGGGCTGGTCGCCGAAGTACTTTTCGCCCGAGCTGGTCAAGTATGCGAATACGCTGTTGCGCAACAAGGTGCTGTTCGCGTCCGACTTCCCGCTGATCCGCCCCGACCGCTGGCTGGCGGACTTCGACACGCTCGACATCAAGCCCGAAGTGAAGCCGCTCGTTCTGAAAGAGAATGCGGTCAGCTTGCTCGGCTTGCGGGCCGACGCATGACGAATCGCGAATGACGCATGAAAAATGGCCCGGCGCGAAAGCGCCGGGCCATCTCGGTCCATCAACGAATACTTAGCGTTTCGCGGTGTTGGAGCGAATGACGAGCAATGCCGTAATCGCCGCGATGATGGTCACCGGCACGCTCGCGCCGATAACGAGGGCCGAACTCTTTCCCATCGACAGCAATTGCCCTGCGGCAGCGGGGCCGACGATCGAACCGACGCGTCCCACCGCCACCGCGGCGCCGACGCCCGTACCTCGCACACTGGTCGGATAGCTCGCGGCGGACAGCGCATACAGCATCGACTGCGCGCCGACGACGCCCATGCCGGCAAACAGCACGGCAACGGATAACGTCTCGATGCTGGCGACCTGCGAAAGCGCGATCAATGCACCGACGATGCACGCATAGACTGCCGTGACTGACAGGCCTTGTCTGAACCGGTCCATCAGCACACCGATGCCGAGCACGCCGATCACGCTGCCGACGTTGAAAAAGATCTGCGCGATCCCAGCCTGCGAACGACTCATGCCGCGCCCGACGGTCAACGAAGGCAACCAGTTCAGCAGGAAGTAAAGAACGATCAGCGTGCAGAAGAAGCTGATCCAGATACCGATCGTCGCCGCGGCGCGCCCCTCGCCGAACAGGACTGCGCGCGTCGAAAGCAGCGGTTTGTCCGCTTTGGTCGATTCCCGCGACTCGGCGGCGAATTCGCGCGACTCAGGCAGCAACGCGATCAGCAGCGGAATGATGATCAGCGGTCCGACTCCGCCCACGTAGAAGATATGGCGCCACGCAGTAGCACCCGCGCTCAGCACGGCGATCAATGCCGCAAGCGCGCCGCCGACCGGCATGCCGCAATACATGACGCTGACCGCCGTGTTGCGGTGACGCGGATCGACCGCCTCGGAAGACAACGCGATCAGGTTCGGCATCGCGCCGCCAAGCCCGATACCCGTCAGCAGGCGAGCAATCAGCAGACTTTCGAAGCTCCAGACCTGCGCGGTCGCGATCGAGAAGATGCCGAATACCGCCATCGAGATCATTAGAACGCGCTTGCGGCCGATTCTGTCGGCGAGTCTGCCGCCGATCATCGCGCCCGGCAAAAGCCCCAACATCCCGGCGCTGAAAGCGAGCCCCAACTGGCCGACCGACAAGCCGAACTCGTGCGCCATCCGAGGCGCCGCAACGCCGGTGGACTGCAGGTCGATACCCTCCAGCACCGCCACGAGAAAGCACAATGCCAACGTTAGTGCAGTACTGGAGCCCACGGCACTGGACCGATTAGCAACACTTGACATGAAGTCTCCTTGACCTTTGATTGAATTACCGGTGGCAAGCTACGCTTCGCCGTTCGACGAAGCGGCCATGGGAAGGAGAAGATTTCCGACAATGATCTTTGCGTCACTTATCAGAACCCCTTCCATAGCACCCCCGGAATTGACGATGAGTCTAGTCTCAGGATGCCTGATATTGAAAGTAGAATATGATATGCCTGGTAGAAACACCTAAGGCAACGTGATAATGATCAAGACAATGGAGAAGCGGCGAACGCCCCTTGCCAAACAGGCCGGTTCAACGAAAACCGGTGCCCCACCAGCCCGCGTTTCCTACGTGGTCGGCCAACTGGACCGCCTGCTCAAACGCAGTTTGATCGATGTGCTGGGTGAATTCGGGCTGACCTTGCCTCAATTCACCGCGCTCTCCGTGATCAGCGCCAGCGGCGCGATGACCAACGCAAAACTCGCCGAACGCTCGTTCATCACGCCGCAGTCGGCCAACGAAGTTGTCAAGACCATGGAGGCCAACGGTTGGGTCGGACGCGCTGGACATCCTACGCACGGCCGGCTGATTCATCTGTTTCTGACCGACGAAGGTCGCCGGGTACTGAAGGAATGCGATGCGGCGATCGACACGCTCGAAGCGTCGATGCTGGACGGAGTCACGGAAATCCCGGTCGATACGCTGCGCAAGGTGCTGCAGCGATGTGTGTCGAATCTGCGTGGTTGAGCAGACCTTTCCAATGACGAAAGAGTCGCGCTCGAATCGAGCGCGACTCTTTTTCTTTCGCCTGAGGGCTGAAGTGCGTTCAGCTCGGTGAAATCCCTGGTCGGCATTTAGCCGCTTATTACCCCGCCCACTGCGTCGATCGCTATATTGCTTGTCAACGGCCGCTTTGCGCATACCGCGATAGCGCGTCCGCCTCGCCTTTCCCAACCCGATTCGAGAGGACACGAAGCATGTCGAAGCGCATTCTTATCATCGCCGGTGATTTCGTCGAAGACTATGAGCTGATGGTGCCGTTTCAGGCACTGGGGGCAGTCGGTCATAAGGTGGACGTCGTTGCACCCGACAAGCGCGCAGGCGACGCGATTCGCACCGCGATCCACGACTTCGAAGGCGATCAGACCTACACCGAAAAGCGCGGACATAACTTCACGCTGAACACCGATTTCGCATCGGTCGACCCCGCGCAATATGACGCGCTGCTCGTGCCCGGCGGCCGCGCCCCCGAGTATCTGCGGCTCAACGACAAGGTGATCGGCTGGGTGCGCCAATTCGCCGAAGCGAAGAAACCGATCGCCGCGGTCTGCCACGGCGCGCAACTGCTGGCTGCGGCGGGCGTGATCGAAGGCCGGCGCATCTCCGCGTATCCGGCCTGCGCGCCCGAGGTGAAGCTGGCGGGCGCGGAGTACGTGGCGCTCGACTGGCCCGACGCGATCACCGACGAGAACTTCGTCACCGCGCCCGCATGGACTTCGCACGTGAACTGGATCGCGCAATTCCTTGCGCTGCTCGGCACGCGCATCGCGCATTGAAGGAGCGCAGGACCGAAGCGCGGCATCGCGGGCGAGCAGCCGTGTTACGCTCGATCACGACGGCATGAGCGACCGCGCCGCGCGCTTCGCGTCCTGCGACGTCATCACTTGCGAGAAAGGCTGACCGTATGTGCAACGTCTATGTCAACGCTGATCCGATCCACTACGAGTCGCGTACGCGCGCGCTACGCATTCACGGCGTCGTGACCACCGTGAGGCTCGAAAATCTCTTCTGGGACGTGCTCCAGGAAATCGCCAGCCGCGAGGACGTGACGACGACCCAGTTCGTCGTGAAGCTTCACGACGAACTGATCGCATTGCGCGGCGAAGAGCCGTTGAATTTCGCGTCGTTTCTGCGCGTGTGCTGTTTGCGCTATCTGTCGACGAGCGCTGCCCGCAACGAGGCCGCTGGCGACGTGCAACTCAACGCGCCGTTTCAACCCAGAATCGTGAAGACGGCTGGGTGACGGATTCGTCGCTCGCCTGGCGAGCCTCGCGCCGTATCTGTTCCGCTGCGTCAGTCAACCGACGCATCGCACGCGCACTCAAGAGAAGACGCAGCGGCCGGTCGCTCCAGCACGGCAAGCCGTTGCAGTGTGACGAGACCGAGTAGCGCGAGTCCAAGTCCCAACGTGAAGTCGGCGTGAATTCCCGCCCGGTCGACAATAGTGCCTCCCACTGCCGAGCCCGCCGCAATCGCCACCTGGATGATGCTCACGAACATAGCCGACCCCGCTTCGGGCAGGTCCGTCGTGCTGCGCTGAATCCATACGCTAAAGCAAAGCGGCAGCGCTCCGAACGCGATTCCCCACAGCAGCATCCCCGCAGTCTCGCCGATCGGCGAATGCTCGAGCAGCAACATCGACGACATCGCGCCCAATAGCAGCAGAACCATTGCGGCGACGGATTTCTTCAGATGGTCCGAAATCACCATCGACGCCAACGCATTCGAGAAGAAACCGATCAGACCGAATCCGAACAGCAACAGCGTGATGGCGCTCAACGAGAAGTCGTGTTCGAGCAGCGGAGCGATGTACGTGTAGGTCGAGAAATGCGCGCCGAAGACGAGCGCGACCATCACCATGCTCAACCTCGTATGCGGCCGGCGAAGCAGCGTTTTGAAATCGGCGATCCGCAACGCCGATGCCGACGGCAACGAAGGCACGAGGAACGCCTGCGCCAGCAACGCGAGCGACACGAGCCCCGCGGTCGCGGCGAACGCCATCCGCCACGATGCAAACGACGCGATGAACGTCCCGAGCGGCACGCCGATCACGGTTGCGCAGGTCACGCCGGTCAGAATGGTCGCGGTTGCTTTGGCGGCATCCTTTGCTTGCACGAGTCGAGGAGCCGCCGCCGTCGCCAGAGTCCAGAAGCCACCCAGCGCGCCGCCGAGCAGAGCTCGTCCTACCAGCATGATCGCGAGGTTCGGTGCGATCGCGCACACGACGTTCGCGATCAACAGTACCGCGGTGAGGAGCAGGAAAACGTACCGGCGGTCCATGCGGCCCGCGCTGACGATCAGCGTCGGCGCCAGTATTGCGGCCATTACGCCGGGCGTGGTGACCATCAGACCAGCGACACCAGTCGACACGCCGAGGTCGTGTGCGATCTGTGGCAACAGACCGACGGGCAAAAACTCGGCCGTGACGAACGCGAACGCGCTTACCGCAACGGCGATGACGGATAGCCATTGACCTGCGGACGTTGAATTCCCTTGCAGGGACGCAGAAGTCGTAGGTGTATCGATTTGCATGATGACCCTGATGCCAGATTGAAGCCTGACACTTTAGGCGTGGTCTCACGTTGGAAAAAGAGTCGTCCGATGAAAAGACTAGAAGGTGTGGCTGAACAATGCGCGGGCGGCGATATCCGCTAACGGCCGAAACGACCGCGTAGCCTCTTTCATATGCGCCAGCAGGAAAGCGTTCGTCATCAGCGGCGTGACGCGTTTCGTTGACAGTCTTCCACGAAGTTACAAGATCTCGTAAGTCGCGCCGCAGCGCTTGCATCGGGCTGCCAACGCGGTATCGGTATTTGATGGGCATCTCAACGGACCGTGAGGCAGGCATCGTTGAGCTTGCCCTGATGTTCGACAACAGGAAAGACCGCGTTCGCGTTCGATTCAACGGCGCAACGCGCTGCCTTGCAAACGATTTCCTCATTCAGAACATCATTTATGAAGTAAAGACACTGACGGATTTCCAGTCCCCGGATTATCAACGCGCGCTCGATGCGCTCGAAAAATCGTATTTCGGGAAAGAAAACCGTTCCAATATGCCGATTGCATCCGTCAGCGCCTCATTGGGCGCGGAATTGCTTATCGAGTTCGACACGGTGAATGTGGTTGCAGACGAAGCAGACGCCGCCGCTTCGCTAAGCGTATAAAACACCGAAGTAAAACTGCGCCACACGCCAATCAATAAATTGCAGCGCCCGTGTCCCGCCGCAAATTCGGAAAACTTAGGAGATCCATTTCGGAAATCGTCTCGTCTTGCAATCTGCGCTCAGTAACATATGCTCTCTTTCAGAGCGCTTTCCGGGTCCTTTTTCCGGAACCACGGTGCGTGCGGTCGCCCACTGGCGCGAGGCGGCCGACATACGCAAACAGCGCGGCAACCATCCTGAAAGCCGACAGGTCACGCACAAACGAAATCAGACTGCCGAGGCTTTCCGGTGAGAACAATCGCATCGAGGGGTAAGCAGCAGTTTGCGCATACGGGCGACGTGCGCGACCTTGTTGGATTTTTCGAGCTTCTGTCACCGAGCTTTTGCAACGTGCGCCGCTCAAGTGGGTAAGCGGCGTAACCGGCAATGGTGCCGACCGCACGTATCAATGTCGCGCTCACGCGGCTCGAGTCGAACCACCGCAGGCGAGCGTCAATGTACAAGGAGTCTTGGCGATGAAAGCTCCTCAGCGTCCCCAGCGCATCGAGTTGATGGCGCCACTGTCGGGCGTACTGGTTCCTCTCGACAGCGTGCCCGATCCGGTCTTCGCGCAGAAAATGGTCGGCGATGGCATATCGATCGATCCGACCTCGGATGAACTGCTATCGCCGCTTGCCGGCAAGGTCACGCAACTCCATAGCTCGTGCCACGCGACAACGATCACCGGCGACAACGGTCTGCAGGTGCTGCTGCATATCGGGCTCGACACCGTGTTGCTGCGCGGCGAGGGCTTCATGCCGTTGGTCCAGGAAGGCGACACCGTCGCTGCGGGCACGCCGCTGATTCGCTTCGACCCGATCGTGGTCGGCGCAAAAGCAGCCAGCCTGCTCACGCAAATGGTCATCGCCAATGGCGATCTCGTCACGCGCTACGT